>NZ_JBBODA010000004.1:0-377542 GCF_038002705.1 Paenibacillus sp. FSL H7-0716
TCTTTTTTTGAAATATAATAGATAAATGAGAGACTGTGCTGCCAAAAGCCTCAATACTGCGATATAGAGTGGCTAGCACAGCCTTATTCCCTTGTAACTACACCCTATGCAATGATCTCTTGAATATACAATTCACGTTCCAGCATCAAGTTAACTATTGTTTCCTCAATCTTAACCATCGGACGTGTAGGGTTTGCGCGATCAGTGAAGATAATCTCCCCATGACGCCCATCGCTTAATTTGATTCTAGTGCCATTAAAGAGATCAGTACTCTTCTGTATAAACGTCTGCACAATCACTGGGTCAAGCTTACCGAAGCTTTCTGTCAGAATCTGCTCTAGTACCAAATAAGGAGACTGTGCTCTTCTGTAGGCTCTTTCTAAGGTCATAGCATGAAATATATCTGCTACTGCGACTACTTTAGCGTAGAAATGAATCTGACTGCCGTCCAGCTTCAATGGATAACCAGAGCCATCAATCTTCTCATGATGCTGCAAGGCGGCAAGTCTTACCCCTTCATTAATCGCTGTAACATTGCGTAATAATTGATAACCATATGTAGTGTGTCGGCGTACCTCTTCTATTTCACTATTGTTAAGTGACTCCGGTTTCTGTAAAAGTGAGCTGTCTACTTTTGCATTACCGATATCATGTAATAATCCTGCAAAAGCAATCTGCATCCAATCCTTTTGTGGGTACCCACACCACTGAGCGATTTTATAGGAGGTCAACGCGGACAACACAGCATTGTGATAGTTGTAATCCTCATATTTTAAAGTGCGCGGTGTAAACTTCAAAACATGATAATCCTTCAAATAACCTATTAATGTCTCTAACTGACTGCGAAGCTCAAAAATAGGAAGTGAAGCTGCCGTTACCGATCGATAGCTGTTCTTAATAAGAGTGAGCATTTTATCGTATTCATCATGTAGAGGAGAATTAGTCTTGGCCAACATCGATTCGTTGATAATGGCTCCAGCTTTAGGGGAAGCTTGCTTAGCTGTTGTTTTGGCTCCATCCGAACTCGCCTCACCTTGGTCACCTTCGATTTCCACTTGCCCAATCAAAAAAGCCTGTAAAATATCTAGATCACGAGGGAGCAATATTTTTCCCTTAGTGAATAAAGTCCCCCCTAAAGGTGTAATTACATCCTTTATTATCTTTGAGCCTGCTTTAACTTCTCCAACCAATATATTTGGCATATACTCAGCCCCTTAATTTCTATAAGCCGTACACCCAGCATTACCTCACATTGATAAGACAGATAATTTCTGAGAAATTAGTACTTTATAGGATTCTATTGGCTAATTATAGTACGGATAAATGGAAGACACTAGTGCAGTGAAAACTATTCTTTCAAAATATTTATTTTATTTTTTGAAGCATCGGTCATTCAAAAGGCAACAAAAAGAGCAAGAACTTCTGGAATAGAAGCCCTTGCTCTTTTTTGAATTCAACCTATTCTAGGTCAGTGTCTTCGTCCTCAGTCAGGATCTCAGGCTGATCAATATCGCCAGATTCCTCGACTGTATCCTGCCCATCCAGGCCTTCTTGCCCTTCCAAGCCTTCCAGACCTTCCAGACCTTCCACTTCCTCAGATTCATCCTCTTCGTTCTTGTCAGCTCTACACAGGGTAGCTACTGCGTCATCCTCGCGGATGTTAATCAGCTTAACCCCTTGAGCGTAACGGCCCATAGTAGAGATTCCATCCATGCTGGTACGAATCAGGGTACCGCTAGTCGTAATGATCATTAAGTCTTCATCCTTCTTAACGACCTTAAGACCCACTACAGGACCATTCTTATCGGTGAGATTAATGGTCTTGATCCCTTTACCGCCACGAGTCTGGGAACGATAATCACCGGCTGGTGTCCGTTTACCATAACCCTTGGTAGTAACAATCAGAACCTCAAGCTCCTTATCGACACAGTCCATACCAATGACATGGTCATTACCGTCAAGCGTAATACCCTTAACGCCAGTCGCGCTACGTCCCATAGAACGCACATCATTCTCTGAGAACGTAATCGACATTCCGCGAGCTGTACCGATAATGAGATTTTGCTGTCCATCAGTCAGCTTAACCTCGATCAGGGAATCTTCTTCACGAAGATTAATGGCAATAAGACCGCCTTTACGGATGTTGTTATAATCCCCAAGAGGCGTCTTCTTCACGATACCCTCGCGGGTAGCAAAGAATAAATATTTGTCGCTATCGCCATCTTCTACTTGGATTACCGCACTAATCTTCTCACCTTGTTCGATTTGAATCAGGTTGATGATTGGCGTCCCCCGGGCTGTACGGCCCAATTCTGGGATCTCGTAAGCTTTAATCCGGTATACTTTACCCTTATCGGTAAAGAACATCAGATAGTTATGAGAGTTACTCACGAAGAGATGCTCCACAAAATCCTGGTCCTTGGTGTCCATCCCCATGACTCCGCGACCTCCGCGCTTCTGACTGCGGTAGGTGCTGACAGGTAGACGTTTGATATATCCTGTATGTGTAATAGTGATAACAACCTCTTCACGTGGAATAAGGTCTTCATCCAGGATACTTTCTTCACCAACCGTAATCTCTGTCCGGCGTTCATCAGAATATCTATCACGGATATCCTGCAGCTCATTGCTGATGATTTCCAGTACAAGATGCTCGTTAGCCAGAATTTCACGGTACTCTGCAATTTTAACGATCAATTCGTTATATTCATTCTCGATCTTTTCCCGTTCCAGACCGGTCAGACGTTGCATCCGCATATCGAGGATAGCCTGAGCCTGCTCTAAACTGAGGCTAAAGGTGCTCATTAATCCTTCGCGGGCTATATCAGTTGTCCGCGAAGCACGGATTAACGCAATCACTTCATCCAGATGATCAAGCGCAATGCGCAGACCTTCTAAGATATGAGCGCGTGCTTCAGCTTTTTTAAGATCAAATATAGTACGACGACGAATAACTTCAATCTGGTGCTGCAAATAATGATAAAGAACATCACGCAGATTAAGAATTTTCGGCTCGTTATTTACGATGGCAAGCATATTAATCCCAAATGTGGATTGCATAGAAGTATGTTTATATAGATTGTTTAATACTACATTTGGATTAACATCGCGTCTCATCTCAACAACTACACGCATACCGTTACGGTCAGACTCATCTCGAAGATCCGTTATACCTTCGATACGTTTCTCACGTACTAATTCTGCGATTTTTTCAACCAATCTTGCTTTGTTAACCTGGTATGGAAGCTCATGCACAATGATGCGAGCCTTGCCGTTGTTCTCTTCGATCGTTGCCTTCGCACGCATGGTTACTGAACCACGCCCCGTACGATAAGCCTGACGAATGCCCTCACGACCCAAAATATATCCAGCCGTAGGGAAATCCGGACCTTGGATAAACTCCATCAATTCCATTGGCGTGATATCAGGATTCTTAATCATCGCCTGCACACCATCGATAACTTCACCAAGGTTATGCGGTGGAATATTAGTAGCCATACCTACAGCAATACCAGATACCCCATTTACGAGCAGATTCGGATAACGGGCTGGTAATACAACCGGCTCATTCTCTTCACCATCATAGTTGGGTGCGAAGTCAACTGTCTCTTTGTTCAAATCACGAAGCATTTCGCCTGCAATCTTGGAAAGACGGGCTTCTGTGTACCGCATCGCCGCGGCCATATCACCATCAATCGAACCAAAGTTCCCGTGACCGTCTACAAGCATATAGCGCATCGAGAAATCCTGAGCCATCCGTACCATTGTTTCATAGACAGCTGAGTCACCGTGAGGGTGGTACTTACCGATAACCTCACCGACGATTCTTGCAGATTTCTTATGAGGCTTATCCGCAGACATTCCAAGCTCCGACATCGCAAACAAAATGCGTCGGTGAACCGGCTTGAGTCCGTCCCGCACATCTGGCAAAGCCCGGCTAACAATGATGCTCATTGCGTAATCCATAAAGGATTCACGCATTTCCACGCCAATGTCCCGATCTTTGACTTGTGGGTTATTTTGTTCAGCCATGAGTTGCTGGACCTCCTTCAGTTAAAAAACCGCTACCCTTAATTATATTACTTTCACAAAAGTAGCACAATTAAACATGATAGCCTTTTATCTTCTAATATTGATTTCTTTTTGCGCTTATCAGGGTATTTGCCCTTTCCGCAAATATCTTTACTACATAGACTGTAAAGACAAGAAACACGGTTTTATTATCCTAATATCGTTCGATAAGGCATAACCCCATATCCTTATATTATACCATTGTTTAGGTAGCTTGTCCTGATTTTCAGCTGTCAAAGATTATGCTGCCACTGCATTTTTTACAACAAGGAACCCAAAGGACCTATTCCTGCACAAAACTCATAAGGAGGAAGATAATGAAGATTCAACGCGTCCCAAGCAAATGGGCTAAAACGAAAGTCATCCTTCAAAATCACTCTCTATTACAATATGTGCCTGATACCCGTAAATTCGATGTCAATGCTCTTAAGGAGATGCTTGCGTTATATACAATGGTCTATATTAAGCCTGATCGAGGAAGTTATGGTATCGGTGTAATGAGAGCTGAGCAGCGTACTGTAACTCTTAGCACTAGCAAACAGAAAGCTGAACACGGTACCGACCTCGATAATGTTAATAAAGAAGAGCCAGAAGAACAGATCTTATATATTTTAAGATATGGGAAGACTGCGGAAGTGTTTTTCTCACCAGAAGAGCTGTATGAGAACTTACAGAAACGAATTCAGAATCGGACCTATTTGATCCAAAAAGGAATTGACCTTCTGCGTCATCAAGACCGCCCTTTTGATCTTCGGGTTCTTACCCAAAAAACTCCGTCAGGAGTATGGCAAACAACAGGAATGCTTGGAAGAGTAGCTGCCCCTCAAAAAATCGTCACCAATTATCACAGTGGAGGCAGTATCCTTTCCGTAAGTACTCTGCTTAAAAATTATATGCCGCCCTCTGAAGTCCTAGTTACGATCAATCACTTAAAAGTTTTGGGTATACAAATCGCGGCACAGCTTCAATCTGCCTATCCAGGAATCAAAGAGATTGGTCTGGATATTGCCATGGATCAACATCTGGATATGTGGCTGCTGGAAGTCAACACTCTTCCGTCCATTGCTGTATTCAAATTATTTCCAGATAAATCAATCTATCGTAAAATACATCGCTATGCCGTAGCCTATGGACGTGTAAAAGCAAGAAAATCCCCTTATTCGAACCGCAATAAACAATCTACAAGAGCCTAAAAAGAAGCTTGAAATCAAAGAACCTCCAGCGTTCTCATTCCGTTAGGAATAGAAGCCGGAGGTTGTATTAAATATTGTTCTTACACATCAAGGTATCTAACGTTCTTGGCATGCTCATGGATAAAGTCACGTCTTGGTTCAACATTGTCACCCATAAGTGTATCAAAAATACTATCTGCCAGCATCGCATCTTCAATCGTAACCTGGAGCATCATACGGGTCTCTGGGTCCATCGTTGTGTCCCAAAGTTGGGTTGCATTCATCTCTCCCAAACCTTTGTAACGTTGGACGTTAACCTTAGCATTTTCTCCAAAAGAAGCGATAATATCATCGCGTTCCTTCTCGCTGCCTGCGTAGCGGATAACCTTATTGCGCTCAATCTTAAAGAGAGGAGGCTGTGCAATATAGATATAACCCGCGTCTACTAGCTTCCGCATGTAACGATAGAAGAACGTTAATAATAGCGTTCTAATATGGGCTCCATCGACGTCGGCATCGGTCATAATAACCACTTTATGGTAGCGAGCCTTCGATAAGTCAAAGTCATCGCTGATCCCTGTGCCCAAAGCCGTAATGATGGCGCGGATCTCAGCGTTAGATAAAATACGGTCAAGGCGAGCTTTTTCAACGTTTAGGATCTTACCACGCAACGGTAGAATCGCTTGGAAATGGCGATCCCGGCCTTGCTTAGCCGATCCACCCGCTGAGTCACCTTCGACGATGTATAGTTCACTGATCGATGCATCCTTGGATGAACAGTCGGCGAGTTTACCAGGCAGAGCACTGACTTCAAGCGCACTCTTCCGACGGGTTAACTCACGTGCCTTACGGGCAGCTTCTCGTGCGCGTGAAGCGGAAAGTGACTTCTCCAGAACGCGACGTGATACTGCTGGGTTTTCTTCCAGGAACTCTTGTAATTTCTCTCCGAACAGTGATTCTACGATACCCCGCACTTCACTATTTCCGAGCTTAGTTTTCGTTTGACCTTCGAATTGTGGATCTGGAATTTTGACAGAAATAATGGCTGTCAATCCTTCACGCACGTCATCACCAGTCAGATTCGAATTGCTATCCTTCAGTACTCCCGCTTTACGGGCATAATCGTTGATGATACGGGTCAGCGCACTTTTAAAGCCCGATTCATGCGTTCCGCCCTCATGCGTATTAATATTATTCGCAAAAGAGTAGATGTTCTCAGTATACGAATCGTTATATTGGAGAGCCACTTCAACTTGGATCATATCGCGTGAGCCTTCCACGTAGATCGGATCCTCATGTAGTGCTTCTTTTTTCTCATTCAAATATTTCACATATTCAACGATACCACCCTCGTATTTGAACACGTTGGTGACATCCGTCCGCTCATCATGAAGCGAAAGCTCGATTCCTTTGTTAAGAAAAGCCAGCTCCCGAATACGAGTAAGCAGTGTCGAATATTCAAAAACTGTGGTTTCCGTAAATATTTCAGGATCCGGATGAAAGGTTGTAGTCGTTCCTGTCTCATCTGAATCGCCAACAATTTTGATATCATACTGCGGTGCACCGCGTCTATATTCCTGTTGGTAGATATGACCGTCACGTTTGACCTTAACAAGGACCTTTTCAGACAAGGCATTTACTACAGAGATACCCACACCATGCAAACCACCGGAAACTTTATATCCGCCACCGCCGAATTTACCGCCTGCATGCAGCACGGTCATTACGACTTCAAGCGTCGACTTCTTAAGCTTTACATTCTCACCTACAGGTATGCCACGTCCATTATCGATAACAGTGATCGCGTTATCCTCATGTATAATCACTTGAATCCGGTCACAATAACCTGCGAGTGCCTCATCGATACTATTATCGACGACCTCCCATACCAAGTGATGGAGACCTTTAGAACTAGTCGAACCAATATACATGCCCGGACGTTTCCGAACCGCTTCCAGCCCTTCCAGTACCTGAATCTGGCTCTCATCATATGTCGGTTGATTCATTGACATGCCTTCACCTACTTCTTTCTGATTATCTCTTTGTTACCAAATGCAAGTTATATTTCGAGCAAAATTTTGGCTCTTTTTTTAAGAGTGGAGGAGGAAATGGGGGAGTAATACACGATATTTTTAGTTACGACAATAGATTTTGCTTCCTCTTCGCCAATCCGCTCAAGCTTCTTATCCTGCTCAGAGTGAATAACGAATTGCTTAGATACCTTGGAAGATTTCTCAATCGAAATATCAAATATAGCAATTAACTCCGAAGACCTAATGATCTTCTCCCCGCCCAAATGAATATACATGATCGTCCTCCGCTCTTTTATAACTCAACTTTTCCATCATGAACATGAAATAGGCTGGCGCCCTTTAATTTATCGGCATTCAGACCCTCAATTCCGGTAGCGGTAATGAATGTCTGTACCTTGCTTTGAAAGGTTTCAATAAGCTGGGTCTGGCGGTAAGGATCAAGCTCGGATAAAACATCATCAAGAAGCAGCACAGGATATTCTCCGATTTCCTCATGGATCAGCTCGATTTCCGCCAGCTTAAGCGATAAAGCCGTGGTACGCTGCTGTCCTTGAGAACCGTAGACCTGAGCTTCCCTTCCGTTGATAAAAAAGGACAGGTCATCCCGATGGGGACCCGTCAGCGTCATGCCGCGCCTGATTTCTTGTTCTCTCGTTTGTGATAACTTTAACATAAAATTGTCTAATAAGACAGCTTCATCTTCCTCATCCCGATCGCCGAAAGAGGGGACATAGAGCAATTTCAATTCTTCTCCGCCGTTCGTAATCCCCCGGTGAATGCTTTCAGCCCATATTTGCAGCTTCTTTATGAATTGTTTCCTTTTTTTGACGATTTTAACACCATGCTCTACAAGTTGAGCATCCCAGATTTCCAGAAGCTCTTTCCCTGCAGCCTCTTTTCCCCATAATTGCTTTAAGAGATTACCTCTTTGCAAGAGTATTTTTTGATACTGCTGTAGGTGAAATAGATAACTAGGCTGAACTTGGCCGATCTCCATATCAAGAAAACGCCGTCTGATACCAGGGGTCCCTTTTACAATCTCTAAATCTTCCGGTGCAAACATGACCACATTCAGAGATCCAACAAACTCACTAAGGCGCCGCTGCTCCAAGCCATTGATCTTGGCTTTTTTACCTTTGGCAGATAGGGTGAGCTCCAGCCTGAGATCGCCATACTTTCGTTCTACCTCGGCAACGATCTGAGCTGCATCTCCGGGGGCATCGAAGGAGATAAGTTCGCGGTCCTTAGAGGTGCGGTGGCTTTTGGTCATCGCCAGGACGAACAATGCCTCCATGAGGTTTGTTTTGCCTTGGGCGTTCTGACCCAGAATCAGATTCACATCGCCCAGGCTCTCCAGACGCAGCAGCCCGTAATTCCGATAATGCTGCAGACCGATATTTTTAACAAACACGAAATGGTTCCTCCCCTAGCGTACTACTCTTTTACTCCTCCGCCTTCAACCTCAAAGGTCCCGTTATCCTGCACTTCAATTTTGTCACCCGGATAAAGTTTTCTGCCGCGCCGTTCCTCTACCTCTCCGTTGACCAGAACGTGACCTTCCTGCAATAACGCTTTGGCCATTCCACCTGTGGATACACAATCTGCGAGTTTCAGAAATTGGTCCAGCTTAATGTATCCACTGTGGATAAGTATTTTTTTCATGGTTTTTATCCTTTCAGCCACTTATCCACATGTTCATGAATGTTGGCATTAATTTGTTGTACGGTAAGGCAAAATAATATACAAGCTATTGGTTTGGTCAAGTGGTTTCAAAATGATCGGACTCATCATCCCTGTAAATGCAATAACGAGCTGCTCACTCTCTATGACCTTTAATACGTCAAGCATATATTTCGAGTTGAAAGATATTTTGAGAGGTTCACCTTTGAAATCAATGACTTCAAGTTCCTCGCGAACTTTACCCAGCTCTGATGAGCTTGAAGAAATTTCAATACCGCCTTGATCAAGCGTCTGCATACGAACAATATTTGTTTTCTCTTCCCGGGACAGCAAATAAGCACGATCAATCGATTCGCTTAATTTTTTTGTATCTAAAGTTAGTTCTGTTTTGTAGGTTGTTGGAATAATTCTAGAAGTATCAGGATAAATCCCATCTAGGATCCGTGAATAAAACAGTACTTTGTCGATTTTGAAGAGAACTTGATTATCCGCAACGACAATATCAACCAGCATATTTTGGTCAGGGATAATTTTGCTGAGCTCATTAAGTGTTTTACCGGCAATAACAATATTTCCGAAATTGACATTTTCCGTGCCTTCAAGTTTAGCAGCTCTTGTTGCCAAGCGGTGACGGTCAGTCGCTGTAAACTTAAACTCATTGTCGCTCAGATTCCATAGTATACCCGTTAATATCGGAGTTGTCTCTTGGGTAGAGATAGAAAAGGCTGTTTGTTTAATCATATTTTTCAGCAAATCACCTGGTAGAGAGATCGTGTCATTCTCTTCAATGCTCGGTAACACAGGAAATTCTTCAGGGTCTAAACCAACCATCTGAATCTCAGTGGATCCGGAAGAAATGTACGTTTGGAATCCTTCTTTTACTTCCATGTGGATTTCTTTGGAGGGCAGCTTCTTAATAATCTCGACGAAAAATTTAGCGGGAAGAACAACACTTCCTGGCTGATCTATCTTCACGATGGTGTGGCTGTCATTCTCTGCTGGAATAAACGATTGAATAGAAATATCGGTATCACTTGCAGTTAATGTGACGCCTTGATGGCTAACTTCCAGTTTAATACCGGTCAGAATAGGGATTGTTGTTCTGCTGGATATAGCTTTGGATACGTGTTGAATGGATTCGTTGAGCTCATTTTTAAGAATGCTTATTTTCATGATTTCACTCCTAGCTGAAAAATTGGGAATTTCGATGGATTCGAGTCTGTTAATTACGCGTCTTTACATGATGAATTATTATAGTTATTTAATAGTATTAGTAGTAGGGGCGACGAATATGTGGATAACCCCACCAAACAGCATAAAATTAAGCCTACCCACATGTGTATAGATTGTGTATAGGCTCTTTGTTCCTCTTAGGAAGGATTTTTAATTTTCTCCGCAAGATTATTTACCACTTTGTACAACTCCTGATCGACCTTTAATGCCTGTGTAATTTTATCGTGCGCATGAATTACGGTCGTATGGTCACGTCCTCCGAAAGCCTCACCAATCTTAGGCAATGAATAATCCGTTAGTTCACGGGATAGATACATTGCGATTTGACGTGGAAACGCTACGGCTTTGGTTCTTTTGCGTGCTTTGAAGTCTTCAAGGCGCAAATTGTAGTATTCTCCGACTTTTTGCTGAATATCAGCGATGGTGATCATCTTGGGACGACTGGAAGGAATAATATCCTTGAGCGCTTCAGCTGCCAAATGAGTGGTTACATCCTGATTGGTAAGCGAAGAATAAGCAACTACCCGGATTAATGCACCCTCAAGCTCACGAATATTGGTGTCAATCTGGTTGGCAATATACATCATGGCCTCATTAGGGATATCAAGGTTCTCTGCCTTAGCCTTTTTGCGTAAAATCGCAATCCGGGTCTCCAGATCTGGTGGTTGAATATCCGTAATCAAGCCCCATTCGAACCGGGAACGCAGCCGTTCTTCCAGTGTGGGAATTTCCTTTGGTGGTCGGTCGCTGGAGATGATAATTTGCTTGCGTTCTTCGTGGAGCGCATTGAAAGTATGGAAAAACTCCTCCTGTGTAGACTCTTTTCCAGCGAGGAATTGAATGTCGTCGATAAGCAAAATGTCAACATTACGATACTTGTTACGGAAGCTTTCACCGCGGTTATCACGGATCGAATTGATAAATTCATTCGTGAATTTCTCAGACGAGATGTAAATTACCTTGTTATTTGGGTTATGTTCCAGGACATAGTGCCCAATTGCGTGCATCAAATGGGTTTTGCCCAGACCTACACCACCGTATAAAAACAAGGGATTGTATGCTTTGGCTGGTGCTTCGGCCACTGCCAGTGAGGCTGCGTGCGCAAAGCGGTTCCCAGAGCCGATTACAAAGGTGTCAAAAGTGTACTTTGGATTAAGCAGATGGGTTTGTGCTTCTTCTCTTGATACTACGGGAGTCGGAGCGGATTGTTGAACCACAAGCTCAGGCGGCTTGCTTTCTTCAATCACGAATTTTACATCCACTTGTTTCCCTGTGACTTCGTAGACGGTTGCTCCTACCAGTTTGGTGTAACGACTTTCCAGCCATTCTACTGCAAACGTTGTAGGTGCCGAGATAATGAGAACCTGGGAGTTGAAGGTTATCGCTTTAGTAGCCTTAAACCAGGTATCAAAACTCGGCTTGCTTAATTTGGTTTGAATAATCGATAAAATTTGCTGCCATAATTCGGAAGTATGGCTGTCCACAGACTGTCACTCCTTTAAATCTTCCAAATGTGGCATCAGCCATGAAGTGGAAATGTCGAAGAAAATAGGTTGGTGCTGATATTTATCCCCAGTAGGCAATATGAAGAGACAAAAAAATATGGATAAATTTGATTTGTTCACAACTTTATCCACAGCTTGTTGATAATTAAGAGAACAAACAAATCTATTCACATTCAAAAGTAATACCATCATAGCAAAACGCCCCTTATTTTTCAATGAGCAGGGCTATTTTATCCACAAATTCAAGCACTTGTGTACAATTATTAGGAACACCACTACATATTGTTGATAATTTGTTTACGGTTCGACACTTTACGCCAAAGGTTCGATAATTTTATACACAGGTTGTGCTCAACTGTGAGTAGTCGACTTTATTTTTTGAGCACAGGTGGATAACTGTCATATCTTGTGGATTACTTTTTTTCTGGGGAGAGTTGTGGATAAACACCTGAGCTTGAGGGGGAGGAACAAGCCGGTAACTAGGTTGACTTTTGCTCATAAAATATGTTTAAATATATAAAGGTGTTTTCTGTAAGGATATGTCTCGATATATAAAAATGATGATTCTTGTAGATACTGTCCCTACTATAAGGACGGCTTAGTCCGTTTCTGCTTATATGACAGTAATTAAGTTCCTGTAAGGGAGGTGCAATTATGAGACCGACATTTAGACCAAATGTGAGCAAACGTAGTAAGGTTCACGGTTTCCGTAAAAGAATGAGCACGAAAAACGGCCGTAAAGTGCTGGCAGCTCGCCGCTTGAAAGGCAGAAAAGTTTTGAGTGCGTAAGTTAGGCCACTAAGGGACCACTGCGGTGGTCTTTTTTTACTGCTTTTTATTATTATTGCTCTGCAAAAGTCTAGGATCTCGCTTAATGCGCTAGCTACACTTTGCGGGGCTATTTAACGTATATTGAGAAATATTTTGTGAGAAGTTGAAATTATTTTTCCTACTATATATAGAAGCTTAATTTCAGCACAGCAAATGTGGTCGTTTATGGCTGCTTGCAAATGCCTATACTATTAGAAGAAAAAATTCGGAGGGACACTTAAACCGGATTTTTATGAAGGAGATTCCCGTGCACAAAAAGTTACGTTTACGAAACCGTGCCGACTTCAGTCGTGTATACCGCCATGGGAAGTCATTTGCGAATCATCAATTTGTAGTGTATTGGTTTGGCAAAAAAGAGGTAGAGCGATTTAGAGTAGGTGTGTCTGTTAGCAAAAAGGTCGGAAACGCGGTTGTCCGTAACCGTATGA
Source organism: Paenibacillus sp. FSL H7-0716 (assembly GCF_038002705.1). Taxonomy (NCBI): domain Bacteria; kingdom Bacillati; phylum Bacillota; class Bacilli; order Caryophanales; family Paenibacillaceae; genus Paenibacillus; species Paenibacillus sp. FSL H7-0716. Next base: position 12,954 of record NZ_JBBODA010000004.1, read on the forward strand.
GAAGATTAGTTAAGGAAATCGTCCGTCACCATGAACCTGAGATTGCAGGTGGCTTAGACATGGTGTTTATCGTAAGAAAAGGAGCGCTTTCCATGGAGTATGCAGAGCTCGAAAAAAGTGTGCTGCATGTGCTTCGTAAAGCCAAGCTACTCAAGGCTTCCCGCAAATAAAGGGTGCTTAAGAGGCTTGTTTATTTGTATTCATAATTATGGTATGATTTACGGTGGAATGGAATGTTTAAGAGAGGGGTTTTGAAGTGTCTCTAATGAAGACTAGACGAGGAAAATGGTTTCTCCTCATCACGGTAATGGTGTTGTCGTTAGCTGTTCTGTCGGGATGCGCTCCGTCGACTGCTGTCACGCACACTACGGAGGATTTGAAGAATGGAGGCTTCTGGCAAAGTAATGTAGTGTATTATTTCGCCATTGCCTTGGACAAGTTTGCAGATTGGTTTAACGGAGAATATGGTTTAGCCGTACTTGTGATGGTTATTATTGTCCGCACGTTGATTCTTCCGCTTACTATTAAACAGGTGAAGAGCTCGCGTGCAATGCAAGCCATTCAACCGGAACTCCAAAAGATCCAGAAAAAATATAAAGACACACCTGAAAAGGTGCAGCAAGAAACAATGCGTTTGTTCCAAGAAAATAAGGTTAACCCAATGGCGGGTTGTTTACCGCTGATCGTACAAATGCCTATCTTTATCGCTCTCTACAACTCGATCTACTATAATCCACATCTACGGGAGCATACCTTCTTGTGGCTGGAGCTTGGTAAACCAGATCATCTGTTTATCTTGCCAGTACTAGCAGCATTAACAACATTTATTCAAACTAGAATGATGACCAAAATGAACCCAGTGCAACAACAAGGGCCAATGCAGTTCATGATGATGATCTATCCAGTTCTGATCTTCGTTATGTCGTACAACTTCCCTGCAGCCTTGCCATTATACTGGGTGTACAGTAACCTTTACACTATTATTCAGAACTACTTCTTATACCGCAACAACGATAAACACAAATTGGCAATCGCAAGTGCTGTAAAAAGTACAGATGACTCCAGTCCTGCTCCGAAGAGCAAAGGCGGCAACAAGTCATCGAAGGGAGCCAAAAAGTCAAAATGAGCAAAGTCGTCGCAACAGGGAAAACCATTGAAGAAGCTGTAGAACGGGGACTAACCCAGCTTGGAGTTCAAAAGGACCGGGTAACGGTCAACGTACTTGAGCAGCCATCAAGAGGATTCCTGGGATTGATCGGTGCGAAAGGTGCCAAGGTTGAACTAACCTTGATAGCCGAAGCCGCACCGGCATCAGCGGCGAGTGCTCCGTCACTGCCTCAACAGTCAGCAAGAGAGAGCAAACAGGAGGCCATCGGCGGTGTGCCACGCCAAGATTCCGGACAACCGGTGGAGGAAGCTTACCAAGAAGCCGTTCATTTCATTGTGGATGTCGCTAAGAGCATGGGGCTCGAAGTGGAGGTAGAAATCGTCCACACCAAGGAATCCACGATTCTGCAAATTTCCGGTCCAGATTTGGGACTGTTAATTGGCAGAAGAGGACAAACTCTCGATGCTCTACAGTATTTGGCTAATATTGTAGCTAACCGTTATTCCGACAGTTTTATACGGCTTGTGTTAGATGCAGAGAACTTCCGTGAGCGCCGTAAAAAAACGCTAGAAGAGCTGGCTGATCGTTTAGCCGGACGTGTAATTCGCACTCGTAAAGAGGTTGTATTGGAGCCAATGTCTCCTCAGGAGCGCAAGATTATCCACTCCAGGTTACAGGATCACCGGCAAGTGAGTACCCTCAGCAAAGGCGAAGAGCCAAATCGCCGCGTCGTTATAACCTTGAAGTAAAGACTATATGGATGCAATGACTCCTTGACCAATGTAAGGAGTCATTGTTTTTTTTAAAATAAAAGAACGTTTCTATTCAAAAAATATAAGTTTTGGGGTGAAAAACAGCATGCTTAGTGACACCATTGCTGCCGTATCGACGGCATTAGGCGAGGGAGGAATTGCTATTATTCGGGTAAGTGGCCCACAGGCTATTTCCCAAGTGGCACCATTATTTCGTAGTCGAATTCCATTAACTGAAGCGGAATCACATACCGTTCATTACGGACATATCGTAAGTCCTGATGACGGAGAGAAGATGGAAGAAGTGTTGGTAACCGTTATGAAAGGACCACGTTCTTTTACGACAGAGGATGTAGTAGAGATCAGTGCTCATGGCGGTGTAATTTCTGTAAGAAGAGTGATGGATTTACTTCTGCAGCAGGAGATAAGGTTAGCCGAGCCGGGGGAGTTCACCAAGCGTGCTTTCTTGGGCGGACGTATCGACTTATCGCAGGCTGAGGCTGTTATTGATTTGATTCGCTCTAAGTCTGACCGGGCTTTTTCTGTAGCTTTAAAACAGGTTAGCGGATCCTTATCGGATCGAATTCATGCTTTACGCCATACACTTATTGAAATGCTGGCTCATATTGAAGTGAATATAGATTATCCAGAACATGATGTAGAATCCATGACAGCTGAATTTATTAAAGATAAAAGCAGTGAGGTTATGGAGGGAATAACAAAGCTGCTTAAGACATCTAATGAAGGAAAAATACTTCGTGAAGGGATTACGACAGCTATTGTCGGACGTCCGAACGTTGGTAAATCATCATTGCTGAACGCATTAGCGCGTGAGAATAAAGCGATTGTAACAGATATTCCGGGAACAACACGTGATGTAATAGAAGAATTTATAACGATAAACAATATACCGCTTAAGCTGCTCGATACAGCGGGAATTCGTGAAACGATGGATGTTGTTGAGAAAATTGGGGTGGAGCGCTCCAAAGCGGCAGTTAGTGACGCCGACCTGATTCTACTTGTGCTGAATGCTAATGAAGAGCTGCATGAGGATGAATTGGCATTGATGGAACAAATCCACGGTAGACAGTGCCTAGTAATCATGAATAAAATGGACTTACCGTCCAAACTGGATAAGGATAAGTTGCTCTCGTTTTTTGAGGAGTCAAACATTGTACCGATGTCCGTTCTGGAAGAGGAAGGTCTAGACAAACTTGAAGATGCCATTTCGACACTCTTTTTTGGTGGAAAGCTGGAATCGGGTGACTTGACATATGTGAGTAATGTGAGACATATAGCCCTGCTCAAAAAAGCCTATAAATCACTTCAAGATGCATACGATGCTGCAGAACAGTATATACCGATTGATATGATTCAAATCGATGTACGACTCGCATGGGAACAGCTTGGGGAAATAATTGGCGATACTGCAGCTGACTCTTTGTTAGACCAAATATTCTCACAATTTTGTTTAGGAAAATAAGATTCACGATTTAATATAATTTCAAGGGGGAAACAGGACATGAGTTATGATGGAGGCAACTATGACGTTATCGTCATTGGCGCTGGTCATGCTGGCTGTGAAGCAGCACTGGCTGCAGCCCGGATGGGTTGCAGTACGTTAATGATCACAATTAACCTGGATATGGTTGCATTCATGCCCTGCAATCCGTCCATAGGCGGACCTGCCAAAGGACATGTAGTGCGTGAAATTGATGCGCTTGGCGGAGAAATGGGCCGCAATATAGATAAGACATTCATTCAACTGCGTATGCTGAATACAGGTAAAGGACCAGCAGTACATGCTTTACGTGCACAGGCTGATAAATTCCTTTATCAACATACAATGAAGGAAACTATGGAGAAAACGCCTAATTTGACACTTCGTCAAGGGATGGTTGAGCGTTTAATCGTTGAGGATGGACGTTGTGTAGGTGTAGTTACGAAGACTGGCACTGAATACCATAGTAAGACTGTTATCCTGACAACAGGTACTTACCTGCGTGGTAAAGTGATTATGGGTGAGCTAACATATGAAAGTGGACCTAACAATCAACAGCCATCCGTGAAGCTTTCTGAGAACTTGCGGGAGCTTGGGTTTGAATTGGTGCGTTTTAAAACAGGTACTCCACCACGTGTACATCGTGATACGATCGATTTCTCTAAGACAGAAATTCAACCAGGAGACGATGAACCGAAATTCTTTTCGTTCGAAACGAAATCATCCGATAACGAACAGCTTCCTTGTTGGTTAACGTATACCTCTGAGGTTACTCATCAGATTATTAATGATAACCTTCATCGTGCGCCAATGTTCACAGGTATTATCGAAGGAACTGGCCCACGTTATTGCCCTTCTATAGAAGATAAGGTCGTAAGATTTAGTGATAAATCTAAGCATCAGATCTTTTTAGAGCCAGAGGGAAAAAATACATCGGAATACTATGTACAAGGTCTGTCCACTAGTCTTCCTGAGGATGTACAGTTAGCTATCTTGCGTTCCATCCCTGGTATGGAAAAGGTAGAGATGATGCGTAACGGCTATGCTATTGAATATGATGCAATGGTTCCTACACAGCTATGGCCATCTCTTGAAACTAAACGTCTTCCAGGTCTGTTCACTGCTGGACAAATCAATGGCACTTCCGGTTATGAGGAAGCAGCAGGCCAAGGGGTTATGGCTGGAATTAATGCAGCACGCAAAGTGCAAGACAAAGAACCCGTAATCCTAGATCGTTCACAGGGATACATTGGTGTACTCATTGATGATCTCGTGACTAAGGGAACGAATGAACCTTACCGTCTGCTTACTTCACGTGCAGAATATCGTTTGTTGCTTCGCCATGACAATGCAGATCTAAGACTTACACCTATCGGTTACGACATTGGTTTGATCACACAGGAACGTTTTGATAACTTCACAGATAAGAAAGAACGGGTGGAGCGTGAAATTGTTCGTCTGCAAGAAACAAAGGTTAAACCTGTTGATGTAAATCAAGTACTAGCGCAATATGAATCGGCACCTATTGTAGATGGCAGCAATTTGCTTGTTCTGATGCGGCGCCCAGAGCTTGTATATAGTTTTGTTGATCAAGTATCACCATCACCAGAGATGCTGGACGCAGAAATGAAGGAGCAAGTAGAAATCCAAATTAAATATGCCGGATATATAGAAAAACAACTTCAACATGTGGAGCGCCTGCAAAAGATGGAGAAGAAGAAAATTCCAGATGACATTAATTATAATGAAATCCATGGATTAGCGATGGAAGCGCGGCAGAAGCTGACTAAGATTCACCCGATCTCTATCGGGCAGGCTTCTCGGATTGCGGGAGTTACACCTGCTGATATTTCCATTCTTCTTGTATATCTTGAGCATTACAACCGGGTAACCGCGGCGAAAGGATAAGGTATGGATAATACGGAAGTTCAATTCACACAACTATTACAGGAACGGGGCATATCCCTTACAGCAGAACAGTTAGCACAATTTGATCTGTATTATAAGGAACTCGTAACCTGGAATGAAAAAATGAATCTGACGGGTATAACTGAGCGAGAGCAGGTATATACGAAGCATTTCTATGATTCTATTTCATTAGCTTTTTTCCTTGATATTAACGAGATCACCAATCTCGCAGATATCGGTTCAGGAGCTGGGTTTCCAGGAATCCCACTTAAAATATGTTTTCCTCATTTGAAGCTAACGATTGTTGATTCGCTCAATAAACGAATTTCATTTCTGCAGCATGTAAGTACGACATTGGGATTAACTGATGTACAATTGATCCATGGGCGGGCAGAAGATGTCGCGCGCAAGTTCACTCATCGTGATGCCTATGATTTGGTTACAGCACGTGCGGTAGCAAGACTATCTTTATTGAATGAATTTTGTCTCCCCTTCACACGCAAAGATGGGGTGTTTGCTGCAATGAAGGGTAGCGATCCTTCAGAGGAATTAAGCGAAGCTAAGTACAGCTTAAAAGAGCTTCGTGCTGAACTCAGCAAAGTGGAGTCGTTCAGCTTACCCGTGGAGGAGTCGGATCGACATATTGTTATGATTCGTAAGACAGGAGCAACACCAGCTAAATATCCAAGAAAAGCGGGAGTTCCTGCCAAAATGCCATTGATAAAATAATGTTTCACGTGAAACATTACCGCTACTCAAAGTTCCTTTAGGAGCATTCTCTTTAAACAAAGGGAATGCTCTTTTTTTATGAAAATGATGAAAACAAAAATCGATAAATATCAAATTAGACAAAAATTAGATTTATAAGCTGATTTGGTTGTTGCACCTGTAAAAATGCAGGAAAAATAGGTCTTTACGGAGAATATGATTATGTAGAGAAAAGTGATAGAATAGCATAGTAGACTTTAATTTTGTATATAACTCCTTCTCTGTACTCTTGTTCGAAAGAAGGAGAGATTATGATGCCTGTTCATTACAGGTAATTCCATAATATCAGAATGTTTTAGATTGCTGTACGATATGCTTTCCGTGAAGAAGGTCAAGAAGATCGTACTATAACGAAATTAGGTGGTTATGAACGGAATGAAAGAACAATTTACCAAGCTATTTGGGTTTAACGAGCGGAGCAGCGGAGAAGAAATCAAACAAATACCAGTTCATGAGGTCGTTAGCAGTCCTTACCAACCACGGACTATATTCGATGATGACAAAATTGATGAGTTATGTCAGACAATTAAAACTCATGGTGTCATTCAGCCTATTGTTGTACGTATGCGAGATTCTATATATGAGATCATCGCAGGCGAACGGCGCTGGCGGGCAGTTAAAAAGCTTGGTTTAGAGACAATCCCTGCTATTGTCCGTGAGTTCAATGATTCTCAGGCTGCATCTATTGCGCTCATAGAAAATCTACAGCGTGAAGGTTTGACCTCCATAGAAGAAGCTGTTGCTTATCAGAAGTTAATTGATCTTCATCAATTAACACAAGAAAGCTTAGCACAACGCTTAGGCAAGAGTCAGTCGACTATAGCGAATAAGATTCGTTTACTCCACTTACCTGAAGAGGTTAAGACAGCGTTGATGGAACGTCAGATTTCCGAAAGACATGCGCGTTCACTCTTATCACTGGATAGTGTGGAAATGCAATTGAAAGTTTTGGCAGAGATTATTGCAAAAGGATTAAATGTTAAACAAACGGAAGCTCGTATTGCTTTCTATAAACAAGTTTCGCAAACTAAAAAGTCAAAACGGGTCTCCTATACCAAGGATGTTCGTCTAGCTCTTAATACAATTCGTCAATCTATTGATATGGTGTCAGGCTCAGGTATGGAAATCAAAACGTCAGAAAATGACCGTGGTGACCATTACGAGATTGTAATCCAAATCCCCAAAAGATAAATTGTTTCAAAAGCTGAAGGCGGCCTTAAAGTGATTGGCCGCCTTTTGTGTGACTTTAACCAGGATGTATTGCTCAGTCCTGCATTTTAGAGTTTTAGCCTATATAAAGTAATATAGTTTGGCCGTTTGTACTTGCGATCTACGAGAAGATTCTTCCTAACTATTCGAGGTGAAATTAGTGTCCAAGATTATTGCCATAGCAAATCAAAAAGGCGGTGTCGGTAAAACAACATCCTCTGTGAACCTAGGTGCCGGTATGGCTACATTAGGAAAAAGAGTGCTTCTAGTTGATATCGATCCTCAAGGCAACACTACCAGCGGCGTTGGCATCAACAAGGCGGACGTAGCGAATTGTATATATGACATTCTCATTAATGAAGTAAATCCTCTAGAAACGATACTTGAAACTCAAAATGAAGGACTGCACATCATCCCGGCGACTATTCAATTAGCGGGGGCTGAGATCGAATTAGTATCAACGATTTCCAGAGAGTTGAAATTGAAAAAAGCCCTAAATGCGGTTAAAAATAATTATGACTACATCATCATTGATTGTCCTCCATCCCTTGGGATTTTGACGATCAATTCCCTTACAGCAGCAGATTCGGTAATCATCCCGATTCAATGTGAATATTATGCGCTCGAAGGGTTGAGTCAGCTTTTAAACACTGTGCGTCTAGTGCAAAAAAATCTTAATCCGCATTTAAAAATAGAGGGAGTACTATTAACCATGTTGGATGCCCGTACGAATCTAGGGATCCAAGTCATCGAAGAGGTTAAAAAGTATTTTCAGGAAAAAGTTTACAGAACTATCATTCCTCGGAATGTCCGCTTAAGTGAGGCGCCGTCTCATGGACAATCCATTATTACTTATGATCCTCGCTCAAAGGGAGCAGAAGTGTATTTAGAGTTGGCAAAGGAAGTGATTTCTTATGAGTAAACGTTTAGGGAAGGGTCTGGATGCTCTGATTCCTTCTTTATCTATTAATGAAGATGATAAGGTAGTAGAAATCCCATTAGCTCAATTGCGAGCTAACCCTTATCAACCACGAAAGGATTTCAATGAAGAAGCAATCCAGGAATTGGCTGAGTCCATCAGACAACATGGCGTGATTCAACCGATCATTGTACGGAGTGTTTTGAAGGGGTATGAAATCATTGCCGGTGAACGCAGATTTCGGGCTTCGCAATATTGTGGTAAACCTACGATTCCAGCAGTCGTAAGAAATCTAAGTGATCAACAGGTTATGGAGATCGCCCTGATCGAGAACTTGCAACGTGAAAATTTAAACGCAATGGAAATCGCAGTTGCTTATCAAGGTTTGATGGATCAATTTTCACTCACACAAGAAGAGCTATCTCTGAAAGTTGGGAAGTCCAGATCCCACATCGCTAACTTCCTAAGACTGCTTACTTTACCGGAAGAAGTAAAAGAATATGTTTCACGTGGAACAATGTCTATGGGACATGCACGAGCTATTGTTGCCCTGAAAGATCCGGAAGTTATTAAACAATTGGCTGAACAATGCGTGGAACAGCAATGGAGCGTAAGAGAGCTTGAAGAAACAGTGAAAAATCTGGATCGAAAGCCAACGAACGGTACAAAGATTAAAGTTGTTAAACGTGATCCCTATATTGATAATGTAGAGGAAGTATTGCGTGAACGGTTTAAAACAACGGTTAAGATAAAACAAGGTAAGGAAAAAGGAAAGATTGAACTGAATTACTACAGTGCGCAGGACTTAGAAAGATTGTTGGAATTATTGGGTAACTAAATGGGTATCTATGCCAAGAACATATCCTGAGCTATCCGTAATCGGATAGTAGGGGTATGTTTTTTCAAAATATAAGGATGTATAAAGTACAGCTGAATATTATCCTTATATTTTCGACAGATAAGGTTATTATCAATAAAGGGCGACAACGTTATTTCTTCTTAATGAAAAAGAGTATGAGACGAGGAGCGGGGTTATGGAAGACTTCGTATATTTGGATCATGCGGCTACGTCCTGGCCTAAACCTCCAGAGGTGGCAGCTGCGATGATGAATGCTTTGCAGTCGGGAGCAAATGCTGGCAGAGGGAATTATTCGCTGGCCATGGGAAGCGGACGGGTGTTGGTGAGAGCCCGGAGTTTGCTGGCGGAGTTGTTTGGGGTTTCTAATGCACAAGACATAGCGTTTACCCAAAACACTACGATGGCATTAAATATGGCGATTAGAGGTACGCTCAAAGCAGGGGACCATGTAATTTCTACAATGACTGAACACAATTCTGTGCGGAGACCTTTGGAATATTTACGTAAGTCACTAGGGATAAGTGTTGATTATCTGAAGGTGGATCGGGCAGGTCAATTGGATTTGAACGAATTAGGCAAAACGTTTCGACCAAACACTAAAATGGTAATTTGTAATCATAGCTCCAACTTACTAGGTAGTATACTTCCCATTGGTGAAATCGGAGATCTAGCTAAAGCAAAGGGTGCTATATTTCTAGTGGATGCTGCTCAAAGTGCAGGCTCGCTTGATATTGATGTGAAAAAGATGAATATTGACTTATTAGCTTTTCCTGGGCATAAAGGATTGCTTGGACCACAAGGGACTGGTGGGCTCTATATATCACCTGAATTGGATCTTGAGCCCTTAATGCATGGAGGCACAGGCAGTCAATCTGAGAATCGTGAACAACCCTCTGTTCGCCCAGATCGGTATGAAGCGGGAACGCAAAATGCGGTAGGAATTGCTGGTTTACTAGCTGGTGTTCAAAAGGTAAAATCGATAGGGACAAACGTTATCCACGAAAGAGAGTGGAAGCTGACTCAACTGCTGATGGAGGGGTTGTCCCATATTCCAAACATTAAACTATTAGGACCCACATTAGGGGCTCCGAGAACTGGGATTGTGTCGTTTGTAGTGGATGGGGAAGAATCGGCGAATATAGCCCACCGTCTAGATCGTGAGTATAAAATAGCCGTCAGAGCGGGTATGCATTGTACCCCACTGGCACATAAGGCTGTTGATACACTAGAGAGTGGTGCTGTTCGGGCGAGTGTAGGCGTTGATACAACAGAGCATAATATAAGCAGAATGCTAGCTGCTATGGATGAGTTATATGGCTGATGCCCGCAGCAGATAAATAAAAAGGATGGTCCATTCATGTCTGAAATGAATCAATTAATTAATGAACAGTTGCAGTGGTTTGTGTTTGGTTTCGTAGTAATTATGCTAGTACTGATAGTGACTGTAATCGCCCAGGGAGCTAAGCTGCGGACTATACGGCGCAAATATGAGGCCATGATGGCAGGAAGCGGTGTGGAGGATCTGGAAGGCCTTCTGGTTGATCTGAAGAACCAAAGCGACATGCTGGAAGAAGAACAACGTGAGCAAAAAGCGTTGATAGAAGCTACCCAAGTCAAAATCCGCGGCATGAAGTCAAATATCGCTCTGAAGCGTTATAATGCCTTCGGTGAACGTGGTAATGATTTGAGCTTCTCGGTGGCTATTCTGGATGACAATAGCAGTGGCATTGTATTAACCAGCCTTCATAATCGTGAGAACTCATATATTTACTCCAAGCCTATGCAAAATGGGGAATCACAATATGCCTTATCGCCTGAAGAAAAAGAAGTTATAACTCTCGCGTTGCAGCAGAAGTAGCATGTAGGTTCCATTGTTTTAAAGCAGAATATAGACTTGTAGCGATGATATCAGATAATCGCATGACTAGACTTAGTCGTGTATTCTGCAATACGAAATACTCCATAAAGCCGCCGACATTAACGATTCCAGTCAAATGGATATCTCCAACCGGCGGCAATTGTTTATTTACGCCAGCTCCTGGTCTGAGGGGACCTTCAACGACTTGGATGCAGCCAACACTAGTAGAGTGACCTAAGCAGGCATCTATTCCGATGACAAACGGGTTATTATATTTTTCATTAATTAGAGACAAGGTCTCTTCAAGATTGACAGCATGAACCGGTTCTTCAAGGGTACCGTATAAATGAAACAATGGACTATGAAAACGGGATAATGCAGTACCAACAAGAGGACCGAGAGAGTCTCCGGTGGAGCGATCAGTGCCTACACAGATGACGATAATTTGAGTCTCTGGACGAGTGCGTGAAAAGTGAAAAAGCAGTCGATGAGTAATTGCGGAATAGATATCGGGATCTGTATGTGATATTTTTAAACAAGACGTTTCTTGCGCTGCTGTAGCCTTGGATGAGGAGTTCATACCATCTTCCTTTCTAAAGGTGATTCTATTTGTTGGTATCTAGTATATGGATAGAAGAGGGGTTTTATACTACAGCAGCAAGAGATAGGACGATAAACCTATGGAGAGGCTTGACGTATATGCAGGATGAGATGTTAATAGCGTTTGACTCCACCCAGCAGGCGCTTCGTGCTGAAATGCTGCTTGAGTATGCTGAAATAGAAATTGATATATTTCCGACTCCGAAGGAGATCACCGCAGGCTGCGCAATTTCCATTCAGTTTTTTCAAAATGCGCTGGAAGAGGTAAAAAGAATTATAGTTGAACAGGAAATAGAAATACGCGGCATCTACGGAAAACACAACGAGAATTACATACTGATTTAGGGGTAGGGAGGAGTACATGCGATGAATATGTGGATACTGGAGGCTGATACACCCGGTGCGGATACATTAAAAGATGCCATTCGTTTTAAAGATAAGGTGTGGAATTGGTTTACCGATGCTGATATGTGGGCGGATGTATTATTTGCCGGTCTACGGATTCTTGTTATTTTTCTCTTAACCCGGGTTATTATTAAAATTGTTTCTAATATTATTGATCGTTCGCTTGAGCGCAAAACCGGTGGCAGACTTCTGTCCAACACACGAAGGTTTACTACGGTTGGGGAATTGATGAAAAATGTAGTGACGGTTATCTGTAATTTTGTGATGATCATGCTCGTGCTTTCTGAGTTCCACTTTGATTTGGCACCATTGTTGGCTGGAGCGGGTGTGCTTGGTTTAGCAGTGGGTTTTGGGGCGCAAAGTTTGGTGAAGGATGTTATTACAGGTTTCTTTATTATTTTAGAGGATCAATTTGCAGTGGGTGATGTAATTCAAACGGGGACCTATAAAGGAACGGTAGAATTAATCGGACTGCGAACAACCAGACTGTTAAGCACAACTGGAGAAGTATTTATTATCCCGAATGGATTAATCACGAACGTGACCAATTATTCTCTCTCGAATGCATTAGCTGTAGTTGATGTTCCTGTAAAAATGGAGCGCAGCTTGGAGGCCACGCTAGGTTTGATTGGAGAAGCGCTAAAAGGAATAGAAGAGCGTAACTCTAATGTTCTTGCTTATCCTAATGTGCTCGGTATACAGTCCATGAGTACTTCGGAATATGTAATTCGTATAGCGGCTAGCTGTTTACCTAATGCAAAAGAGGTTGCGGAGAGACAGATTCAGAATGATATTAAGCAGGCACTAGAGAAACTAAGCAGTCTAGAGCAGGCCCAAGCTGCTCAAGCCGAAGAGGAAGCGCGTTTGAAGGCAGAGGAAGAAGCAAAGGCTGAAATTGAACTGGCAAAAACAGAAAATGAGCAGGAAGTATCGGATACGCCTGACACTGGATCGAGACGCCAAATCGCAGCTACACAAGAGGGGAAAAAGGGGGAAGGGTAGTGGAACGTAAAGTTTTTCAGCTTGGAGATATTGTACAGATGAAGAAACAGCACCCTTGCGGTTCTAATGAAATGGAGATCATTAGAATGGGGATGGATATCCGCATTAAGTGTACAGGATGTCAGCATAGTGTTCTGATTCCCCGGGCGAAATTCGAGAAGAATATGAAGAAGGTACTGCGTTCTGTAGAGGGAAATACAGACAATAATTAAGCTTGCAAATGGCATGTCTGCATGATACAATTATTTTTGCTGCGGAGAGGTACCCAAGAGGCCCAAGGGGGCTGACTCGAAATCAGTTAGGCGTGTCACAGCGTGCGTGGGTTCGAATCCCACCCTCTCCGCCACTTCAGCATAATATAACATTTTAATGAATCCTTCGTTCCTGTAACGGAGGTTTTTTTGTGTCCACTGAGCTGTTTGCAAAAGATCATAACATGCAAAAAGAAGGGCCCTTTCGGGTCCTTCTTCAAGAGGCAGTACATCAATGATGTTGGAATTTCTCTGTATATAGCGACTAAAGTGATTTAGGCGTTGCTGAGGTTACTGCTTTTTAGACAATAACCCACTACTATTCCCAGCTAACAATAGATGCTGAATCAGATATCCTGTGATTGTGTTCGTCTACGACGGCCAACGGAACCACACCTCTCTTTTGTACTGCCTGAGTATAGTATGTGTAATATCGTTTTTTTTATACACATTTATTTTTATTTAATGTACACGTGCTTTTTCAACCTTTTTCCACTTCCGATTTTTGTTGCTGGTCTCGGGGAAGGTGTCCCCTTTTTCCATTTTAATATGTTGTGGATTCTGAATTTCGGTATGGAAGCTTCGCGCTTCACCTACCTCTGTATACATGCCTGGATTGGGGGCTTTGTCGCCTTTTTCATATTCTGTCTTTTCGCCCATCATTATCGCTCCTTTCTTAAGTGCAGATGAATTCACTGATTATTGTGCGCAGGTAGGGTTTTTTTCATGTAAAAAGAGGGTGGAGGGTTGTCCGGTATTAATATTGCTTGCACTCTGCTGCTCGTTTTGGTATATTAATCAGGTGCGAGTCTATGTTTGTGCTCGTTCCTTGCTCCTGACGTGATTAGGGGCCTCAGACCATAAGGAGGTGAAAATTATGCGCAAATATGAAGTGATGTACATTATTCGTCCTGACATTGAACAAGAAGCTGTTCAAGCAGCAGTCGATAAATTCCAAGGCATCATCTCCAATGGCGGGGAAATTACAAAGCACGAAGTGCAAGGTAAACGCCGTCTTGCGTATGAGATCAAGAAATTCCGTGATGGCGTTTATGTTTTGGTTAACTTCAATGCAGAACCTGCAGTAGTTACTGAATTAGAACGTCTTATGAAGATTTCTGACGAAGTTATTCGTTATCTCATTACGAACGACGTTGCTTAAGATCTTGACAAGCTTTGTAATGAATCGCTCTAAAGGAGGGGACCAGAATTGTTGAACCGTATCATTTTGATCGGACGGTTGACCCGTGACCCGGAACTTCGTTATACTCCCGCTGGTGTTGCCGTAACTCAATTTACGCTTGCCGTAGATCGTAACTTTACGGGCCAGAACGGTGAACGTGAGGCAGACTTCATCCCGGTTGTTACCTGGAGACAGCTAGCAGAAACCTGTGCCAATTATTTGCGCAAAGGTCGTCTGACAGCAGTGGAAGGACGCATCCAAGTGCGGAACTATGAGAATAACGAAGGTAAACGTGTATACGTAACTGAAGTTATTGCTGATAATGTTCGTTTCCTGGAATCTTCACAGAGCCGTGAAGGTGGAAATACTTCAAGTGGTGCAAGTAGTATGCCTGAAGAGCCAGCATATGGTGGCGGTGGTAACGCTGGACGCGGAAATAACAACAATAATTTCTCGCGTAACAACAATACTCAAGATCCTTTTTCGGGCGATGGTAAACCGATTGATATATCGGATGATGATTTGCCATTTTAATTAGGAAGGACTGAAAAGAATATGGCTTTTAAACCAAGAGAAGGCGCTGACAACGACAAAAGACCAGCACGTCGTGGTGGACGCAACAAGCGTAAAAAAGTTTGCTTTTTCACTGTGAACAAGATTACTCACATTGATTATAAAGATACTGAACTTCTTAAGAAGTTCATCAGCGAACGTGGAAAGATTTTGCCACGTCGTGTAACAGGTACAAGTGCAAAATACCAACGCGCTCTTACCATTGCTGTAAAACGCTCGCGTCAAATCGCGTTGCTTCCTTACACAACGGAATAGGACGTTTTATAGAAGCAGTCGGGAAACCGGCTGCTTTTTTTGTTGTGAAAAGCCAGCGAGTGGATTACGTTTGACGTTCAATCTGGAATGTGTTAAATTACAGCTATCCTATAATAAAAGGGGAAATATTGATGTTGGTGACCGTTCTTAACTAGCAATTTCATAACACTGGATTAGGAAGGCTTTAGCAGGCTCGTCTTTTGGCGTTCACGTGCTCTATTTGAGTCCGTCTCGCACAGATGTCTGTTGTTCCTAACGGTGGATGATTTAGTTAAGAACACACGAAGCGTCATATGGCCTCTTTACGGCTATTGTTCTCTTTGTAATTAACCGTGCTCTTAGAGCACGGTTTTTTTGTTTTTCGGCCACCCTGGCTTTTATAGGGGGACCTTAAAACGCCAGAGAACAATAGCATAAAAAGAAGGGCAAGGACTGCCATAGTGGCATTCTTTGTCCTTTTTGTGTTAGGGAGATTTAGTTCCAAAAATAGTTAGATCAATAAGGAGGATTTGCTGTGAATTTACAAAGTCTAAACACGTTGGAATACGAAATTATTAAAACCGAGCTTAGCCGTCATGCGGTATCTTATGTAGGAAAGAAAACTGTAGAAGAGCTTATGCCTATGACCTATTTGTCTTCGATTCAAAGAGCGATGGAGGAAACGACTGAAGCTAAAGAACTGCTGGAGCGGGGTTCCAGTGTACCGATTCCTTCATTAGAGGGGATTGAGTGGATCATGTCACTAATGGGGACTGGATATTTGTATTGTGAGCAAGATTTCACTGCAGTGGCTACATTTCTAAAGAGCTGTAGTCAATTGCGCAAATATATGGCTTCTAAAGAGCAAAGTGCTCCCCGGATTGCTGCTTATGCTTCCTCGCTGCTGGAATTAAATCATGTGCGGGAAGCAATTGATCGTTGTATTCGCTTTGGGGCGATTGATGATGGAGCTAGTAAGGGGTTAGAGCGGGTTCGTAAACGGATTGCCGTAGCTAAAGAACGTCTTCATAAAAAAATTGACGGGATCATGTCGCGCCATCAATCGATTTTGCAAGAGAATATTTATAGCCAGCGTGGTGGACGTTATGTTATCCCCGTAAAGCGGGAGTATCATAAGCAAATAAAGGGATCGGTACTCGATCAATCCACAAGTGGACAGACGGTGTTCATTGAACCAGATGAGATCGCCTCCATGCAGATTGAGCTGGATTTGTTATTAGGAGAAGAGGCGCGCGAAGAAGCTGTGATCCTCAGTATGCTGACCAACATGGTAGAACAGGAACAAACTGCACTGCGCCTAAATATCGAGGTCACTGGCACCTATGATTTTATTTTTGCCAAAGCAAAGTACGCACGAACGCTGGGAGCATCTGAGGTTACTCTAAATGATAGGGGTTTTCTAAGGATGAACGGAGGTAGACATCCCATGCTGCAGGGCATGGTTCCAATTAGCCTGGAGATTGGGAAGGGATATAGATCCCTAATCATTACAGGTCCAAATACAGGCGGTAAAACGGTGGTGCTCAAGACCCTCGGGCTGCTGACCCTCATGGCTCAATCCGGGCTGTTGATTCCGGTCGAGGAGGGCAGTGAGTTTACAGTCTTTACGGATGTGATCAGTGTAATCGGAGACGGACAAAGTTTGGCCCAATCACTGAGTACATTTTCGGCACAAATGAAGAGTATTGAGGGAATGCTGAGAGATGCCTCTAAAGGGGTGCTGCTGCTCATTGACGAGCTGGCGGCAGGTACAGACCCTGGCGAAGGAATCGCCCTCTCAATCGCCATTCTGGAAGAGCTGAGCCGTAAGGGGGCGAATATTATCGTCACAACCCATTTTAATGAGCTAAAAGCCTTTGCTGCTGCGACAGCCGGTTTTCAAAATGCACGAATGGAATTCGACAAAGAAACGCTGCAGCCGTTGTATCATCTGACTATCGGAGAAGCGGGGGAGAGTTACGCTCTGCAAATTGCCAAAAAGCTGGGTATCCAGGATAACGTTATCAAGCGATCTTGGGAGATCGTTGAGGCGCAGCAGCAAAGGCTGCAGAAAGGTGATGGGTCGGCATGGGCAAGTCTTTTTAGCAAAGAGGGAGAGAAAGGGAAGACTGCCCCCGTTATAGAGGATTTTGAAAAAAAAGAAAAGTCTGCGGAATCACTGAGCGATAAGGAGAAGCAGACCCAATATGAAATTGGTGATGCCGTTCTTGTAACTTCACTAGGGCGGATAGGCATTGTTTATGAGAAAAAAGATCACTTAGGAATGGTCGGAGTGATGATCCAGAAGCAAAAAATGCGGATTAATCATAAACGTTTAAAGCCATATCTATCCAAAGATGAGCTATATCCTGAGGAATATGACTTTGATATAATTTTTGAGAGCAAGGATACCCGTAAAAAGCGGAAATTGATGCAGCGTAAGCATGTCGAAGGCCTGAGAATTACGCATAAGGATGAAGAATAATGTAATAAAGGGATCAGCCTATGAGGTAGGTCCCTCTTTTTTTATAAATACTATGAAAAATGCGTAAATTCAAGCAGGAGTATAGGCCTAAAGCTTAGAAGTTATTGTAACCATTCTAAAACTTTGTTACAGTAAATATTTATTCCATAGCTTAGATGTAGATATACGTTCAACTAGAGAAGGGAAGGAACACATGAAGAATAAGAAGATATGCGGGTTCTTGTTAACAATGCTCGTGATGACTACAGTATTGTCAGCATGCAGCAGAGCAGGTACCAGCAGTAATTCATTATCTTTACATCACAATGAGGTGGTCGAAAAGCCACAGACTGGCGGAGTAGTTACTTATGGATACTCATCGCCGTTTATGGGCTTCTTTGAGCCTGCTTTTTATGAAGGTGAAGATGATTTTCATGTGCTGGAGTTTATTACTGAGGCCATGTTTACGATAGATGATGATTTATCAACGGTTCCTAATATCGCCACTTGGCAGGAGTCCGAGGATCATAGAATATTTACCTTTAAAATTAAACCGGGAATCCGTTGGCATAATGGAGATGAACTGACCGTAGAAGACTGGAAATTTGCGATGGAGACTATTGCTAGTCCAGACTATACCGGATCGCGTTATTATAGTGTGGAAATGATTCAAGGTGCAGAAGCCTATCATAAAGGTGAGGCGAAGACTATAACAGGTCTTAAGGTTATAGATCCTTATACTTTGAAAATAACAATGACAGCTGCCCGCGTAAATACGATTGATAATTTATGGCCATATCCGATGAATAAAAAATATTATACTGGAGTCGCCGTTAAGGATATGCCTGAGAGTGATCAGATGCGAAAAAATCCGATTGGGATTGGCCCCTTTGAGGTGAGCCTTATTGAACCTGGCCAGCGGGTGGAGATGAAGCGCTTTGATCAATACTATAAAGGTAAGGCTTTGTTGGATGGTGTTTTGTATAAGGTATTTGATGACAAGGAAATCATCAGCCTGTTTGAACAAGGCGTTATTGATATAGAGAATGCTCCACGAGATACTTATGAAAAGCTGAGCGAACTCGATAATATTAATATTTTACAATCAAATGAGCTTGCTTATGAGTATATAGGGTTTAAATTTGGGTATTGGGATAGTGAAGCTGAAAAAATCGTAATGGATAACCCTAAATTTGCGGATAAAAGATTACGTCAGGCGATGTATTATGCACTTGATCGGGAGGGGATCATTCAATCATTTTCTCATGGGTTAGGCAAGCCTATAGAAACTCCGGTTTCCAGTGCAAGCTGGGCGAAGATCCCTGACAGTCAGATTAATACGTATCCCTATGATCCGGAAAAAGCAAAGCAGCTGCTTGATGAGGCTGGTTTTGTAGATGTTGATGGAGACGGGCTGCGTGAGGATCAAAAAGGAGAAAAGTTAGTTATTCATTATGATTCTATGCTAGGCAGTCATTCTGCAGAGTTACGAACTGCTGCTATTCTGGAGGATTGGCGAAATGTGGGACTTGATGTGCAGCTTAATGGTGGGGCGTTAAAAGAGCTCAACACCTTCTACGAAGCAGTGGAGGCTGATGATCCGTCTATTGAGTTGTTTAACGGGGTATGGGGATTAGCTAATGATCCTGATCCTTCAGGTCTCTGGAGAGAGAATGATTTGTGGAACTACCCACGTTGGTCCTCAGAGCGGAATGAAGAATTGATTCGCGATGGCACCAGTATGAAGGCGTATGATAGAGATTATCGACAACAAATCTATTATGAATGGCAGAAGCTAGTGAATGAAGAGGTTCCAATGATCTTTTTTGCGGAAAGAGAAAGCATTACTGCTGTCAATAAACGTCTACAAGGTGTGCGTGTTGACTCTTTGGGCTCCATAATTGAGCCTAATAAATGGTGGATAAAGGACTAAATTAAAAAAAATAAAAAAAATTACGCAAAAAGTGAAATCAAATTGCTGTTTCATTCGTCATATATATTATGGAGGATGACAACGATGAAGAGACGGATATTGATATGGGCTGGTGCAGCTTTGATAGTCGTTGTCTTAATTACGGTGTGGAGGCCTATCGAGCTGGGCTTTAAACCGGATATTGACGCGGGTTCAGCAGTGCTGCTAGATATGGATAGTGGAGACATATGGGTCAATATCAACGGCGATGTGCCTATGCCACCGGCCAGTGTGTCTAAATTAATGACTGAAATGATTGTGCTGGATCACATAACCTCTGGAACCCTTAGGTGGGAGGATAGAGTCCCTATTAGTGCTTACGCCAGTCAAATGGGAGGTATGAGTCTCTCATTAAAACGTGGAGATTTCTATACAGTAAGGGAGCTATTCGAAGGCATCACCATCTATTCTGCTAATGATGCTGCAGTTGCATTGGCAGAATATATGGCAGGATCAGAGGATTCTTTTGTACTTATGATGAATGATAGAGCACGTAGTTTAGGTTTATCTCCTAATACGGTATTTACCAACGCCTCTGGATTGTCGAGCAAGGATCTTGGTATCATTCGTCAGCCTACGCATATCGGTGGCCAGACGATGATGACAGCGAGGGATACAGCCAAATTGGCAGCTGCGCTAATCCATAATCATCCTGACGTACTGAATATTTCCGGTCGTACACAGATGCAATTAAAGGATAAAGGGTTATATGTTAGTAATAGCAACCTTATGCTTCCAGGTATGGGCGGCGCTTACGCATACGATGGAGCAGATGGGTTAAAGACTGGATATGATAGCCAGACGGGATATTGTATTGCGGGATCAGCCCAGCGAGAGGGGCACCGGCTTATTGCGGTCGTTATGGGGGCGGAGACTTATGGCAGCCGATTTGAGGGTGCTGCTAAATTGTTCGATTATGGGTTTTTCCGCGGTTTACATTATGGAGAACGGGTAAAACATATTATACATGCCCTTGGAATTCGAAGTTAAATTTGGAGCATCATACCAGTAATTATTACTTGGTATGGTGCTTTTTCCCTATACATGTCGGTATTTGTTGTTTCTTTTTATCCATTTAGTGATTACAATAGAAATATTGTTTTATCCCATATTATTTTAGAAACGCAAAAAAACTTTTTTCTATAATTTAGAATGACCCGAATTTCCTGAAAGGGGGGACAATAAGATAATGGAATAAGGGACAGTAAATTCGCCGCCGAGAGAAATAAAACCATGACTGCCTGAGAACGATCAGGAGGCATTGTAAATATATGGTATGTGTAATTATTCTACAATAAAGAAGGAATCAAAGATGAAAAAAATAAAGAAAAGATACATTGCGCTAATTGTTCTCGTCGTTGTTATAGCGGGAGGCTTTCTCTTTCGGAATTCTTTGGCCGTATTAGCTTTTGACCTCTTTTTGTCCGATCGGGTAGAAAGCAAGCTGAAAGAAGAATCTTACCAGCCACTTAAGGATGAGAATAAGGTTAAGCCAGAGCCGGTTGTATACAAAAGCGATCCATTCTCGCTGATGCTGCTCGGGACTGATCAACGCGACAATGAAACCGCACGTTCGGACACTATGATGTATGCTGTTGTTCGCCCTGAGGATTACAAAATTCTGCTTATTTCTATTCCACGTGATACGTATACCGAGATTATTGGCCATAACGATAATAAAAAAGATAAGATTACCCATGCTTATGCTTTCGGTGGGCAGCAAATGGCTAAGGATACTCTGGAAGCACTGCTGGAGCATGATATTCAGTATTATGCCACCATTAACTTTCAAGGGCTCAAGGATGCCGTTGATGCTATTGGAGGCGTTCCGCTGCCTATCAAGAAGGACATTGTAAACAAGGGCAAGGACCATGAGAAGTTTACGATCGAGGGTGGAAAGTCGAATTATAACGGTCAAGAAGCACTTAACTATACACGCTACCGTGAAGATAGTGACTTTAACCGGACCAAACGCCAACAGGTTTTTATTGATGTCGTAGCTAATAAAATGTTATCGATCAGCCAAATTGGCAATATTCCTAAGCTGCTGGATATTATGGGCGATAATTTTAAGACCGATATTGAGCCTTCAATGATCATTAGTCTAGCCAAGAAATTTATGGGCGGCAAAGATATGGATATCTCAAGCTTTACGGTAATGGGCGAAGGAAAACGTATTGACGGACTTTATTATGATATCGTTGATGAAGAGGATTTGCGCGAAGCTAAGGCGCTGATTGATAATTGGATGAATGCAGGAACACCAGTAGATCAACTGATTGAGCCGGGAAAAGCAAGTAATGCACTCGAGCCCAAAGCGACAGCAGTTACGCAGTAATTCTAATTGGAAAGCTAAACTCATATAAATAAATTGCAGCAGCCATAAACATTCTCATGGCTGCTGCTTACTGTCTTCATGTTATAATGAGTTGGAACTATTATTTAGCTGCTACGTATAATCACATTGGCATGGCAGTAAAAGGAAGTTAAAGAACCGTAATTCCTTCGGAACTCTTTGAGGAGGATCAAGAGATGAATATTGCATTTTTTTTACTTCCGAAACAGGAGGTGGCCTGCGTAACGCTCGACTCTACGCTGCGCCAAACGCTTGAGAGGATGGAGTTTCACCGCTATACAGCAGTCCCGATTCTTAACCGTAATGGAGAGTATGCCGGCACGGTAACGGAAGGTGATCTGCTCTGGTACATGAAAGAGTCGGAGGGTAAGGTTTCGTTTGAGAACGCTTCAAAATTTTTGCTGAAGGACGTTCCATTACGTATGAATAACAAGCCGGTCTCGATTGATGCGGATATGGAAGATCTAATTAATTTGGCTAAGGTGCAGAACTTTGTACCTGTGGTCGATGATATGAACCGGTTTATTGGAATTGTTCGCCGGAGTCAAGTCATAGAATATTGCGAGAAATTTGTAACAAGACAATCACAGGAATCATTATAGTCCCAGTGTATTCGCGGTTATAGAAGCTATCGGAACAAGGCCTGTATTTCCGGCGATAACGGAATGCGGGTCTTTTTTAAAGAAAGCTCCTCTCCAAAAAGAGGCATAGTCAGCATGGATTGAAGCATACTTAAGGGGCGCGGGGCGTCCAGTGTGACACCGAATTTTTTATGCTATAATGGAGAATAAAGCTTTTTGCCGGAGGTAGAGAGACGTGTCCAATGTGCCGAAGGATCTGGATGTAGCCAAGCGCGCCAAGGTAATTGAATGGCTGAAAACCGAAGTGATTGATCAAGTTTCAAGGTTATTTAAAGCGTTATGGGAAGGCAGTACTACCCGTGTCGGTGACAGTCTGGCTAGCTTGATTATGAGCTCTTATATTTTGGGCCGCAGACTAGGGATTCCTTATCGTTCTTTAGATGACTTGCTACTGGAGAAGCTTAGAAAGCACAAGCAGGAAGGGCATCAACTGGAAGATTGGTACCAAGATATATCTGCTTTAGAAGAACATATGCGTAAGAGGTGAATACTGTTGAAATTTCGCTGGTCATCTGTGGCTTGGAGCGTAGCATACTTACTTTTGCTGCTTAGTTTAACGACTCCACTCCTCATCATCACTACCCTGTTTATGATTGTTCCGGCAGTAGTGTTGTTTACTACCCTGAACACGAGACAATTTGTGCTGCATGTATTGCCGGTGTTGCTGATTGTAGGCTTGATTACACCAATTTATCTGTTGATAGCTGCGTATTTCTTAATACCGGCTCTGGTTATGGGGCGCTGGTATAAAAGACATGCCCCGGCTATGTCTACTGTGATCGCAGGTACGGTTACGATTCTTGCACAGTTCCTGCTGCTTTTGCTGCTGGGTACGGCATTATTTAATTTTGACCTGTCTACCTATGTGAACGATGTATTGCAAATGGTTAATTCACCTCTGTCCGAGCTCGGAACTACCAATCCTCTGCTCACTGATATTGGATTTTCAACTGAGGATGTAAACAAGATAAGTCATATGACGGTCCAAATGATCCCTATGACTCTAATCGTAAGCTCCTTCATGATTGCTGTGATTACGCATTCTATTGCCCGCCCGATTCTGAACAGTATGAATTATGCAGTGCCTAAGATGAAGCCTGCACGTGAATGGAGACTTTCGAGATCGTTTATTTGGTACTATCTGATTGGTGTTGTTCTACAGCTCTTCTTCTCAGGGTCAGAGAACAATTTCATCCTCATGATTTCTGCCAATCTTCTGCCATTGCTGCGAATTGGCTTTATGATTCAGGCCATCGGATTTTTCTTCTTCCTGGCGCATGAACGCAAATGGAACAAGATGTCTGCCGTTTTGTTAGCGATACCGGTTATTTTACTGCCGCCGCTGCGCATTATTGGTATTATTGATCTTGCGTTCCCACTGCGGGAGTATGTGACCAAATCGAAACGATAGGGTGAGAGTTCATGCCTAAATTTCTGCAAAGACGCTGGCACGGCTATCATACCGTATGGGCGTTCATGCTGCTGTTGGTCCTTATTATAATTGTCAGTGTTTATAACTGGGCGCTTGGGGTCGTCGGCCTGTTTCTGTCAGGTACTTTATGCTTCTATATGTTGAAAGCGGAGATCTCGTTCCGCCGTAATCTGGTGGAATATATTAATGGGCTATCTTTCCGCATTAAGCGGGTAGAGGGCGAAGCAGTCAGCATGCTGCCGCTTGGAATCATTCTGTTTAGCGAGGATCGAACGGTGGAATGGAATAACCGCTATGCCGGCGATATTTTCGCACGCAAGTCTTTAGTTGGGGAGTCACTGCAAGAATTATTGCCTGATATGCAGTCTTTTTTCACAGGTGCTGCAGCGGGTAAGCGGGAGGTCGCCAAAGAAGGTGTGCTCCATGACACCCGCCTTGAGATCACCGTGGATGAACGATTTTATCAAGCTGTCATTATTCCGAGTGAGCGTATTCTTTACTTGTATGATATCACTGAGCTTGTGGTGTTACGTGAGCGGTATGAGGATGAGAAGCTGGCGATTGGCATAGTGATGATGGATAACCTGGATGAATCCGCTCAAGGAATGGATGATCAACAGCGAACCTCGCTGATTGCTAAGGTGACGAGTGAAATCACTGAATGGAGTAAGCAGTTTGAGGTTTATCTGCGGCGGTTGTCCTCGGAACGTTATCTAATGCTGCTTAATCATCGTAGCCTGCAAGCGTTGGAAGAGAGCCGCTTCGTGATTCTAGATGAAGTCAGAGAAATGACTGCTGATCTCAAGGTACCTATGACACTGAGTATTGGTCTGGCCTTTGGCGCAGACTCCGCAAGTGAATTAGGGGCATTGGCCCAATCCAGTCTAGACATGGCGCTTGGCCGAGGTGGTGATCAGGCGGCTGTAAAAGCAGGCCAACGGTTATCCTTCTACGGTGGCAAGAGTAATGCTGCTGAGAAGCGTACCCGAGTGCGGGCGCGGGTCATTGCGCATGCTTTGCGGGATCTGATGCAGGAGAGCGATCGTGTGCTGATCCTCGGTCATCGGACACCGGATATCGATGCTGTGGGTGCTGCAATCGGCCTGTTAAGGGCTGCGCAGATGTATAATGTAGAGGCTAGCATTGTGATGGAGACTCCTAATCCATCGATAACTAACATGATGGAGCAGATTCGTAAGGATGATGAATTGTATAAGTCATTCATCACAACGGAGCAATCCCTACAGATCATGACAGAGCATACCCTGCTAATTGTTGTGGATACACATAAGGCGTCTATGACGATGGAGCCGCGGCTAGTACAATATGCCAGCAGAATCGTAGTGGTGGATCATCACCGCAGAGGTGAAGAGTTCATTAATGATGCTGTATTGGTATATTTGGAACCTTACGCTTCTTCGACCTGTGAGCTGGTGACAGAGCTGCTTCAGTATATCCATGAGAAGGTAAAGATCAGTCCGCTGGATGCTACAATGTTGTTAGCGGGGATCACGGTGGATACAAAGCACTTTGCGCTCCATACGGGTTCGCGTACCTTTGAGGCCGCAGGCTTCCTGCGCCGGAATGGTGCCGATACCGTACTTATTCAGCGCATGCTGAAGGAGGATTTACAGGAGTATATTTCCAAAGCCGAAATTATCAAACATGCGCGAATGGTGTATGACCAAATCGCGCTCGTAGTTACGGCACCAGGCATGAAAATTCCGCAGCTTCTTATTGCTCAGACTGCGGACACGCTGCTTGGGATGACCAACGTAGTCGCTTCATTCGTCATCAGCGAGCGGCCTGACGGCCTGATTGGCATTAGTGCCCGATCACTCGGACGTATGAATGTACAGGTCGTGATGGAGAAATTAGGCGGCGGTGGGCATCTGTCCAATGCCGCGGTACAGCTTGAAGGAACATGTAAAGAAGCAGAAGCCAGATTACTGCAAGTGCTGGCTGAAATCGAATCGAAAGAGGGGTTATTCGAATGAAGGTCATATTCATAAAAGATGTTAAGGGTCAAGGTAAAAAAGGTCAGGTTAAAGAGGTATCCGAAGGTTATGCTTCTAACTTCTTATTGCCACGTGGATTGGTTCGGCCGGCAACGGAAGGTAACGTGAAGACGCTGGAGAATCAAGCAGCTGCTGAACAACGCCGTAAAGATAACGAAAAAGAAGAAGCACAGCAATTGGGTAAGAAGCTTGACGAGCTAACACTGACAATGAAAGCAAAATCAGGTGAAGGCGGACGTTTATTCGGCGCTATTACAAGCAAACAGATTGCTGAGACACTGGCTTCCACCAAAGGAATTACTATTGATAAGCGCAAGATTGAATTAGGTGAGCCAATTCGCCATATAGGAGTATTTCAAGTAAGCGTAAAATTGCATACTGAAGTAAAGGCCACACTTAAGGTTGAGGTAACGGAGGAGTAACATGGGTGGAGATCTCTTTTTCGATCGGGTTCCCCCGCAGAATCTTGAAGCCGAGCAGGCGGTAATTGGTGCGGTTCTATTGCAGGATGAAGCGCTCATTACTGCAATGGAACGGGTGAATACCGAAGACTTCTACGATAAAGCGCATCAAATGATTTTTGAGGCGATGGTGCAGCTCGGAGAAGAGAGCCAGCCGATTGATCTTGTTACACTTACGTCCAGACTGCAGGACAAAGGAGAGCTTGAAGATATTGGTGGGGTTAGCTACTTAGCTAAGCTGGCGCATGCCGTGCCTACTGCTGCTAACGTAGAATACTACGCCCAGATTATCGAAGAGAAAGCCATGCTGCGCCGTTTGATTCGCACAGCCACGCAAATTGTGAGCGAAGGTTATACGGGCGGTGAAGATGTAGCCGATATGCTGAGTGATGCAGAGCGGCGCATTCTTGAAATCTCCAACCGGCGGAGCGGCAGTGGATTTATTGCGATCCGCGATGTCTTGATGGAAGTGTTCGACAAGGTTGAGTTGCTTCATCAAAATAAGGGGGGTACCTCAGGTATCCCAACCGGATTTGTGGATTTAGATCATATGACTAACGGATTCCAACGTAACGATCTGATTATTGTTGCGGCTCGTCCATCTGTTGGTAAGACTGCATTCGCCCTGAATATTGCACAGAACGTGGCAGTACGCGCTAAAGAAACTGTTGCGATATTCAGTCTGGAAATGTCAGCGCCACAGCTGGTACAGCGGATGATTTGTGCTGAAGCCAACTTAGATGCCAATATTATGCGTACCGGTGACTTCAAGAGTGATGATGATTGGTCCAAGCTGACGATGGGTATTCAGTCTCTATCTGAAGCGGAGATTTATATCGACGATACACCAGGTATCACGGTAACCGATATTCGTGCAAAGTGCCGGAGACTGAAGAAGGAAAAAGGACTTGGCATGATCGTCATCGACTACTTGCAGCTCATTCAGGGCCGCGGTAAAGGCGGAGAGAACCGTCAGCAGGAAGTATCGGATATATCTCGTACATTGAAGCAGATTGCCCGTGAGCTGGATGTGCCGGTTATTGCCCTGTCGCAGTTAAGCCGGGGTGTAGAGCAGCGTCAGGATAAACGTCCAATGATGAGTGACTTGCGTGAATCGGGTTCTATCGAGCAGGATGCCGATATTGTTGCGTTTCTGTATCGTGATGATTATTACAATGCGGATACGGAGAAGAAGAATATTATTGAGATCATTATAGCTAAACAGCGTAATGGTCCCGTAGGCACGGTAGAACTGGTCTTTCTTAAAAATTTCAACAAGTTCGTTAACTACGAGCGAGCACATGCGGAACCCTTTGCTGGTTAAACCTGACATGTATAATTCCCGAACGATTGCACATTTCTTTGTGTAATCGTTCGTTTTATTTGACTTTGAAAAAAACCGCTGTTACACTGAGAATTGTCCTTTAGCGGGTTAAATCTGCTTGGCGTCCGGAGGGCCACGTACATAAGAATGACGTATAGGGTCCATATTATGAAAAATAATGGTGCTAAGTAGCACCTACGGAGGAATGAACATGTCAACGGTAGTCGTCGTGGGAACACAATGGGGAGACGAAGGTAAAGGGAAAATCACTGACTTTCTAGCAGAAAGTGCAGATGTGGTCGCCCGTTATCAAGGGGGCAATAATGCCGGTCACACGATTCTGATTGACGGTGAGAAGTTTAAGCTCAGCTTGATCCCTTCAGGTGTATTTTATAAAGAGAAAACTTGTGTAATTGGTAACGGAATGGTTATTAATCCGGCTGCCTTAATCCAAGAAATTAATTATATTCACGAGAACGGTTTTGATACTAAGAACTTAGTGATCAGTGATCGTGCTCATGTCATTATGCCTTACCATATGGTGCTGGATGCTCTCGAAGAAGACCGTAAGGGTCCGAACAAGATTGGTACTACACGTAAAGGTATCGGTCCTTGTTATATGGATAAGGCAGCACGCAACGGTATCCGTATTGCTGACTTGATGGACGCTGAGGAATTCGAACTGAGACTCCGCCCCTTGATGCAAGAGAAGAACCAAGTGATTACGCAGGTCTATGGTGCCGAAGCTCTTAACGTAGAAGAGATTCTGACTCAATACCTGGAATATGCAGAAGTGCTGCGTAATTATGTAACAGACACCTCTGTTATTCTTAATGATGCCATTGATGCGGATCGCAAAGTGTTGTTTGAGGGTGCGCAAGGAGTAATGCTTGATATCGATCAAGGTACGTATCCGTTTGTTACTTCATCCAACCCATCTGCCGGTGGAGTGTGCATAGGTTCTGGTGTGGGACCGTCCAAAATCAAACAGGTTATTGGGGTTGCAAAAGCCTATACCACTCGTGTTGGAGATGGCCCGTTCCCTACAGAGCTGAATGATGCAACAGGTGATTATATCCGTGAAACAGGTCATGAATATGGCACAGTTACCGGACGTGCGCGCCGTGTAGGCTGGTTCGACAGTGTAGTTGTGAGCCACGCTCGTCGTGTAAGTGGAATCACAGGGCTCTCTCTTAACTCGCTGGATGTACTTAGCGGACTTGAGATCGTGAAGATCTGCACAGGCTACAAATACCGTGGTGAGGTAATTACTCATTACCCTGCTAGCCTCAAAATGCTGGCAGAATGTGAAGCGGTATATGAAGAGCTTCCAGGCTGGAGCGAAGATATTACTTCTGCAAAAACGTTGGATGATCTTCCAGCAAATACACGCAGATATGTTGAACGTGTATCTGAGCTTACAGGTATTCCGATTGCTATCTTCTCAGTGGGTCGTAACCGTGAGCAGACGAATCAAGTATTGCCAATTTATATCTAAAACCTAGTTATACTAAGGAGCCTCGTTAGAGGCTCTTTTTTTTGTTCTGAGGACTATATCTCTCTCTTTTGGGGCCTAGATTTATGCCTAGACGTTTCCCGAGGCCGGTTCTAGTCAATACTGGATGTATAGAAGAACATGTACATGATCTACCAGATAGGCTTGAACATAGGTGAGAGGAGAAATGAAGATGAAGATCGTGAAGCGTGCACTTAGCGTATGTCTGATTGTGGTACTTGCTAGCACTCTTTCAATTCTAACAACGGGCGTGGTTGTAAATGCTTATATTCAGTCGGTACTGGCTAGCTTCGATATTAAAGTGAATACTCCCGGTCCGGGATTTGGAGGAATGATTCGGAGCATCATTGGCATGGATAACAAATCTGACTCGGATACAGCCAATAAAGAAGTAACTACAGGGAGTACAGTTAGCAAGGAGACCGACAAAAGCACGGATTCGCCAGCTAAAGGCAAGGGTGAGCCCGTAGATGATAATACTCCGACTGATGCCTTACCAGTTATGGGTCAAGTTACAACCGAAAGTTCAGCTGATAACGGAAGTGGAAGTGTTGGTGACCAACAATTAGTAATGACACCTGAGGCACTCAGTGACTTCAAAGATAATCTTCCATCGGAAGAGAAGGTAAATATATTCAATATTTTGATGTCCAAACTACCCCAGGATGAGATGGCAAAAATTTCAACAGCGATGGAGGATGGATTAACAGAAGATGAGGTTAAAGAGCTGCAACAGGTAATTGCAAAATATGTTGATGCAGACGAATATGAGAGCATAATGAAAATGCTTACACCAACTACAGAATCTACGCAATAGCATTTGTAATTGTCACTTTATAGACACATGAAAAAGGTTAAAATTTCATATTTGCGCAAAAAACCCGCCAAATACGCGGGTTTTTTGTTATGTCTAAAGTTGAAATTTTTCTCTAAGCTATGGTACAGTAAACAAGGACCTCAAGAGGTTAATTTTTTGTAACCTCCTTAACAACCTTTTTATAGGTTCATTAGAAGCAGGAATTAAGCACTAGTATACGCAGAAATTTACATGACGTAATCTATATAATCGAGGTCGTACAATTAGCTTGGCCGCTTTTGTCGGAAGTAAAAGCGGACTGAAAGGGAGAGTTTCATGAAGGGATTTAAGTTCATGCGTCGGATGAGCAAGCTGCAGGATGGACATCCAGCAGAGTCCGAGGCGAATGTTCAACAGAGCCACAATTTCGATCACGACTCCAAACACTTTCAACAAGAGAAAGGTACTCGCAGATTTCTGCGTGCTTGGATTTTGGGATCTGTCGGCCTTGTGCTTCTAGCTACGGTGTTGGTTGGAGCAGAGAAAAAGTATGTAGCTGCTAACACGGTTACCTATTATCAAGTGTTGGTGAAGGGTGAAGAAGTCGGAAGACTTACCGATCAGACGCAGCTTAACCAGCTATACGATAAGAAACAACGAGAATATCAGGAGAAATATCCGAACTCAACCATGGTGCTGCAAACAGAGGGCATAACAATAGAAGAGCAGAAGGCATACAAGCCAGAAGTTGATAGTGAGGCGACACTTACTAAACTAGATGGAATGCTGAAAGCTTATGCGGTAGGCGTGCAATTGATGGTAGATGGCAAGGCCGTTGGCATAGTTAAGGATCAGGAAACTGCAAATGCTGTGCTTGAAGGGGTAAAAAATCATTATGTCCCACAAGCAGAAGTAGCAACGACGGCTAGTAAGCTAACAAGAACGGCTGCTTCCAGCTCATCTGCTGCAAAAGCGAAGGCTCCAGAGCAAGTAGAGTCGGTAGAGATTAGTGAAGATATTTCTATCGTTCCTATCAAAGCAGATCCTAATAAAGTGTTGGATGTGGAGGCAGCGGTCCAGACACTTACCGAAGGTAAAGAGGCCCCCCTTCTTTATACTGTTCAAGAGGGCGATACGATTTCGGGGATTGCCAAACGGTTTGAAATCACCCAAAAAGAGATTTATAGTAACAACCCTAACGTGAAAGAGCTGACGTTGAAGATTGGAGATACACTGAAGCTGAAGGTACCCCAACCAGATGTTACAGTAGTAACAGTGGAAAAAGTGACTGAGCAGATAGTGACTGAGCCGGAAGTGGTTGTGCGTTCGAGCGATCAGCTAGCGGCAGGCAAAAGTAAAGTGGTTCGTCCAGGGCAAACTGGACTTAAGGAAATGGAGTATCGGGTAACGAAGGAAAACGGTACGGTCGTTCAAGAAGAATGGTTAGGCCAGACCGTTATAAAAGCCTCGCTGCCAGAAGTTGTTTATCGGGGAACGAAGGTTGTTGGTGAAGGAACAGGCATGTTCAGTTGGCCGGTAAGCGGGGCAACCCTGACAAGTAGCTTCGGCGAGCGTTGGAGCCGTGCCCACAAGGGTATTGATATGGTATCTAGCAATCGGAATATAAAAGCTTCTGATGCCGGGACTGTAATCTTTGCAGGGGTGCAAAGTGGATACGGGAATGTAGTTATTGTGGATCATCGCAATGGATACCAAACCTATTATGGTCATTTAAAAAGCATCTCGGTTTCTACAGGCCAACGCTTGGAGCAGGGTGGCAAGATTGGCGTAATGGGCAGCACCGGACGTTCGACGGGTACACATCTTCATTTTGAAATTCGAAAGAATGGCACTGCTGTAAATCCAATGAAGTATTTGCAATAATTCATACTTTATCCTTTAACTGCTCGATTTCAATCGGGCGGTTTTTATTTTTTTAAATCTACGAGTGACGGCAAAGCCGTTTCTTTTTGCTGGGCAGGGGGATTGCTTATTTCGTAGGATGTGACGGTTAGACAGGTATGTTAAAATAAAGGAATGATCATTAAGTAAGGATAGGAAGGTGAAGCTGGGACATGCAGATGGGAACGATTCTGGTAGTAGATGATGAACAGCCTATTGCTGATATATTGAAATTTAATTTAGAAAAAGAAGGCTACGAGGTTATTTGTGCTTTTGATGGCAACAGTGCAGTGGAGCTGGCATTGTCCAAAAGGCCCGATCTTATGCTGCTTGATCTTATGCTGCCCGGCAAAGATGGCATGGACGTCTGCCGCGAGGTGCGTTCTGCGCACTTGGACATTCCTATCATTATGCTTACAGCCAAGGACGGAGAGATTGATAAGGTACTTGGCCTGGAGCTTGGTGCTGATGACTATGTGACCAAACCTTTTAGTACACGTGAATTGCTGGCCCGAGTTAAAGCCCAGATGCGGAGACAGCATAAACCGTCACCACAGGGGATGGCGAGTGAACCAGCAGAGAATAAGCAGGGCATTTATCATTTTGATCTGTTTATAGATACAGATATGTATATGGTCTATAAGGGCGGGGAGCCGCTTGACTTGACCCATCGTGAATATGAGCTGCTCTACTATATGATCAAACATGCCGGTAAGGTGATGACTCGGGAGCATTTGCTGCAGGCAGTGTGGGGATTTGAGTATTTCGGTGATGTGCGGACCGTTGACGTGACGATCCGTCGTCTAAGAGAGAAAATAGAGGAGAACCCCAGCAAGCCCGAATATATTTATACTCGGCGTGGACTTGGCTATTTGATGCATAGCCCTAAAAATGGAGGACTGTGATGAAGTGGCGGTCCTTTATCCGGACAATTCAGGCGAAACTTATTATTATTTACGTATTGCTGATTCTGATAGCTATGCAGTTGATCGGGGTTTATTTTGTCAGCTCGATGAAGAACTCGTTAACAGATAATTTCACCAAGGACCTTAAGGCGCGTGCTGAGATGTTGTCTATCCTGACTGCTGATAAATTTGGTAGTGAGGCTGGAACGGCAGATGAGGAAACCGCTGTGGAAAGTCTGCGCGGGATGGTCAATAATCTGTACATTAACGGGGCTGAGATTCAGGTACTGGATGCCAGCGGCAAAATCATCACCACTTCCGTTCCCTCGCAGAATGACTATGTCGGGCAGCGTAACACCCAGACAGTTGTGAATCGGGCCTTGCAGGGCATCAGTGATAACGAGGAATATATTATTGCGGATGATAATGTGCGGAAAAAGGTTGTGGCTAAGCCTGTGCTCTCGGGGGACAAGGTAGTGGGCGCAATCTATATTGCTGCTGACATGAAGGATCTATACGCCACGATGGGCCGGATCAATAGTGTATTTATCTCAGGATTGCTGTTAGCTCTAGCGTTAACGGTTGTTTTATGCGTCATTCTGGCGCACACCATCACGCAGCCTATTAAGGAAATGACGAGGCATGCTACGGCTGTCGCTGAAGGCCGATTCAATCGTAAAATGCCTGTATTAGGCAATGATGAAATTGGACAACTCAGTCAGGCGTTCAATTATATGACCGGTAGATTGCGGGAAGCACTCTCGCAGAATGAAGAGGAGAAGGAGAAGCTTACCTCTATTCTGACGAACATGAGTGATGGTGTTGTGGCTACAGATGAGAACGGAGTAGTGATTCTGATGAATCGGCGGGCAGCACTGATGCTCGGAAATGAAGGCCCGTTGCCGGAAGGCGCTCCTCTAGATAAACTGTTGGGCTTAGATTACGAACAAAGCGGATCCCTGGCTAAAGGTAATGCCCAATCTGCAATGCTTCATCTGACCCATATGGGTGGAGAAGATTCTAATATCGTAAGAGTGACGTTTACTCCGATTCATCGTCGTGAGGGTGGAATTGCCGGCACAATTGCTGTGTTGCAGGATGTCACCGAACAGGAGAATCTGGAGGAATCACGCCGGGAGTTCGTGGCGAACGTTTCGCATGAGCTAAGAACACCACTTACCACTATTAAAAGCTATGTTGAAGCACTGGATGATGGAGCACTTGAAGATCCGCAGCTGGCGGTTCGGTTTGTTGGGGTTATTCGCAACGAAACGGAACGGATGATTCGTCTGGTCACGGATTTACTGCATCTTTCCCGTCTGGATTCCAAGGAAGCTCTTCTTCGAATTCAGCAGACGGATATTACCGAGATGCTGGAGGATGTGGCGGATCGTTTTTCTTTTCAGATTCGGCAGAAGCGTATAGATATTAGTACAAGGGTCCGCAAAGATGTTACCACGGCGTGGCTTGATCGCGATCAGATCGATCAGGTCTTGGGGAATTTGGTCTCCAATGCGCTAAAATATACGCCAGAAGGCGGTACAATTGAATTGGAAGCGTTGAAGAATGAGGATGGAATGCTCTCCATTTCTGTACGTGATTCGGGGATAGGGATTCCAAAAAAAGATATCGAGCGGATCTTTGAACGATTTTATCGCGTCGATAAGGCACGTTCGCGGAACATGGGAGGCACCGGACTTGGCCTTTCCATTGCCCGGGAAATTGTGAAGGCACATGGAGGCTCCATTTCCCTGCAATCCGAGCTAAATGAAGGTTCAAAGGTAACCTTTACCCTGCCTTTGAATGAGCAAAGGGGGAGTGAGGCGTGAAGGAACGAATCAAATCATGCATTCTAGCCTTGCTCGTGCTCGGAAGCCTGGTTGAAAGCTATTATTTGATCTACCGCTTGCCTGGTGCTGATTCTGCAGTGCTTTCTGAGAACCTGTATGTGAAGACAGATAATATGGGTCCGGAAGAGAAGGTAGAGAACCTGTTATACCCTGACAAAATGATCATCCATATGGGGGAAGGCAAGCATACGCTTTTTTATCCGGACTCTACGTTCTATAGCTTGATCATGAATCGCTTAAAAGGTCGTGGCTTCGAAAGCTTCCAACGGCACTCGGTACAGGATTATGATTGGGATAAGATCCGCAATGAGAACCCTGGGATTGAGCTTTCGTTCGGAGCAGGCATTCCGGTAACGTTATTGCAGCGGGTGATGCAGTTATCGCCAGATTCCCTTTTTGAAGGAGAAAGCATCGATCGCATTTGGATCTATAACATTAAGAATGATTCCAAGGCCCATGCTATTTTCTTCAGTACGAGAGGCGACATCATATACGAAGCGGCAAAAGCGGATTTAACGGTTCAGGATGTGCAGCAGCATGTTGATTTCGGTAAGAATTGGACGCCTTACAAGACCGTAAGCGGGGATTATTATGTGCCAGACAGTAAGATTTCTCTGGTTCAGGTAGACATGCCTTCCGGGATGTACACCATAGAGCAAATGCAGAGTAATCTTTTCTTCGATGTTGGAAGCACTAGATATATCCGGGAGAAAAACGGCTCGGAGATTTATACGGACAGCAAACGAAGCCTTCAGGTGGACCAGGGTAAGAACTGGATGAGCTATAGCGACCCTGCGGCGCTTCCAGCTGGAGAAAGTACTCCTGCCAAGGATGCTTTGGAAGCTGTAGAGTTTGTGAACCAGCATGGCGGATGGAATGGAACTTACCGTTTGGAGGCTACAGAGGAAGGGAGACAGGAGAGAAAGGTCTCTTTTCAACAATATTATGGCTCCTATCCGTACGGCTCCTATCCGATAATGAGCAATTCATCATTACAGTATGGTGTAATAAATCTGGAACTGCAGCAGGGAACAGTATCCTCTTATGAACGTTCTCTAATCTATATAGATGAAAGTAAGGCCGTAAAAAAGGTAGTGGAGCTATCTGGAGGTGCGGATCTGGAGTATAGGTTGTCTCTGGTCAGTAAAACTTCGGCAGTGAAGGATTTAACGCCTGCCTATGTGCCTGAGGTGAAGGAAGATCATCTGGAGCTGATACCTGTCTGGAAAGTTACACTTAGTGATGGCAGCGTTCTTACTTTAAATTAATGGGCAAGAGGTTCATTTAACATTTAGGAGGTTCGGGTATGGATTGGGGAAGAGCTAAAAATGTACTGATTTGCGCCTTTTTAGGTCTGAATCTGCTGCTATGTTACCAGCTGTGGGTCGATTTGCGCGATCAGGTTAGTGCTAATCTTGATTTTACTTCCCTGTCTGCTGAGACCCAAGCCGTAATGGAGCAGAAAGGGATTCGTGTATTGTGTCCCATTCCGGCTTCTACCCCGCAGCTTCCTAACATTACTTATCGTTATTCTGCTGAAGAGCAGACTGAACCACCAATTAAATTAGATGTACCTATAGACAGCAAGCTGATCTATTCTTCCTTCTCAGAGCTTAGCAAGGCGCTTGAGGATAAGATTCCTGACATTTCCAATTATCGCTTTGATTCACAGGAAAGTGAGGTTGGGAAGTTTGTTCTTCATCCGCTGGTTCAAAATCAGTGGTCGTTGTTCCGTGTTAGGCTAGAGTTGATTAACAGTGATCAAAAAATCGTAGCTTACCGCTGGCCGAAGATTGAAATAGGGACAAGCAGCAGCGATAAAGAACAGAAGGTGCTTCCAGCATCGCAAGCACTTAGTAGTTTGATAGAGAAGTATTTCCCGGCAGATTCCGTAGTGAAGGAGATTGAGCTGGGGTATTACGGTGAGCTGTTCAACTCGGAAAGTCAGGTAGCTTCGCCGATGTGGCGGTTTATGCTGGAGAACGGCAATGCCTATTATGTGGATGCTATTAGTGCGGACATCATCAGTCCTAAGACAACAGAGTAGAAGGAGTAAGGAAAATGGGGATTTCATTTACAGTACTGTCCAGTGGTTCTACCGGCAATGTAACGGTGGTACGAAACGGGGAGACAACACTTATGATTGACGCAGGTTTTAGTGCCAAGCGGATCGATGAGCTGTTGGCCATGCGTGAACTAACGGGTAATGATATAGACGGGATTCTAGTTACACACGAACATTCTGATCATATCAAGGGACTGGGGGCCATGGCCCGTAAATACGATCTTCCGATTTATGCGAACACCAATACCTGGGGAGCTATCGAGAAGGGAATTGGTAAAATACCGGAGTATAACCGTATGATCATGGAGTCTGGCCAGCACAAGGATTTCGGTAGCATGCGAGTAGAATCCTTTGCGATTTCTCATGATGCGGCGGAGCCAGTGGGTTACAATTTTTATGATGGAAAAGAGAAGTTATGTGTAGCTACAGACCTGGGCTATGTTAGTGATAAGGTTAGAGATGCAATTTCAGATGCAGATGTATTGGTGCTGGAGGCGAATCATGATATCGAATTGCTGAGAATGGGACGTTATCCGTGGAATACGAAACGGCGCATCCTAGGCGACATGGGTCACCTTTCCAATGAGGCAGCTGGAGCTGCGCTTAGCGAAATTCTTACAGGGCGGACCAAACGGACCTATTTGGCGCATTTAAGCCGGGATCACAATATGATGGATTTGGCAAAAATGTCGGTACGCGGCGCAATGGAGGATCGGGGCTGTTTTTTCAAAGATAGTGAGTTCAGACTGTGTGATACGTATTATGATCTACCTACGCCATGGGATAAGCTGAGCCAGTCATAAGCTGATCAAGTTCAGCGGTCTTGCGATCTAATTCTTGGCGGGAGATTAGGCCTTTTTCAATCATCAATTCGATCATTGCGCTAAAGGCAAGGGTCATGTGGTAGTGTTCATCCTTTAAGTCACCAAGCTTACCGATAAACTCGACTAAATCCATACTTGTTGAAAAAGAACTCATAATTAATCCTCCTTTAATAGTGTGAATATATAGTGTAATTAGAACTGAAAACTGTAAAAAATTCGCAGGTGTTTTAGCTGAGGAAAATCCCGAATTGCAGGTTGCCTGTGATACAATTAAAAGCGTGATGAGCAAAGCTAAAATTT
Source organism: Paenibacillus sp. FSL H7-0716 (assembly GCF_038002705.1). Taxonomy (NCBI): domain Bacteria; kingdom Bacillati; phylum Bacillota; class Bacilli; order Caryophanales; family Paenibacillaceae; genus Paenibacillus; species Paenibacillus sp. FSL H7-0716. Next base: position 50,910 of record NZ_JBBODA010000004.1, read on the forward strand.
TTAGGGACACTTCTATTTTATTGTAGTCTTTTAAGTTGCAAAATATTCCTAATAGAGAAGATATATTAAAAGATTATCATAATCTAACGATTGATCGAAACTCTTGTGGGGTTAATGGATAAAGTGAAACTTTTTAGTGATATTTGGAGTCTAATGGTTACAGAGGTTTGGTTCGGACGTGGTTGCTATAGGTTCAGGTCTTACCAACAGTGAACGCTTGGCAATAGAAGGGGGAGATTTTCGGTGGGATTGTTTGATGATGATTTCTATTCAACTAAAGTTTCGCGGTCCAGAGGGGATGAAGCATCAAAGGGATCGTTTGCTAATCGTAGACATTCTGTACGCAGATCGCGTAAGGGTTTATCTACCTGGCAAATATCCGCCGTTTGCTCCTTAGTCAGCGCTGTGGTGGCAGTTTTGTTATTCAGTATGTTTACAGGCCAGATGAGTCATGAGACTGCTCAGAAGCCGGTTGTAGCAACTGGAAATGTTGCCCCAAGCAGCAGTGATCCATTTGACCGGATTATTCAAGCTGCTGCCACGGTTCGCCCTGCAGTAGTAAGTATTATCAATCATAAAGAAGATAATGAAGAATTAAACATTCTGGATGAGTCTGCACTAGGCTCAGGAGTGATCTATAAAAAGACAGGGAATAAAGCATTTATCATTACTAATAATCATGTCATCGAAGACTCCGGTAATCTCGAGGTAGTTACAGTGAACGGAGAGACTCGTAAGGCAACACTCGTTGGAACGGATAAAGTAAGCGACATTGCGGTACTCTCTATTGATGCCAAAGGAATCGATACCATCGCGCAGCTCGGTGATTCCTCTAAGCTTCGTCTAGGTGAAACGGTCATTGCGATCGGTAATCCGCTAGGACTTGGCGATACATTGACCTCGGGAATTGTTAGCTATACTGAACGGATGGTTCCCGTATCCCTTAATCAGGATGGCGTATATGATTGGGAACAAGAAGTGATACAGACCGATGCGGCGATTAATGAAGGAAACAGTGGCGGCGCATTAGTGGATCTGGATGGCAAGGTCATCGGAATTAACACAATGAAGATTTCAGACACGGGTGTAGAGGGTTTGGGCTTTGCAATTCCTGCGAATCATGTGATAGATATCGCTAATGAGCTGGCTGAAAAAGGACATATTGCCCGTTCGTACTTGGGTGTATATTCAGTTGATTTGAACAATCCGTACGTTCCACTAGCAGAAGATCAACGCAATGAATTGAACCTGCCGAACAGTGTTAAGGATGGAGTAGTTGTTCTAGAGGCCGTTGGCCCTGCGAAGGAAGCTGGACTGCAATTCAATGATGTCATTACCAAATTTAATGATCAATCCATCATATCTACCCTTTCTCTTCGCAAGTACTTATATAATCATACGAAGATCGGTGATGATCTGAAAATTACTTACTATCGAAACGGCGAGGCCAAACAGGCAACAGTTAAACTTCTTGAAAAACCACAGGAATAATATGCTGGAAGTCGGTATATAATGATATAGCAGTTGCGACAAGTAGAGCGGACTACCCCTTCGATTCCGAGGGGGTACCTTCTTGAAAAAGCGGATAAAAGTAACGTTTTTGGAAAAGCTATTTTTCTAAAACCATGATAATTATGCCAGAAAAAGGATCTATTTAGGGAATAAACACTAAGTGGCAGCCCTTACATTGGAAGGTAATACTTATTAGGGCAAAACCGGATATATTCGGATGCTTGCTTGCCTTTGCTAATCAGGTGTGGTAATATGATATCAATCATACATTTAGTCCCTAATTCTCGCATTGAAAAGGGCTGTCATATTCGGTAATACAACCTTTTTCAATGTGTGAATTTTTTCTTTGTTTGAAGATAAAAAGAACATATTAATTTAAATTTGTGGAGGTAACACACATGCAAACAGGTACAGTTAAATGGTTCAACGCAGAAAAAGGATTCGGATTTATCGAAGTTGAAGGCGGAAGCGACGTATTCGTTCACTTCAGCGCAATCACTGGCGACGGCTTCAAAACTTTGGACGAAGGCCAACGCGTTGAATTCAACGTTGTTCAAGGCAACCGTGGACCACAAGCCGAAAACGTTGTAAAACTGTAATAATAGAAGAAACCGTCCCAGCTTGTGAAAGTTGGGACGGTCTTTTTATATCTAGTTACTCACTATTGACTTACAGGATGGGAGGAACGGCAATGAACTACCGGAAGAAACCTTTGGAAGAAATACCGGAAGAAAATACCGCAATTTGGGCATGTACCAATGAGGGATGCAACGGATGGATGAGGGATAATTTCGCATTTGAACATGCGCCTTCTTGCCGTCTATGTGACTCTCCAATGGTTCGCAGCACGAAGATGCTACCCCAATTGCTTAATTCGAATGGCGATCTCAAATCGCTCAAGAAGGGTATTTCTATCTAACCAATACCTAAATGAGTCAAGCATTTATAGAACGACGAACCACTCAAGACGGGTAAACCGTCTTATTTTTTTTGCTTTCTTTATGCTAAATTGTGATCTTTGTCACAAATCATTTGAATTTCACCGTTAAATGACTATTTTTATGTGACATTTATCACAAAAAGAAGTTTAAATTTTTGACAGAATATAATTAACGAAAAGGGGAGAAGGAAGGGACAAATATGGATACAGTAATGCTGTCGCGTATACAATTTGCGTCGACGACAATATTCCACTATTTCTTTGTACCGGTATCAATCGGACTAGCGCTCTTGATTGCAATCATGGAGACAATGTACGTTAGAAAAGGTAATGAAGAGTACAAAAAAATGGCGCAGTTCTGGGGAAAGCTATTCCTCATCAATTTTGCAGTAGGGGTAGTTACAGGGATATTGCAGGAATTTCAGTTCGGGATGAACTGGTCGGATTATTCACGTTTTGTTGGTGATGTATTCGGGGCTCCACTTGCAGTTGAGGCATTGGCAGCCTTTTTCCTGGAGTCTACTTTTATTGGGATATGGATATTCGGCTGGGATAAGGTGTCCAAGCGAGTACATTTACTGTCCATCTGGCTGGTAGCATTCGGTACGATGTTATCTGCATTCTGGATTCTAGCGGCTAACTCTTTTATGCAGCATCCTGTGGGTTTTGAGATAAATAATGGACGTGCAGAAATGAATGATTTCTTCGCGCTTATTACGAACGGACAATTGCTGGTTGAATTCCCACACACCGTACTGGCTGCTTATGCAACAGGTGCTTTTCTTGTAACTGGTATTAGTGCTTATAAAATATTGAAGAAACAAGAGGTTTCTTTCTTTAAGAAGTCTTTTCAGATTGCAGCCATCGTAGGGATTATTTCTTCTATTGGTGTAGCTGTTGCTGGTCACGCCCAAGCGCAATATTTGGTTGAAACTCAACCAATGAAAATGGCAGCTTCCGAAGGACTGTGGGGTAAGAGTGGTGACCCGGCACCTTGGACCGTATGGGCAAACATTGATCCAGAGAATCAAATCAGTACTGGAGAATTTCAAATTCCTTATATGCTGAGTTTCCTTTCATACAGTAAATTTTCCGGTGAAGTTAAAGGTATGCTTGAGCTGCAAGCGGAGTATGAGCAAACCTATGGCCCCGGTGACTATATTCCACCTGTACGTACGACATTCTGGAGTTTCCGGATCATGGTTCTAGCAGGAACGTTAATGATTGTATTGGGAATGTACGCTATGTACTTAATGTGGCGCAAAAAAATGGATCGTCCGAACACTTGGTTCATGCGGTTTATGTTATGGGGCTTGTTGCTTCCTCCGATTGCGAATACAGCCGGTTGGGTTATGACCGAATTCGGGCGTCAGCCATGGACGGTATTCGGACTGATGACAACGGAAGACAGTGTGTCGCCTAATATTACAAGTGGTCAAGTTCTGTTCTCCGTGATTTCTTTTACAACGATTTATTTAATTCTAGGATTAGTGTTGGTCGGATTGTTTATTAAAGTGATTAAAAAAGGTCCTTATGCGATGGATAACGATCACGGCGATTCGAATGATCCATATAACGAGGAGGGTTCCCATGATATCTCTTAATGAATTGTGGTTTGTGCTGATTGCAGTTCTGTTTATAGGGTTCTTCTTCCTGGAGGGTTTCGATTTCGGCGTAGGGATGGAAACACAAATTCTCGCTAAAAATGATACAGAACGCCGTGTTCTGATTAACTCGATCGGACCCTTCTGGGATGGGAATGAGGTATGGCTTATCACAGCTGCGGGTGCAATGTTTGCGGCTTTCCCGGAGTGGTATGCAACGCTGTTTAGTGGATTCTATATTCCTTTTGTATTTGCCTTATTAGCTCTGATAGCGCGTGGTGTCGCTTTTGAATTCAGAGGTAAACGTGATTCATTAGCTTGGAAAAGAACTTGGGATGCTTGTATCTTTATCGGTAGCTTCCTGCCACCATTCCTCTTGGCAGTAGTATTTGCAAGCTTTATCAAAGGGTTGCCTATTGATGGGGATATGCAAATGTATGCAGGGTTCACAGATATCGTGAATGTGTACACTGTAATAGCAGGGCTTACTGTTGTCCTTCTGTGCCTGGTGCATGGTCTCATGTTCACAACACTGCGTACAGTGGGTGATCTACAGGCTCGCGCTCGCAAGTTGGCTCAAAAATTGCTAATACCGCTCGCAGCTTTATTTACTGCTTTTGTGATTATGACTTATAATATGACGGATATTTTCGAGCAACGTGGAACGGTTCTTATGATTATTGTAGCCCTGGGAGTTATCGCCTTTGTACTGTCCGGTTACTTCATGACGAAGAAGAAGGATGGCTACGCTTTTGGAATGACAGGAGCGGTAATGGCGCTTTCGGTAACTTCTATCTTTGTAGGATTGTTCCCGCGTGTTATGATTAGTTCAATTGATCAAGCTTTTAATTTGACGATTACTAATGCGGCTTCGGGCCATTACTCTTTGAAGGTAATGACGATTGTGGCACTGACCATCCTTCCGTTCGTATTGGGATATCAAATTTGGAGTTACTTTGTCTTTCATAAACGGGTTCACGAGAAGGAGCATCTTGAATACTAATGGATAAAAACTTGCTTGGGTATAAAGGAGTTAAGCCAGTCTTTCTGATTGTAGGCTTCCTTACCCTGGTGCAAAGCTTGTCCATACTTCTGCTGGCTAAATCGCTGGCAGAAGTCATCTCTGCGCTATTTGCGGGAGAACCTCTGAAGGAACAATGGGGCACTGCGCTATTGTTCCTTCTTGCATTTCTTGTGCGCCATGCTTGTGCTATGCTGATGAGCCGTGTCTCTTACCGCTTCGCGGAAGCAACGGGCAGCACTATGCGGAGGGAAATGATGGACAAGCTCTTCCAGCTTGGCCCTAGAATGGTGGGCGGGCGTGGAACCGGGGATCTTGTTACACTAGTGCTGGAAGGCGTAACTAAATTCCGCACGTATCTGGAAGCGATCATTCCTAGAATGGTAGGGATGTCTGTTACACCGATCTTGGTGCTTATTTACGTCTTTACGATGGACACTACGAGCGGGATTATTCTTACGGTAACTATGCCGATTATTATTGTTTTTATGATTTTGATTGGGATGACGGCCCGTAAGCAAATGGATCGGCAATTGAAATCGTATCGTACATTATCTAATCATTTCGTAGACTCACTACGTGGACTAGAAACTTTAAAATTTCTAGGGCGCAGCCGAAGTCATAGCGACAGCATTGCTACGGTCAGCGATCGTTACCGCTCGGCGACGATGCGTACGCTGCGAGTGGCCTTTTTGTCATCGTTCGCCTTGGATTTCTTCACTATGCTGTCTGTAGCATCTGTAGCGGTAAGTCTTGGTTTGCGGCTTGTAAATGAACAAATGACATTGGTTACAGGCTTAACGATTCTAATCTTGGCTCCGGAATACTTCCTGCCTGTAAGATTGGTGGGTTCAGATTTCCATGCCACCTTGGATGGGAAAGAAGCCGCTGAAGCAATGAAGAGCATTATAGATCAAGATGAGGTGAAGGCTGAAGTAATCGGTCCAAACGGTAATCTATCTGTCGGTTCTGCAGCAAAAACATCGGAACAAATATTCACTTGGCATGAAAATAGCGTGCTCACATTAAATGACGTTAGCATGAAGTATGAGGAAGCAGGGCTTTCTTCGCTGGAAGCGCTGAACCTACAATTTAAAGGAGCTAGCAAAATTGGGATTATCGGAGAGAGCGGGGCCGGTAAATCTACTTTAGTGGATATATTAGGTGGCTTCTTACATCCTACTTCAGGAAGTATCACAGTTAACGGTACAACGGTTAGTGCATTAACGGATGAGGCTTGGCGAAAACAGACCTCGTATATCCCTCAGCGTCCGTATATTTTTAGCGGTACGTTAGCTGATAATATACGTTTTTATTACCCTGAGGCTTCTATGGAAGCTGTTGCCGCGGCAGTGAAAGCTACTGGTTTATCGGGGCTGGTGGATACTCTTCCGCATGGTTTAGATGAGATGATTGGTGGCGGCGGCCGTTCGTTCAGCGGTGGCCAGGAGCAACGGGTGGCATTAGCCCGGGCACTGCTTAGCAGCCGTCCAATTATGCTTCTAGATGAGCCAACGGCGCATCTGGATATTGAAACGGAATATGAGCTGAAGGAGACGATGGTGCCTCTTTTTGAAGGAAAGCTGGTCTTTCTGGCTACCCATCGCCTGCACTGGATGCTAGATATGGACATTATTGTAGTAATGAAGCAAGGCCAAGTGGCAGAAATCGGTACCCATCAGGAGTTACTTGCCCGCAAGGGTGCGTATTATGAGTTGATTGGGTCGCAATTGGAGGGAATCCATTGAAACGTGAAGGATGGTTTGCTCCCTATGTATCGTCGTATTTTTGGCGTTTTGTGCTAATTATTGTGCTTGGGGCGTTGACGATATTTACAGCCTCTTCATTGATGTATACTTCAGGATTTCTGATCTCAAAAGCGTCTACACCGGTCGAAAATATCCTGATGATCTACGTGCCGATTGTTGGTGTACGTACGTTCGGAACAAGCCGAGCAGTCATTCACTACGTGGAACGGCTGATTGGGCATGACACCATTTTACGGATTCTTTCTAAAATGCGTGTGCGCCTGTACAATATTTTGGAGCCACAGGCCTTGTTCCTGTCGTCGCGTTTCCGTACTGGGGATATTCTCGGGATGTTAGCTGATGACATCGAATATTTGCAAAATGTATATCTGAGAACTGTATTTCCAAGTGTTATTGCTTTATTGATCTACGGGGTTGCAGTGATTGCGTTGGGCACCTTTGATATCGGTTTTGCGTTATTAATGGCTTTGTATATTTTGGTGTTGGTCGTGGTATTGCCGCTTATCTCTTTGTTGTTCACCCAGAAACGTCAACGTGAAGTGAAGGTAGAGCGTAATCGCCTCTATCAAAAGCTGACTGACGCCGTTCTCGGTATGGGCGATTGGGTCATTAGTGGACGGCAAAGCCAGTTCGTGGAGACCTATGAAGCAGATGAGAAAAAAGTGGCCAAAACGGATGCAGCGCTGCGCAGCTGGGCGCGTCTACGTGCGTTCATCGGGCAAGCAGTTGTTGGAGTTGGCGTGCTTTCGATGTTATATTGGGCCGCCGGGGAGTATGCGGATGGTGCTATTGCAGGTACGTTGATTGCGGCATTTGTCTTGGTTGTTTTTCCTGTAGCAGATGCTTTTTTGCCAGTATCCGAAGCTGTGGAGAAAATCCCGCAGTACCGTAACTCGCTGGAGCGGTTGTCTGGAGTGGTCGGAGAAGAGCAGAATATAGTTTCCGAACAGGCATCTGTAGTCGATGTTCTACCTCAGGCCATAAAAATCGCTCATATCAAGCTCGAAAATGTGGGTTACCGCTATGGATCAGAGGATAACTGGTCGGTTCGTGATCTCAGCCTCGACATCCCACAAGGCAAAAAAATTGCCATCATTGGCCGTAGCGGGGCAGGGAAATCGACGTTGTTAAAGGCTATTCAAGGGGTTATCCAACCTTCTGCAGGTTCGGCTATGATTAATGGAATCGCGGCGGCTGCCTATGGCGATAACATTCCGTCTATTATAGCGGTGCTAAATCAAAGCCCACACTTATTTGATACTACGGTAGCGAACAATATTCGCATGGGTGATCCGAAGGCTTCCGAACAAGCGATTAAAGAAGCTGGCGCATTAGCCAAAATGGATACGCTGATCTCCTCGTTACCAGAGGGATACAATACCTTTGTCCGTGAAGCGGGGCAACGTTTCTCCGGTGGAGAGCGTCAGCGGATAGCGTTAGCTCGTATTTTGCTGCAAAATACACCTGTCGTCATTCTTGACGAACCGACCGTAGGGTTGGACCCAAGCACGGAGCGTGATCTTTTGCAGACGATGTTTGAAGCTATGAACGGTAAATCTCTGATCTGGGTAACGCATCATTTGGTTGGTGCGGAGCAGATGGATGAAGTGATTTTTATGGAAAATGGCTCGGTAGAAATGCGTGGAACCCATGCGGAGCTGATGGAAAAAGAACCACGTTACCGCAGATTGTATGAGCTGGATCGTCCAGTGGAGTTTCTAGGGTAAGATGGAGAGTTTGTAGATAACATTTATAGAAATTAGAGAGAGATTAGTGAAGAGATTCCTTTTGCCCGTTTGGGGTGGGAGGAATCTTTTTTTTCGGTAGGGCAAGAATATAGACAATGGATGAACAGATTGCTGGAATGGATAGATAGGAGTTCCATTTTCGTGGGAAGTATGGTAGAACAATAGAAGGAGTATTAGGCCGCAGCGGCACAGAAAGGGATGCTTGGTTGAATGTATGTAGTATGTAAAGAACATGTAGAGTTAGCCATCGACAAATTTGTGGACGAGTATGAGGATGCACCTGATATTGTGGACTTGAAGGAGACCGAGTTCTCGGACTGGGACCCGCCGGCCAAATGTGCGGAATGTGAGAAGAATGCGGAATATTTAGTGGTCTAAAGGACTGTTAAAATTTATTAAAAACACCTTGCAGTCCCGGAAATGGGCCGCAGGGTGTTTTTTTGCATGAAATAATATATGTGTTAGCCAATTAGGTCTTATGCATCTGCTGCATCTACTATGTCGGTCAGCGAGCTGCTTCGGTTGCCTCGGCGGTAGAGAATAGCTGAGATGATGGCGATCAATGCGGCAATAGAGAGTCCCCAGTAGATATTGGAGTAGGCTGCAGAAAGCGGCAGTCCGCGCTGCCATTCCAGAGCGCTTGCGGCCATAGCCACGCTGAAGGCGCCGCTGAAGAATTGCAGCAGCTGGAACAGGCCCATCCCAGAGCCGATTTGCGAAGATGGCAGTATCCGAGAGATTTCATTGGATACACTACTGGACAGTGTCGTGAAGGCCAGACTCATAATCATATAGATGAACATGACGGCAATCCATGACCGCCCAGCAAAGAAAGCGAATAGGATGGTAGCGGTCAAGACGAGCAATGGTGCAAAACGCAAAATTCCCGCATTGCCATAACGGTCAATGATTCGCCCGACGGAGCGGGAGACAAAGATGGCGAGCAGCGAACCGGGAAAGATCACAAGCCCGGCATGGCTTGCGCTGAAGCCGAAACGGTGAGTCAGAATCTGCGGCAGCAGGAATAACGTGGCAAAGCTGCACAGGTAGGAGGCAACTCCGATCAGAGCCAACACGAGATATGAGCGGTTACGGAAAAGCTCCGGCATCACGAATGGATCAGGTGTGCTGCGGATACGGCCAACAAATAAAGCAATGGCGACAATTCCGGCGATCAAGGCAATCCACAGCCCGCTGGTCAGGAACAGCAGGAGCCCGGTCGTGCCGACGCCCAAGAACAGCCCGCCAAGCACATCAAAGGAGCCGCGGGTGGGTACTTCTTTGGGCAGCAGGATAAGGAACAGCGGCACTAGAAGCAGAATAGCTGCCGTTACAGAGAATAGCCAAATCCAGCCGAGATATTCGACGATGGCTCCGCCCGCGACCGGCCCAAGCCCTAGACCCAGCGAGACGGCTGACATAATTGTCGCCATTGCTTTGCCGCGGCGGGCTTGCGGGATATAGCGGGTAAACAGGACAAGCGACAAGGACATTACTGCGCCCGCGCCTGAGGCCTGGAGAATGCGTACGATAAGCAGGAAGATAAAGTTGGTGCTGAAAAATCCGGCAACAGCCGCGAGGCCCAGCGTCAACAAGCCTATAACTAACAGACGGCGAATTGGCAGAAAATCAGAAAGCCGGCTGTACGTGATTGAGGCAATCGAGAACATAATGGAATACCCGGTGACAATCCAAGAAGCGGACGCAGCCGTAATCCCGAAGGCTTCGGTCACATCAGGCAGCGCCAGATTGAACATAGCCGTATTCATGATGACGAGAACCACAGCGACACTGAACAGCAGGGTCAGCAGGCCTTCTCGTGGAAGAGGCGCTTCCGGAACGGAGGCTTCATGATCCCCATTCGCGGAGAGGTTATTTACTGAAGTCATGTGCGAAGCACTCCTTTTATTATTGTTTAATAGTTCGATTACTTACGAACAATTGAAATATAGCATGCGTTGATATAAAATGCAATTAGGAACAAAAATATTTTTTTCGCATTCATTGTACGACAAAAGGGGATAATCATCCGTGAAAATACTATTTCATCCGGATCGCAAGGACATTCAGCTTGCCTCCGTATTGTATGCACTCAGCGATCCGATTCGCTTACATATTGTATCGGATATTCACTTAAATGGAGAACAGGCTTGCAACGGCTTCAACGTCCCGATCGCAAAATCCACCATGTCTCACCATGCCCGTACTTTGCGCGAGTCAGGGGTTGTTTTTACACGAGTTCAAGGAACACAGCGCATGTTGTCCCTGCGGACTGAGGATCTTAATGCACGTTTCCCAGGCTTGCTGGACTCTATATTGAGCGCTTATGAAGCTGGGGGGAAACCGGATTTTGTGATGGAGGAGCAGGAAGATAGTAAGTAGGGATGGATTGAACCTGCTGAGGACCAGGAATACATGAAATTCTAGATTCAGGCAATCTAGGAATACGTGGGATCAGGAGATCCATAGATTGCATGAAAAATAGGACATTTAGGGACTGCGCAAGAGTAGGTCGTTTTAATTGTCGTTTCTTTTCCACCAAATATGTGATAGAACAGAAGGTACTTACTAAAACTACAAGGGACGCCCAGTGCGCGTCCTTTTGCTATTTCTATAGAGGATTATGACAGGAGGCACTTATGCTTATTCAAATTATTGGCGTAGGAAAATTGAAGGAAAAGTACTTGATCGATGGCATCGCGGAGTATGCAAAACGGCTGACACCATACCTGAAGTTTCAGGTCATTGAGGTGGCAGATGAAAAAGCACCCGATTCTCTAAGCGAAGCAGAGGTCGTGCAGGTAAAGGGACGCGAGGGCGAACGCATCCTCGCGCAGATTAAGAGCGAGGCGCATGTCATTGCGCTCGCGATCGACGGCAAGCTGTGGAGCTCGGAAGAGCTTGCCGCAGAAATTGACCGGCTCGGCACCTACGGGACGAGCCATGTCGTGTTCGTCATCGGAGGGAGCCACGGGCTCTCCGACGAGGTCATGCGACGCGCGCAGCAACGCATGAGCTTCGGGCGCATGACGCTGCCTCATCAGCTCATGCGCCTGGTGCTGGTGGAGCAGGTGTATCGCGCGGTGAAGATCAATCGGGGGGAACCGTATCATAAATAGTGGTAAAGCGGAGAACAGAACTCAATATTAGTTTAAATGACTTCAACTGCACAGCATAACGGTTGAAAGCCAACACATTGAAATAACAAAAATGTAAAAAGAGCCTCCACTTCGATTTTAGTGGAGGCTCTTTTAAGGCTGCTAATCAATGCGCCAGATGCTCGCTCATACTTATGTAAAATTAAATGTTTGCTACTTGGAAATGATAGGCACTTATATCCAAATGTAGGAAGACATTTTGTATATAAGCGCTGCCAAGCATTAACGTTATCGTTGTTCTTCCATATCGTTCGGTAGATTACCGTCATATCTAGACCCCTATGAGGAGTGAAGAGTTTATGGTTACCTCAGCTGAGAGCGATATTCAGGATATTGTAGGTATGCTTCGTGACGCTAATGATGAGAAGATACGCGTGGCGAAAATGTACTTAAAGAATTATTATGAGATACGTCGCTCAGAGCAAATGAGGTCATTTAAAACAAGCGCACAAGCCATTGGCTTGTGCGTTTTGCTGCAGCTTAAGTATAGTTCTTATTTTATGATTAATGGTAATAGTCTGAAATTTGATTTTCTAATAATCTTATTAATTTAAACGGGAGCGGCATGCAAAACTTGCCGTTACAGACAAAGCGCTGAACCGTATCACAAGTAACTACAAATTTTTTTGATTTATGGGTCATAAGGAGGAAGAAATGACTGAATTACTAGCTCCAGCAGGAAATATGGAAGCTTTAAAAGCTGCAATATCTAATGGTTGTGATGCAATATACTTAGGAATGCAAAAATTTGGTGCACGTGCATACTCGTCTAATTTTGATTTAGAAACGTTAAAAGAGGCTGTTACGTATGCGCACCTGAGGAACGTTAAAATCTATGTTGCCATGAATACCATCGTTTTCGAAAACGAAGTTGAAGAGATGAAAGTGCAGATACAGGAATTAAATGAAATCGGTGTTGATGGCATTATTGTCCAGGACCTGATTGCTTTCGATTATATCGTTAAAAACTTTGTTGATATGGAAGCACATTGTTCAACTCAAATGGGAATAGACGATGTAGACGGAACTTTATTATTTAAAGAACTTGGTGCGAAAAGAGTTGTTCTGTCCCGTGAGGTCAAGATTGAAAAAGTAAAAGAGATCAAAAGAATAGCTGAAATCCCTTTAGAAATTTTCGTTCACGGTGCTTTATGTGTATCTTATTCGGGGAATTGTCTAATGTCAGGATTGCTCGGCAATCGATGCGCAAATCGCGGAAGATGTGTGGGTTCATGCCGTAAGGAGTATGAACTAATCGATAAGACAACAGATACATCTTTAGGGAAAAGCTATATTCTATCTACTAAGGACTTGAACACCATCGATTATATCCATGATTTAAAAGAAATCGATTCTTTAAAAATAGAAGGCCGAATGAAGGCGCCTACGTATGTTGCTAATGTTGTATCCAAATATCGCAAGGCCTTAGATCATAAAATAACCGAAGAAGACAAAGAAAATTTGAAAAAAACATTCAATAGAACATTTACTAAAGGGTATTTGTTTCACGAAGACAGGAGAAATATTACAAACATCTTAAAACCTAATAACTTTGGTTATGAAATTGGAACAATCAGCGGGATTGTTAAAGACATGTATGAAATAACACTTACACGTCCTTTAAATCAGAACGATACCATTCGAATCAGTCACAACAATGAAGATGTTAATTTAACGGTTGCCAAACTGTACGATAAAGATGGCGAATTAATCAACAAAGCAGAGGATGTCTGCTATATCAAAATCAAAGAAAAGATGTCTAAGGGAGATTTAGTATATAAAACGAAGGATTATTTCTATAACAAAGAATTAGAAGCATCACTGGAAAAAGAATTTAAGCGGTTTGACCTCGATATTAGTGTATATGCATGTCCAGATTCAAAGCTTTTCATAGATGCGGAAGGCTTAGGCTTTAATTATTCCTATGAAAGCGAGGAAATACTGGGCGAAGCCATTAATAATCCAACAACAAAAGACCAGGTCATCAAGCAATTCTCAAGATTAAATGATACGATATTCGAACTTAATCATGTTGAGTATGAGGAATGCAATGCATTTATTCCAGCTAAACTGTTAAATGCCGCAAGAAGAGATATTGTACTGGGCTTGTATGACTTAAAGCTTAACAGCCAGCAGAAAAGAACCAAGGCTTTGGAAGCAAAAGAAAAAATAAGCTTTGCCCCTGGAAAACCATACCTTACGGCCTCTGTAACGACTAAGGAACAGTATGATGCTTGCGTGAGCTGTGGAATTAAGGAAATCTATTACGAAAATGTGGTTAGAAGAAATCAGAATGATTATAAGGAACAAGAAGGACAGCTACTAATTGGAGGATATGGGGGGATTAATCACTATAGAGAAACAAACCCGTTTGTTACGGACTATTCTCTAAATGTTATTAATGCCACTAGTTGCTATGAATTATATAAATTAGGTGCAAAGCGAGTCACTTTATCTTATGAATTGAATAAAAGCCAAATTGAAGATTTAATGAATGCCTATGTTAAAGAAAATGACGGCTATCCTGCACTGGAAATGATTGTATATGGCAGGGCTCCTTTGATGTTTACGAAATATTGTCCGATGAAAAAAATGAATCAATGCAGAATTTGCAAAACGAAGAGCTATGAGTTAAAAGATGAGCACGGAACGTTCCCTATCATTTCCCATGATGATTGTACAACGACTCTCCTTAACGGGAAGACGCTTAATCTTTTAGATGAGCTACAAGATATCCAAGGAATTGAGGCGCTCAGATTAAACTTTACAGTTGAATCCAAAGAGCAGGTTGTGGAAGTCATTAATATGGCCTCAGGCAAATTAAATGGCTCTATGAATAATGCAGTCTTTAATCAGGAAACAGACACGAGAGGACATTTTAATAAAGAGATTGTGTAGGTAGCCAAAGGGATGACGCTGTCTTCCTTGCTAATCGTTCAGCTTAACATAAAAGAACAAGAAAGAGCCGCCCAGAACCGGGCGGCTCTAAAACCTGTCGCTTCAACCATCGCAGTGAACGTGTCAGAAGTAAGGAAAAGTCTTTTGGAGAGGCCGACTGCTTTTCAGCAGAAATCCCCTTATCGTTGAATCTACAACAGACCACTTAATTTGCCGTCTTATTGATAAAATCAATCTCATTTCTGATCCCTTTATGGGCGTCATTCCACAGGCCCTTTGTCAGGCGAATGCGCAGCAGGCATGTGTTAGGGTCTTCGTCGTTATTGGCTTCGTTATACCACCCGGCGAATATTGTGCGCAGCTTTTTCATCATCTCCGCGTTTTTCTCGTCACATACCCAGCCCAAGTTTTCACCGATACCATCGGCCGTAAAGTTTTCGACGATGATACAAACAGCAACTTCGGGGTTTTGGGCGATCTGCTGCATCTTGCCTGAGGTCGCGTAAGTGACGGTGTAGAACGCGCCGTCCTCATAATATGCGTCCACAATGCGGGCGGCGGGACGGCTTTTGCCATTGGCCCCCGGTTCCAGCGCGATGGTGGACAATGAGATTAGGCCGTCCTTGTTACCCGCTTGTTCTTCCAGCAGCTTCATGGCTTCGTCGTACTTGCTCATTATATAACCTCCTAAAGTGTCATAAGGCATACATTATTAAGCTTATCATTGTAAAATCTTAGTGCATGTGAAGAATAATACGATAAAAGATTAAATCGCCATCAATCCAAGCTTATACTCGATGGTCTCTTTTTTTCCATTTAATCTCCAGTCTACAAATATATCTATTTTTTTTATGCAATAGACATTGTAAATTACCCTGGTCCTATTGTAGAATCAAGAAGTTGTCGAATAATGGTGTAAAATGCCATCCTTGGAACTCACTAGGACGACGGACTCATTGATATTTTTAGAGTAAGAAGGGGGAAGAAACAATGTTATTCCAAGCAGCACGCCGTAAACTCAGTCTGATGATTGTGTTTGCCCTATTAGTAAGCACTCTTACGCCACATATGGTGTTTGGTGAGGCCGCGCAGTTCAAAGACATCACAGGCTCTTATGCGCAAAAGGAGATTCATTCATTAACTGAAGCAGGAATAATCTCAGGGTATGAAGATAACTCTTTTAAACCGAAAAAGGCTATGTCACGTGCCGAACTGGCGAAAATCATAGTCCTGTCGTTAGGTCTAGAAGCAAATGCTGATCAAGCCGCACCGTTTAAAGACGTTGCCGCGAACAGTTGGTATAGCGGTTATGTAGGTGCATTGGTAAAGGCAGGCATTACGGAGGGGACATCGGCGACCACCTTCAGTCCTAATGCAAATGTCACCCGTGAAGAGCTGGTCGTATTTTTCATCCGAGCTTTCGAATTGGATGAAACAGCGAAGAAGCTTCCGGTTGATAGCAAGCTGTCAGATATCTCAGAGGTGTCCGAATGGGCAAAAGCGCAAGTATCCCTTGCCTTCAAAAATGGTTTCATCAACGGGGTCCAAGGCAGTGACGGCACCCTGAAATTCAAACCCAAAGAGCATGCGGAGCGCCAGGCTCTGGCTCGTCTGGCTTATGAGTTCAAAACCAATAAGTCAGTATATGTCGAGAAATCCAAACTGCTTCTGGCTGAAGAGGTTAATAAGGGCAAGAGTCCTGAGGTAACACCGACTGCCACCCCGGCAACAACTGACCGCGGGACCTCTGTGACAGCACCAGCGCCGGGAGCTTCAGGTCCGGGAACGCCAGCATCGGCAACCCCAGCACCGGCAACCCCAGCACCAGTGACACCAACACCGACACCAACACCGACACCGGCAACCCCGGCACCGGCAAATGCTCTCCAGGTTGTGGTGAAGGGGGAGAGTTCAGATGCCATTTATGTGGAAGAGCCAACAGAAGTTATATTCCGCTCATCGATTAATGCGGCAGGAACGGTAATCGCTAGTGTCTATCAAGTAGATGACAGCGGCAAAGTGATTTCCCAAATCATTTCGTTGTACGATGACGGTTTGGAAGCCCATGGAGACAGTCTTGAGGCAGACGGGCTGTACAGTGGCAAAGCAGTATTGACTGAAAGTACGGAGGGTTACATAAATCTGCAGGCGTTTGTGGGAGATGTGCCAAGCAGCACAGTTTTTAAATTATCTGTAATGAAGCATCTTACGGATGAACAGCTTGCACAAACGGAAATCATTGAAAATAATACACAGAGTAAGCTTGATCAACTGGCTACTTCATATGGTAATTTGCAAAAAGCAAAGGAAGAAACTGTGGCTTGGCTCCAAACCCAAGCAGAAGTAGAGCATGCTGGAATTTCGGGTGAAGGAGGAAGCATCTGGTATTTGCTGGACAACGGGATTCTAGGGGGGATATCCGCAGCTCCTGAGAATACAAAAGGGTTAAGCAGCACCGTAGAAGAGGCTGCGTCCAGTACTGCATTGGCGGCTGAGGCGCTAACGCAAAATGTGGAACAAACCGTGGCCACCATAGGAAGCCAGCGGGTTGCTGTAATTTCTCCGTTCTCCGGCACACTTCCATCTTCGACTGTATATGACGCTGTATATGACAGCTTCGACCAGTCGAGTTACCCTTTCCTTGTGGAAAGAGTAAAGGACACCGCAGCGGGCGTTAATTTCTTTAAAGGGCTGAATCAGTATGGCGTCGTGGTCTTGGATACCCACGGAGATACTTACTATGATGAAAAAGTGCTTCAAAAGCTCCATAATAAATACGGCATTGATTTCAAATACGCTGGACCGCAAGTCATGTTCCTGACAGGAGAAAAGGCAACGACAGAGAGCAAAAAGACCTATGAGTTGGACTTGAAAAAGGGAAGATTGGCTATTATATCCGGTTATTATGCTATTACACCGTCTTTTATTACACGGTACAACGATATGCTTCCTGATACCATCGTATATAATGGCAGCTGCCGCAGCGCGTACAACGATTCCATGGCAGATGCCTTCATCAACAATGGTGCTGGCACTTATTATGGATATACCGATTATGTAAAGCTTGCATATGATCAAGCTATTGCTAAATCCGTATTTACCGCTTTAAACGATGAGAACATGACAACCGAAAAAGCCTTTCAAGCAGCAGTGGCTGCCCATGGAGCAAACGATGGGTTGGCAGCATTCTTCATGAAAGGAAGCAGCATTGGCACTAAGACCGAAGGGGTCATCAACGGAACCTTTGAAAACGGAACTTGGACCGGCTGGAATGGAAACGGCGATGTTCGGGTGATCTCCAAGCTGGGACCGCTTAAACCGACAGAGGGGAACTACATGGCTATTATCAGCACTGGCCTTGGGTATGAAAACAATGATCAAGGAGGATATGACTACAATTCAGATAGTTATATCGAGCAAAGTTTCATTGTTCCGGCGGGTGCAACAACCCTATCGTTCGATTACAATTTCATTTCTGAGGAGCCTAAGGAATTCGTTGGAAGCAAATTCAATGACACGTTCCGAGCAACGGTAACTTCCAGTGTATACATTAATACGGCTTCCCTCATTACTTCTCACATGAATGGCGGCAATACAGTGACGTCCAGTGTCTATGGTAATGATTCTGTTATTATCGGGGCTGAATCGATTAATGAATCCACGGCCTATTGGATTGAAGAGAACAAAGTAGCGATTGATTTCTACGGCGGGGATCATACAACATACATGACGAATTGGAAGCATGTACAATTTGATGTCAGCCAATTTGCCGGCAAGGGCTCCATTGTGCTTCGGTTCCATGTTTGGGATCAAGGAGACAGTATCTACGATACGGCAATACTAATCGATAATGTAATATTAAAATAATCAAAAAACGGCTGGATCAGGGGAACCTGACCAGCCGTTTCTTTTGGAAATAAGCTAATGGACTTGCGTTCGGATATGAATTCCGAATAAAATGTGCATATTGCACATAATTTGTGTTATACTTTATTATGTGCAATATGCACATAATATGGGGTGGAAGAAGGGTGTAAATATGAAGGCAGCAATCGTAAAGGATAAGGGGACGATTCCCGTAATGGGTCATTGTGATTCCCCTGTTGGGACAGAGGGGCTAGTTATAATTAACGTTACGGCCACAGCCTTGAGTCGAGTTAGCAAGTTCCGTTCAATGGGTATGCACTACTCTTCTGAAGTTAACTTTCCAATTGTAGCCGGTATCGACGGTGTAGGAACTTTGAAAGATGGGTCTCGTGTTTACTTTGCGCTGCCTACTGCACCATATGGCAGTTTGGCTGAGCAAACAATCGTCAACGAAAAGCTGACTGTCCGTTTACCAGATGGTATTGATGATCTCACTGCTGCCGCTATCGCCAACCCTGCTATGTCGTCATGGGCTGCATTGGTATTTCGAGCTGGTTTTAAATCCGGTCAAACTGTATTGATTAATGGCGCTACTGGTGCATCCGGTAGTTTAGCAGTTCAGATTGCTAAGGGTCTGGGGGCCAAGAAGGTCATTGTAACAGGACGCAACGAATCGAAGTTGCAAGCACTTGAAGCTGATGAGGCTATTGCATTTGATATGACAGCCGACAACGGTCAAAAAATGTTTGAAAACGCCCTAATGCCAGTTATTGCTGAAGGTGTTGATGTTATATTGGATTATCTTTGGGGCGACAGCGCACTCGCTATCATGTCAGCTCTTGTTAAGGCGAAAACGGATCGTTCAACTCGTTTTGTAAGCATTGGAACTTCATCTGGCCAAGAAAGCATTCATTTACCTTCATCTCTTTTACGCTCATCAACAATCGAACTCGTAGGTAGCGGAGATAAGAGTGTTTCTAAAGCTGATATGCTATCTGCTGTTAGAGGTGTCTTTGAAATGGCTGCCGAGGGGAAGATAAAAATTACCACAAAAGAGTTCGCTCTAGAAGATATTGAAGAGGCTTGGAATGCCCCGCTAATGCCTCGTCCTGTTGTAAGGGTGAAATAAAATGGAAAACGATATTTTTAAAGCACTGATCGATTTAGTTTCCATTATCAATAGGCCAGACCGTGATAAGAAGATGATTGCTAATGCTGGCGTAAATTTGGAAGCAGCAACCTTTCGTGTCTTTGTGGGCATCGTGCATCTCCAACCGACTAGTGTTGGTGATTTGGCCGCCATGATGGGAAAAAACTATTCGAGTGTTAGCCGGCAAATTGATAAGTTAGAAAACGCGGGGTTGGTTCATACGTATCCATCAAGTGCAGATTCCCGCATTCGTGTGTCTGAATTGACGAAAAGCGGGGAGGAAATCAATGCAATGATTAGCCTCACCCGTGAACGCATTTTGCATGAAGCTTTGGATGACTGGACTCTAGAGGAAAAGAACAGCTTATTGAATAACTTAAGGCGTTTATTTGAATCGTTGCAAAGATTCGACTAGTTGCAGATTATGACTGTTCACACACAGCTCAATGTTTATTGCGATGGTGGATATTCGGGTAAAAGGAATTACGGATTCAATGGGGAACCATTCTGAAATCGGATTTACGAGGAAGCCGCAAAAATGCTAAAACGCTACTGACACAACGTTGTCAGTAGCGTTTTTGTATATTAGGGGTATAGCGAGTAGCGCAGTGTTTTGGAGATAGGGTGACCTTGCTCATAATCTTATTATAGAGGTGGAATTTATTCATGAGTAATATCAAATGGGAAGTGGATCCGGACCACAGCTCCGTCGAGTTTTCGGTGACGCATTTAATGATTAATAAAATCAAAGGAGTATTTGAGCGTTTCCAGGCGATCTTAAGTTTTGATCCCAACGAGTTAACAACTATGGGTATTCAGGCTTCCATAGACGCAAATAGTATCACAACTCGCCAAGCGCAGCGAGATGAACATTTGAGGGGCGACGACTTCCTTCATGCTGCCAAGTATCCAACCATTGCGTTTCAAAGCACCAACTGCGTCTTTGCTGGTGAGCGGCAATATGAACTTACAGGCAATCTAACTCTGCATGGAGTAACCCAATCTGTTACTTTTCATACTGTATTTGAAGGACTAAACAAGGACCCACGCGGACGGGAACGTGTAGGATTTCATTCAACAGCCAGTATTGATCGTAATGAATTTGGTTTGAAATTCAACTCGCCTCTGGAAACGGGTGGAATTATAGTCGGAAATGAAGTGAGGATCGAGCTTTGTATTGAGGCAATTAAAATACTGTGAACCGTATCACAAATTAATGTATTTTTACACCAAACGTAGTTATGACAAGGTATAAAAAAATCCCTCTCTGCGTAATAGAGAGGGACAGTAACTATTTAAGTACCAATTCATTAGAGCCTTATTAGATCATAACTGGTTGGTCTGTAAGAGCTGCGTAGGTTTAGTAAGCAGAGCAGGCCTCGCCGCTATCCAAGCCACTGAGAGTGTGGTTATAACACATAGGCCAATCCCATAAATCACCCATTTAACATCAACCAGGACAGGTAACTTGAACATAAGTTTTAGAGCTACAGTCGTTAACAACAAAGCTATCCCTGTACCAGCAGTTCCTGAGACTAAAGATAAAACAAAGTTCTCTAACAAGATTGACCGTAATGTCTTACCATTGGATACTCCCACTGCTTTGATGATTGCAATTTCTCTGCGTTTTCTTAAAAGGCTTATCACAATTTGATTCCCGATGGTAAGTATCGCTGTAATGAAGGCAAATAAAGTCACTATAGAGAAGAATACACTTATCATACGTATCATTGAATTTAAGCTTTCGGAGGCTGTACTTGATACTGAATACGCCATAGCGGATGCTGGAAGTACACCGTTTAATTCAGAGAGTAAACCCGTAGTCAGGGTCCCTCCGTCAATAGAAAACATTACCCGGTTAGGCGCCCCATATTTAGACAATATATCTTTAGTTGTTCTCATACCTACTGTTTTTACGAACCCTGATTCAAAAAAGCCAACAATTTTGAAAGGAATCTTCTTTTCTCCCATTGTAACTTCAACTGTATCGCCTGTCTTAATTCCCAACTGTTGATAATCTTCCAATAATAATGCGGTCTTGTGCGATGAATCATCTTCTATAAGGTCACGTCCACCAATAATGGAATAGGACCTTGATGCAAGTGAAGGGTCAACACCTTCAATGCTCAATTTATTGGAAGCGAAGAACTTATTCCCGTCTGACTTTTGCTGAAAAAGAGAAGTTGCTTCACTTCCGTTAATTGAACTTAAAAGACCGTTCATCTGGACACCCTCTGTCCACTTTTTAATATCGAGAGATTGAAAAGCTTCCTTGACTGCTTCAGACTCTACTAAGGAGCTTGTGATGAGTAGATTTCCTTTGGCCTCGGTCTCTAACTGTTGACTGACAGACTGAGTTAAGTTATCAGCGAAAAGTTCGCTTGATACTGCTGATGCAACACCAACACTCAAGATAAGAGCCAATAGTCCGTATCGTTTTCTTCCAGATGATAAATTATGAAAAGGGATAAACCAACGAGGAGAGATGAGTTTCCTCATGCTTCCAACCACTCTGAAAATGAAAGAGAAAGCAGAAGAACATACCTTCACAAATATACTTACCAATATAATAATCAGTAGAATCCCTAAAAAAGATAGAACGACTCTAGAACTAATGGATTCGGTTGAACCCAGAAAAAGTGTTTTTTGTAAGTAGAATGCTACAACTAGCGAAATCAGTAATAATAAGAGTCCTCTTTTCCAAAAGCGTACCCGATAAGAAGGGATCTGATGGTTTCCTTCAAGCAATAGCTGCATAGGAGAGACGATGAGCATTCCTTTTAGAGGAATCCATGTTGATATCAGTGCCATTAGCATTCCTACTGCGAAGGTAACAATTGTGACTTTCCATGAAAACTCCCAAGACAACGGTATAGCTAACATTTTGCCTACGTAAGAAGTTAACCAAGTACTCACTAGAAGACCTGTTACTATTCCAGTAATAGTTCCTATCGTCCCGATAAGAATACCTTCTGTTAAAAAGGTACCGGCAACTGAGCGAGAGCGTACACCTATTGCCTTCATAACTGCAATATCGCGCATTCTAGTGCTCATTGCCTGCTTCATTGTATTTGAAACTGTCAAAGCGCTGATTCCCAGTGCAAGCAGACTGAACAATTGTAAAAGTAAAAGAAGGGTCTTGGCTTGAGCCAAGCTTTCGTCTGTCCGCTCTTTCGTGTCCGTTAGTGTAGCACTTGGCAGATGCTTCTCAAGTTCTGCTTGCCAAGAAGTCTTTGGTGTGCCCGCTTTCCAATGGATAAGAATTTCATTTGTGCTTCCGGCTGGAGCGTTTAGCAGATTAGCTGCTTCATTCAACGGAAGATAAGCAGCTCCAAAAATATCCGCATCTCCGTAAGACTCTTGAACATTAAGTACTAATCCTTTTACCTTGTACTCATGCAGACTTCCATCAGACGCGCTCGGCAACCAAATTTTTTCTCCAACCTTTACCTGTAGGCGATCTGCTGCATTATCAGCAAGAAGGACCTCATTTGCTTGAAGTGAACGGATGCCAGGATATTGATTTTCCCCATAATAAGGGTAAGTCTTCGTATCAATTCCCTTCAAGATCACGCTTGTTGTTTTATTTTTGGATTGCACCATGCTCTGTCCGACATATGAAGATGAATGGCTGTCGATTTCTCCCATGTCTTGGAATATATCATTCACTATATTGCTCTGTAGTGGCTTAAGGTAGGACTGGACTAATACATCCCCACCTAATAGCAGTTTGGCAGAATTCTCAATAGAACGTGGCGCCAATTCAGATAATAGGAACATACTAAAGAAACTTGCACTTCCAATAATGAGAGACAATATAGTGAAAATTGTTCTTAATTTGTTACGTAATAAACTTCTCCCGGCAGAGCTCAGCCATATCATCAGATATTCACCTTCCTTTACTCAGACAAGGATCCTCAGTTTCAACCCTTCCATCTCTAATGTAAATCACTCGGTCGGATTTTGAAGCAACCTCTGGATCATGGGTAGCAATAATGAAGGTCATTCTCATTTGCTGTTTTAAGCGGAAGATAAGGTCAAGAACTTTCTGTCCGGAATCACGATCTAAATTGCCGGTTGGCTCGTCAGCAATGACTAGAGAGGGCTTATTAATCAGAGCTCTTGCAATAGCGACACGTTGCTGTTGTCCGCCGGATAGTTGATTAGGCAGGTGCTTCATCCGATCGCCCATCCCCACAAGCTTCAACATTTCTTCTGCTTTTTTACGTATTTCACTATGTCGGGTGCCTTTGATGCAGAACATGGGAAGCATTACATTTTCAAGAGCGGTCATTGTAGAGATTAGATTGAAGGATTGAAAAACAAACCCAATTTTTTGTGCGCGATAATCAGAAAGTTTTTCTTCAGATAAAGATTCGATTGACTTACCCTCAAGTGCGATTTTCCCTGTACTAGGCTTATCTAGGGATCCCATAATCCCAAGCAGGGTTGATTTTCCGCTGCCGCTGGGTCCCATAATGCTTACAATCTCACTTTTGTAAAACTTCAGATTTATTCCCTTAAGAACAGATATTATGCCGGCTTCGGATTCGTACTCTTTGTTAAGATTTTGGATGGCCAGAATCGGTTGTTCTACAATCAACTGAATTTTCCTTCTTTCTGTTAATTTTTTTAATAAGTAATATGGTGAAATGAAGAATTAATATCACAATCACTATCAAAAGGCCTTTGAAGTTTGTCCAGTTCCAAGAATGAAAGAGGGAAGTAAATGAAAAAATAAAACGTAACATATACATTAAAGCAATGCTGAAAACAATTAAGTATAAAGAGGAATACGCTAAAAACACTTTCTTGTAAGTACTGCTCATATTGATAATATTTAATCTAAATTTCTCGCGGAAAAGTCGTTTCCTACATACATATCCCAATAATCCTTGTTTTACCAATGTAAAAGTTCTAGTATGCAGGTTGGGAATTCCGAGGATATCTGTAAGTACCCAGAAACCATCAAGACGTAATAATGGATTTAGATTGCTAATAATGGAAAGCAAAATAAAATGGTTGGCAGTAAATAGTATATTGCTCCCTGTTATTATAGATGATAATTCATATATAATAAATATCCATAATTGAAAATATATACCTCCAAGGTCGATCACTACTCGCTCTTTTCTACTTGCTTTCCAAGCATCACTCAAATCCACGAAAAGAACAGGGGCTAAAAAAAACAATCCGATCCCCATATCTCTTGGTTTAACATTATATTTAAAAGCCGCCACTGTATGCCCAAATTCATGGAATATAGCCGAAAACAAAATCATGAAAAAAGTAATAATCCAAAAAAGATAAGAACCTAAATCTGCTTTATTTGCAGAAAGACTTAAATTTATTATGTAGTTGTAGAGGGCAATACTCATAAGAACTCCAAAAATACAAATACCTTTTAAAGAAAAAAGATGCTGAAAGGGTTGGGAACAGCCTTCCAGTCGGCTTGCATTTAATAGTGGAGTACGAAAACGGATGGCCGAGGAATGTTCTGCTATTTTTTCGCTCCCTACAACGATACCCTTCTCAGTTAGAAGATGTTCTAATAAATATTGTAGCTCTTCTAAGCGTGGGGCAACTTCATATTTCTCTAATAATTGCTCAGAAATCTCTAAAAGCGACTTTTTTCCGTCCATACAGTTAAAAATAGTTAAAATCTTTTCTGTTACTTTCATTTGTAGACCATTGTCAAAGTGAACTAAATAGCGAGCCCCCTCTTCCCAAACATCCATTTCATGGATAATATAGGGTATCAATTGGGGATATTTTGTTGCTGCTATCGCATTCATAATTATCCCCCTCTTTCTTTAGACGGTACCCAATTCTTCGAAAAGGTGTTTATTATGTTTGATATAAACATCTATTGTTTCATTGGCATAATTACAATAGGGCTTTGTAATATCTCCATTCCTCATTAAATTGGCATAAGCACAACCACCACCACAAAAGAGAGAGATAGAGCATTCCGTGCATTCCTTGGAATCTGTAATTCCCCGGTCCCATTGCTGATGAGCTTCAGAATTCAGCTCATATTTTGGGAAAAATGATCCAACGGCGGTCTCTGCACGGCCTACAGAGTCGGGACAGGCATAGATAAGTCCTTCTGTCCCAAATGAATAGAAACGTTGTTCGCGCGCGCTGCATTCTTTAAAATGTGGAACACTAGTGACCCCCGAGGAAGTACAAGCATCCATATCGTCCATCCTGCTCCAATCAAAAGATCGGATCGTGTTTCTAATTCGTGAGGTGCGCATGTTTATCACTGATCCCAGTCTTGCGTTGTATTTATCAATAAAAGAATCCAAGTCGCCGAACATTTCATATAGGGCTATCAACAGTTCATGTTCAGGTAAGTGGTCGGGCATTGGTTCACTGAAGTGATTAGTAACAGGCGTGACTTGCCAACCAAAGTGGGGGAACTTATTCCAGCCCTTTTGTTCAATGAAATTAGCCAGTTCGACCAGATGACCCAGATTGTCTTTGTTAACATTTGTCCTAGTAGCAACGGCAAAGCCTCGTTCCAGGGCCATATCAATATTTTGGACTATACGATCAAATGTTCCTTGTCCACCAGCCATGATACGCCGTTTATCGTGAACAGCTTTGGGGCCGTCAAGTGAAATTTGAAAGAAATCCCATTGGTCACGGTAAGGTTGAAAAATATCTAAAAATTGATGCAAGAATGTCCCGTTAGTAATAGCGCACATACGGAAACCATATTCATTAACAGCACGTTCTACCACTTCTTTAACTGTATTTTTAGTCTGCGGAAGAAGTGGTTCTCCTCCATATAAAACCATACGATGTTGTGCTCCTATGAAGCGGCCACGATTTTCTTCCATTTTAATAATTTGAGTAATAGCTTCGAACATTTTGGTTATTTCATCTGAGTCTAATGCATGATTATGGTCATGAATTTGATGGCCTTGATAGCAATAGGGGCACCTTAGATTACAAGCATATGTTGTACAAACATTGAAGGTCATACCCCATTTACTCTTTGCCGTCATTTTTTCCATTGCATCTTTAACTTTAAAAAGTATTTGTTGTTCTTCTGCAAGGCTATGAAAGATATACCCTCTTTTTTTGAAAAAAGTAAGTAGTTCAACCTCATCTTGATTATCTCGTTGCAGATTAGTCTGTTCAATCCGATCTAGCCGTTCCTTTACTAGACCATCCACTACATCTACTGCTCCACTAAGAGAATTAATCAAGATATAATTCCCATTGTTAATAGGATGAATAGAATTATATGTGCTTTTGATCATGATTTAACCTCCTCGTATTGTGCAGCTTCCTCCTGCAATTCGTGTAGATATTGACCAAGCATGTTCTTTGCATCCGGACAACAAGGAAGGTCCAGATCTCCGTATGTTGATAAAGCTTGTGCAGCGCAGCCGCCGCCGCAAATCATTGCTGCAGAGCAGTCTTTGCATTTGGGTATTTGTAGAACATTAAAATTTCTCCATTGGTCAAAAACGGGTTCCTTTGTAAAAACAGGGGAGAACTGGCCGATGCGATATTCTGATTTTCCCACTAAATCCGGACATGCATACATATTATTATCAGGTCCAAAAGCATAGGTTTTTCCTTCAGTAGCCTCACAGTAGACAAGTTGTGGCGAAATAATCCCAACTCTATCTTGTAATTCAGGATCAAGTAACATGCCTGTCCGGAAGAAACGGAACATTTCAGGACTAAGGCCAATCTTCTTTTGTTTTTCAAGTTCTGTAAAGTTAGGGACGTGTCGGATTAAAGACTTTGCAATCTCATAACCTTTCATCAAAGTAGAACTCAGACCTAGACAAGTATGATCTGTTACAGGAGCAAAGGTTATTGAGAAGGAAGGATGCCCGAAGAAGCCGCATTGATGATAGTACTTTATTAACTCAGGTACAGTTTTAATATTAGTTTGATCTATATTAATCCGGATCATAACAGGGATGTTACGGTTTAATAATTCATTAACGCCTTGGTGTATCCGTTGAAATGTACCCTGTCCTCCAGATAAAAAGCGCCGACTATCATGTATTTCCTCAGGGCCATCGACAGAAACCATAACACTTAAACAATCGCGAAAGCGTTCTAAAATGTCGGCGTAAGCTTTCAAGTGATAACCATTTGTATTACAACCGATTATAAAATTTCGGTTTTCCGCTTCTTCGCAGATTTTTTCTACCATGTTCTTGGCGGGAGGTAAGAGGGGCTCACCTCCGAATAGGTTAATTAATCCTTTGTCCATTCCGCTTTCTTTATGCAGAATATCAATTGCGGAAAACGCATGCTCTATTTGTTCTTCGGTAATGAAGCGTGTACTCTCATGAAGCAAATGATCTTCAAAGCAATATGTACAACGAAAATTGCAGGCATAAGTCGGACAAATAATATAATGCATGAATTGATCATAATTCATGATTTGTGATGCTTGGTTTAATCGTCGCTCCTTATCTTCATTATTCTCAAAAATGTAGCCTCTCCTCAATAAGAACTCGATATCGTCTTCTTTAAGCTCAGGCGGGTAATTAGATAGTTCCCAACTCTCTGCTGAATCCAGTAAATCAAGCATTTCTGCAGAGAAAAAATCTACAGCACCTGTCAAAGTATTGATAACAAGGTTTTTTTCATCAAACTCATATCTTAAATGGTATTTATTTACTATCATGATATTTTCACCTCTATACAATTTTGGAATTATTAAAAAATATTGTTTAATTGTATAATTTATTGTGAATCACTTATATTGGGTATTAAAGAATTATTCGTAAAAAAAAGCCGCAGAGAACGGCTTTTTTCATCGACTCAAATTTGGAAACAACAATTCCAGCAACAAAGATTAATGCAGGCCATTTCGTCACGATTTTCCAATGTTTCTACCTGATCAAATAATTCTGTCCATAGATCCTTGTCGTCGTTCACGGAGCGAGTTTTGAATTGATTTTCACTCGACATATGTAAACCTCCTTTATATTATTTTTATCTAGAAGAAAGATGCTTTTAGATAAAATTGTTAACCCAAACCTAATGACATCCATTGATTCTTTAGATACCCTAATAACCCATTTATTTACAATGTTATTCTATAATTTTAAATCTACTTATTATGTGAATTTAGTCACAAAATCAAAACTCTTCCAAAATTTTCGAAATAAATGTATTAAATCTCAGTGAGGAATTTAAGTTGAGGGAATTCCTGCTCACTAGAGATGCGGTAAACTAGATGCCTTGACTACTAATATTTGCATTAAATATTACCTAAATCGTATTTATCGAGGAGGAAATAACAGGAACAAAATTGAAAAAGTATACCCTATAGCAGCACTGACCGGGAGGATGGCATGCAATTTCAACCAATTTATTATAATGGGGAATTATTTCTACCGAAGATCGAATTAAATATGACACCGAACCAATCGGTTGGCATCATAACGGACTTGAAGCGAAAGCAGCTTTTAATGAATCAATTAGGGGATCATTCCCAATATTATTTATTTCAGGCTGGGCAAAACGAGTATATGCGTTTAACGGTGGAGGAACTAATCACTTTTCTAATCAGAGTAACGGAGAGGAATGAGCGTACCGCTTCGTTGATAGATTATTTTGCTTTAAAAGAAGAACGGAAGGTAAAGATCAAGGATCTAAGCTCATCGAAAAGGATGTATGTGACATTGCTGCGTGTCTTTTTTGCGCATCAGCCTACACTTGTACTGGAGGAACCCTATTTTTACTTGGAAGAGCAAGATTGTCGTCAACTCAAACGGATTCTGGATGATCTTTCTCAAGAAAAGCAGATTTTAATTTTAACTTCGAATTTAGAGGATGCCCTTATTTCCTGTGATGCCATTTATCGGTTGAACGAATCGGGATTTCATCCATTGGATATTCGGGACTTCGACGAGGATAAGCAGGAAGTACAGAAACAAGACGAGGCCAATATAACCTTGCAGAAGATCTCTACCAAAAGAAATGATAAAGTGATTTTATTTAATCCGCCTGAAATTGATTTTATAGAAAGTGTAGAGGGGTCAATCCTTGTTCATGTGGGCGGTGAAAATTATGACTGTGCGTTGACGCTGACCGAGCTC
Organism: Paenibacillus sp. FSL H7-0716; assembly: GCF_038002705.1. Classification (NCBI taxonomy): domain Bacteria; kingdom Bacillati; phylum Bacillota; class Bacilli; order Caryophanales; family Paenibacillaceae; genus Paenibacillus; species Paenibacillus sp. FSL H7-0716. Next base: position 80,665 of record NZ_JBBODA010000004.1, read on the forward strand.
GAGCAGCGATTATTAAATTTCGGTTTTTTTAGGTGTCACCGATCTTACATTGTTAATCTGCAAAAAGTAAGAGAGATTATTACATGGACGAAAAATAGCTACAGCTTGCGATTAAATACAGGTCAAGATGCCGTGGTTCCGTTATCCCGTTCAAAATTGCCTGAATTAAAAGCACTTCTTAACATTTAAAGGGTACCATTCAGGCGCTTACAGCTACATTTCGGCGCGTTTTGATGGCAGGAAGCATGTAATCTGTATATGTTTAAGCCATCAACACTAAGGATGTGGAGTTAATGAATGTTATCCGGGTAGAACGTATCCATAAGAGATTTGGAGAAAAGGATGCGTTAGCAGATGTTTCTTTTTCAATTCCTAAGGGTGAAATTTTTGGTTTCCTTGGCCCGAGTGGCTCAGGCAAAACAACATTAATTAAGATTCTAACGGCACAGTTAAATCCGACAAGTGGACAGGCAAGTGTATTTGACCAGCCGGCGGAGATGATGCAGCAGTCTGCTCAGAAGATGCGTTTTGGCATTTTGACGGATAACAGTGGTCTATATGAGAGGTTAAGTATTGAGGAAAATCTGGAGTTGTATCGTAAGTTATATGATCTTCCCAAATCTGCGGTCGACAAGGTGCTGCAGTTTGTAAACTTAAGCGGGGAGCGCAAAAAGAAAGCTAACCTCTTATCCAAAGGGATGCGTCAGCGTGTCATGCTGGCATGCGCGATTATCCATGAGCCGGAATTATTATTCCTGGATGAACCAACTTCGGCTCTAGATCCGGTAAACACAGCACATATCTATAAAGGCTTACGCTACTTAAATGAGAAAGGAACTACGATTTTTCTGACTACGCATGATATGTCTGAAGCAGAATTGATATGCAACCGTGTAGCGATTCTGTATCAGGGTCAAATCCAAACCATCGGTTCACCGAAGGAACTTAAACGGCAGCACCGGGAGAACGTAATTAGTGTGGACTTAATCAATGGGGAAACCTACGAGCTCCCGATCGATGAGGGGGCGGCTGACCAAATCGCGGATTGGATGAAGCGGGGGCTAATTGACCGGTTAGAAACGAAAGAGCCAAGTCTAGGTGATATTTTTATTAAAATGACAGGAAGTGAGCTACTATGAGTATCTCATACAAACGTGCCCGGGCGATATTTGTGAAGGATTACAAAGAGTTTTCACGTAACTACGCGCTGTCCATTATGCTGATTTTTCCTATTATTATTGCTCTGATTTTCAAGAGGGCAGGTGCGTCTTTACCTGGAGCCAGCGGTTTTCTTTTTAATAGTTCGTTTGTATTGCTAACATGTTTCGCACAAGCCTGCTTGATTGCGGAAGAGAAGGAACGTAACACTTTACGGTCATTAATGATGACACCGGCTACGACCATGGATGTACTAATCGGTAAAAGCAGTTTGGTCTTTGTCATGTCTGCTGTTGTTCTCGCTATTTCTACATTATTATTTGGCTATGAGCCAGCTAATATATGGGCATTTGTGGCAGTAATCATTCTTTCGATTATTCTGTACACTGCAGCCGGGACGATCTGCGGTTTATTCTCCAAGACGTTGCTTGAATCCTCATTATCTATACTCCCTGTGGCGTTCATATTTATGGGGGCACCGTGGGGAGAAGTACTAGTGAAGGATTATCCGGTCTTCAAAGTGCTGGATTACATGCCAAGCAGTCAGCTTGTGCATCTGCTGGGTCTAAGCAATACAGGTTATACGACGGGCGATGTAGTGAAACCACTCCTCATTAATTTGGCATGGACGGTTGTGCTAACAGTAGTGTCTGTCATTTTATATCAGCGGCGGTTGAAGGACGAGTAAGGGAGCTCTGAAGGGACTTTAGCCAGCCTTCGGTGGGTCTTTGGTAGGGTTGAAACAAGCCGACTGAGACTATACGACGATTATTTTCCAATTGAGGCTGTGATGTTGTCATGACGGGGCCTGCCGGGTAATAAAGATGATTAGAACTTTCAAATTTGGCTGATTTTGGATTGGGAGTCAAGGAAACGGGGGAAAGATCATGGCGGCACAGACAGTATCAGGCATCAGCTCCGTACAGACCATTGCGGCCTACGGCGGTACACAGAGTGATGTCAGTTCTCTGGAGAAACAGCGAAACCGACTGATGATGGAACTGGATAAAGTGAATGCGGCACAAGGAAGTGAGATGCAGACTCCTTATCGCAGGGAGCAGCTGCAGCGGCAAATCCGGCTGCTGGAGTCCCAACTGGTACAGAAAAGCGGGAGCAGTACCTCCGTAAATTTTGTGCCTGCTTCTCCGCTTCAAGATCACCTCCCCCTTTGGGGAAATGAAGGAAAGGGAGGCCTCAAGGGCATCGGCCTGACTGATCCCCGGACGGCGACGGTGGACGCGGAGGGTCATTTCGACGCGTTAATTTAGGCAAGCGAGCGAAGGTGCGGAAAGCGTCAGGTGATGAACTGACACTCCATAATCATGAGGCTAGCTAGCCGAGCTTCCACCGAGAAGACCCGCAGCACGGTAAAAACAACAAAATAGGCGAGAGGGAAGCTTCAACACTTCCTCCTCGCCTATTTGTGTTCATGCAGTTGCTTAGGGTTCAACTATTTTATTCTGGTGTTCCTTGGGTTACCCCATGGATATACGAGAGCGTCGGGGAATCGACGGCCCCTTGTCCCGGATTATAGGTGAAGGAGTACTCGATGGTATCCCCGTGTTGCAGGTGATTTACAGGGTAGGTATAGCTACCGTTCCCTGCCGGGGTCATGGCTACGTTTAGCTGCCCACCGTTATTCAACTTATAGTGTAAGTCGGCAAAGGTTGCGCCGTTCACATAGAACAGCAGGTCGTCACCTATTTTCTTCAGGCCCCGCACCTCATCGCCGACAATGATAACACCGGATGATGCTGCCGGTACAACAGTGATGGTGGAGAGGGCTGTTTTATTACCGTCGGCTGTTGTAGCCGTTACGGTTGTTGTGCCTGGAGTGAGTCCCGTCACGAGACCGTTCGGATTCACGGAAGCGACGTTGGTACCTGATACGGTCCAAGTGACCTGCTTATTGGTTGCATTAGACGGGGCAACATTGGCGTTCAACTGCACAGTCTGTCCGACCTCCACCTGCGCAGTGGTTTGATTCAGAGAAATACCGGTAACCGGCACGTTTACCGGATTCTCGCTGTTGCCTTCTTTATAGACACGAACATAATCCACTTGCATTGTTGCAGGAATATCCGACGGATCTGGGGTATGACCGCTGTCGAAGTGCCCGCCGATCGCCAGATTCATAATGATGTAGAAGGGTTGATCGAATGGGGCGTTCGGATTGTTAGGTGCAGCTACGGAATACCATTGATCTCTACTGACTTTAAAGAAGAACTTGCCGTCCACATACCATTTCATATTATCTTCTTCCCAGATCATGGAGTACAAATGATAATCATTGGCGAAGGTCTGACCTTCAGGGAAGTGATATTCACCAGCAATATATCTGTTTACAGGCCATTGTCCGCCAAAGTGTATGGCCCCGCTGGTCGTGCCGGGCAAGCGTCCTTTGGCTTCCATAATATCAATTTCCCCGGATGCGGCCCACGCTCCATAAGCGGCATCTTCCGGAAGCATCCAAAGTGCTGGCCAAACGCCGTTACCTGTAGGCAGCTTAGCACGAATATCTACTCTGCCGTACTGGAAGGACAACTGATCTTTGGTGTTAATCTTGCCGGATGAGTACTGGGCATACCGGCTTGGGTCCTGTGGAAAGGATTTTGAATCGTTCAAAGCTCTGATATTCAGCTTTCCGTCCTGTACAAATACATTTTGTGTACTGTCTGTATAGTGCTGCAGTTCCGCGTTGCCCCAGCCCCAGCTATTCGGATCGTCAGTAATATAATAACCTTGTTCGTAGCTCCATTTGCTCGTATCGAGTGCTGTTCCGTTAAATTCATCCTGCCAAATGAGATTCATGCCCTCTATCGCCGGGTCGTTTGGTGTTCCGATGGCAATGTCATCATGATCGGATACATCCGGACGTGGGGCATCTGGATTACCGATAAAGGTATAGTTGACGTAATTGTTGCCGACACTTCCGCCCGCCTGTCCATTTAATGGATAGCCAATACGGATTTGCACATCCTCTTGGACAGGCTGGAACCAAAGCCCATAGATGTAGTCAGCCCAATAGCCCCACTGGTTGGCATCGGACATGTTGTTATAGCCATTGCCGGCGTATACAAATCCGCTCTGGCTGGAATCACTCATAGCAACCCATTGTCCGTTGATGTTAATTTGGTATACGTAATTTCCTAGTTCAGTGCCTATTGGAGCGCCCCCATCAATCTTAGGTAGCGGTACACCTATTACACCTTTTGCATCTGCGGTAAAGGTCGTTCCCTCATAAGGAGTTAAGACATATGAATTTCTTACAGGTTTATTAAAGGTGAGGGTATAAACGACGTTAGCCGTTGAGGTTTTCGATTCTAACTTGACGTTGATAGACTCTGTTACGGTGAACCAGTAGCCACCGCCGCCTTCGGTGAATTGTCCGAAGTTGTTATCATAGATCCAGCCGCTGGCTGCATTATTGTCAATATCAATCCATGTACTGCTGCTTACAGGTTTTACATATACCTTCAGATCTTCAGCTACGGCTTCATAGGTAACGGCCGGATCATTGTTGAAAGTAGGATAAGTAAAGCCTGCACTTCCTGTAAATCCTGCTGAAATCTGCGGCCCTTGTGTAGGGGCCATAGCAGTAATGGTCGTTTTGTTTATGTTTTGAAATACCAGGGTGTACTCAAGTGTAACTCCATTAGCCTTGGAGAACAGCTGAATCTCCGTTGTTGCGGAGAGAGTGAACCAATAGCCATTCAAGCCACCGTCGCTCCAGTGTCCCCAGTTTTGGTTGTAGGTATAGCCGCCTGCATTGTCAATATCCACCCAGTTTCCAGCAACTTTTACTTTTACACCGACGTCATCGGAAACATCATTCCAGGTGGCAGAGCCCCCATTGAATGTGGGCATGACGAAACCATAGCTAGCTTGCCCAACCCCTGATTTTGAGATGACAGGACCGTCTGCCGCTGAAAAGTAAGACATAGAGGTAACTGTGGTTCCTGCTGCCTGCACCTTAGAAGTCGGCAATAGACCAACCCCAGCCAACAGTACTACTGCTAAGAACAAACTAAATACCTTCTGCTTAAAACCACTTTCCGTATTGTAAAGTCGTTTCATACTTGCCCTCCTTTAATAAAATAATGAAGAAACGAAACCGCTTACATTTAGGGTCATCTCTATTCTATCGAATATAATAATCAGCTAAAAGGTACAATTATTTTTGTTATAACCCAATTTTTTGGCTTTTGATTATTTATAGCGCTGTGTCACGGAACTTTTCCTCGCTGTCGTGCTTCCGGCGCATCATTTGCCGGTATTCTGTGGGCTGCATGTCCATGACATCCCGAAATGATCGTGTAAAACTTTTGTAGCTTTCATACCCTACCATGGTGGCTACCTCTACAATTTTATGATCGGTTTCGGCCAGCAGCCGCCGGGCTTTATCCAGGCGCACATCGCGCAAGTATTCTGCAAAGCCTTTGCCGATATTTTTTTTGAACAGGTTAGAAAAATAGGCATAATTAAGCGACACGTGGTTCGATACCATCGCGAGATCCAGGGGTTTATGATAGCTTTCGTGTATAAAGCGTATGGCTTCATTCAAATCTTGCGAGTTGCGATAGCTGCACTTATATTCATAATAAAATTGGTTCAGCCGAAGCAGCTGTTGTTGCAGCGCCTGAATATAATCGCGAATACCCGGATAATCGAATAGATTACGTAAACATTCGATGTCCAGCGCTTCTTCCCCCATGTACGGGCGGATTACACGCACAGATTCCTCCAGCATCTGTACAATGGCACGGCATAGCTGCTGTGTGTATTGGATGTGATAACGTTGCAATGTATCTTTGTGAAATATCATAGAAATGCCTTGGGTGATTGTACCGCTGTTTTTGGTGCCGATTAACTGGAACAGGGCATATAACTCCTCATAGGGAAGCTCCCACTGCTGCTCCAGTCGCTCAATATGTGTTGGCAAGATGCAGCTCTTCTCTGGAAACAGGTAACTGTGGCGATAGAGCTCTAGCGCTTGTGTATAGCTGCGGGGCAACTCCTTCAATCCTTGCTGCGGGCTGGTCATGGCAGTAATGGCATCTATCTGTCCTGCTTTGAGGGCGGCCGGGAAGGCTCCCGTATCTACGGCCGCATCAACCGCGAGAATCAGGTACGGGCGGTGTTGCAGGCATATACACCCTCGTCTGCCATACACACGGTAGGCAAGGGATTCCATACTGTGGCTACTGTCGGCCCCCGGTTGGTTAATCCATAATTCCTCCCGCAGCAGACACAGGCGGTAATTACTCCACAACTCTGGATTCTGTTGCTGGGTCTGGAGAACCCACGCCTCATCAATCATTGCACCCTGCATGAACATACTCAGTTCTTTGCGGTCTGTCTCCCGGGCGCGGCGGGAGATATGCTCCATATTACGCGAGAGCGCCTGCCGTGTTTTTATCTCATTTGCTACATGTTCTACTGCGGTTTGCAGATCTTCACGTTTCACAGGTTTGAGCAGGTAGCCTTTTGCTCCAAGTTCGATGGCTTTTTGAGCATAGGCAAAATCACTATAGCCGCTAATAATCAGGTAATCCACCTCAATATGCTCCTGTTTGCTCTTCGCCATCAGCGTCAGTCCATCCATATCGGGCATCCTGATATCAGTAATCACCAGTTGGATGTTGTGCTGACTCAATATATCTAAGGCCTCAATCCCGTTTACTGCACAGTAAATATTGTCCAGCTGCAGCGGAAATTGGCGCAGCATCGCCTGCAGCCCATCACGAATGTGCTTTTGATCGTCCACAATTAGAATATTGATCATGCCCTACCATCCTCCAAGATTCACATTTTCCCAAGGCAAACGTATGGTTACACAAGTATAGGCACCCTGCACACTGTCAATCCAAAGACCGCAGTTCTTACCATAATGAAGCTGTATGCGCTTATGCACGTTCTCCAAGCCCAGTCCGTTTTTGCTGGTAACAACCGGTGAATCTGAGTCGCCCCGCAGCACAGCCTGCAGACTGGACAGCATTTCCGGGTCAACACCTGCGCCATCATCTCGTATCTCAATTAGCAGAAGGCTTTCATTTTCTACCGATACGGTAATATGGATACGTACGCTGCCGCCCGAGGGCGCTGCATGATGAACGGCATTTTCGACGATGGGCTGCATGCACATTTTAGGAATTGTATAACGCAGTACCTCCTGCGGGAGATCCGCCGTCAACTCAATGCTGCCACCCTCCATAAAGTTTATGAATCGGACATAGCTGTGTATGTTGGCAAGTTCTTCGCTAAGCGCAACCGTATCGCTGCGCCATTGCATGCTGTATCGCAGTTGTGAGCCTAAAGACACCAACGCTTCGGCGATAGCGGGCTGTCGCTGAACCTCCGCGAGCATACGGATGGATTCCAGCGCGTTATATAAAAAGTGTGAATTGATCTGCGAATGCAGCGAGTGCAGCTGTGCATTTTTGGCAATCAGCTGCTTATCTACCACTTGGGTCATCAAATGTTTGATTTCGTCCAACATATTATTGTAGCTGACGGCCACCTCGTCGATTTCGTCACCGGTTTCGTTTTTATCCAGGCCGGTATCAATTTTCGCATCCAGTTGGCCTTGCCGCACCTTGCGCATAGAAGCCAGCACCCTGTCGAGCCGGCGGAAAATGCGCCGAGTGGTATGTGAAACGAGCAGTAACATTAGCAGCAATACACACAATGTGATCGCTACTACGAGCAAATACCAGCTTCGTGGGCCTTTCATCAGCGCTTGATGAGAGGCAATATCCACTACATAGGCGTTCAGTGGGGTGATGTAGCGATACAACGCGTAGTAAGTATGGTCGCCTACCTTGACCTTAATGGGGCTACTCTGCTGCAGCACATCCAGCCGCTGGTGAATGCTGCCTAGAATTTCATCCAATTCTTCACCGGCATTTTGAGAAAAGATATGCTCAGGATTGTATACAGATCGGGAAGAGTCGGCTCCATCCATCACTACAGAAAAGAAATCCCCCCCGCTATCCTCAAGCAGGTCACTGAAAAAGACGCTATGCTGGGCGCGGATTTCCATAATGGTAGGGAGTTTCTGCTGTTGCCCCTGAAGGCGTACCAGCCGGTAATAGGATAGCGTATGCTCTCCATCTTTAAAAGCAAATAAGCGGTATGCCGCACCGCCTTCCTCCCGAAGTGTCACCCAGTAGTCCTTCGGCCAGAACTTGTCATAATGGTAGATTTCAGGCCAAATCTCAAATAGGTTTGGATTATCGACATAGAAACTGAGCTCGCTGATCATCTCGTAGCTTTGAATGATATTATGCATTTGCTCAAATTGATTTTGTCTAAATTTTACGAGACGCAGGCCATCCCCGCGCATATTGGAGTGAATAAAATCTACAAATGCCTTTTGATTCAGCGCAGTAGAGGAAGCGTTCTCAATAATGCCCATTTTGCTGCGCAGCTGTTCGTTAATTCTTGAGACATGGCTGCTGCCGGTAGCCATAGCGTCCTTGTATAGCTGACTTTCCTGTGTGCGGATAAATAAAAAGGATACCACAATCGCAGGGATGGCAATCATCATGCTAAAAGCCAGAAACAACTTTTGGGAGATTCGGGAATTACGGTACAGCTTCCTCATTTTAGTCAGCAGATACTTCATTTAAGTAGCCTCCTACCCTTGTAATATACCATATATTACAAACTGCCCGGTAGGTAACTAGGCTGTTTTGTTAAATGGTTAAAGAAGCGAAAAAGGGAATACCGGCCACCCTTTCGGCGGCCGGCAGCAATCTTAATACGGGCATTATTACTCTGCCATTTTGGATTTTCGCACATCCAGTTCAGCCTGGCGGTATTCCATCACCTTGCCAAAGTTGTAATTCTCGCGGCGGTCAAGGAAATTGTCGAAGATTTTATCAAATTCAGCCTCATTTTTGGCCGTAATTAGCTCAGGGAGTACTTCCTCCCAATTTTGCGAAATACGGGACCAGGCTACCGACACATCAGAATCGCCCTGTGGGTCTAAGCCCTTATAGATACCGCTATCAATATCGGCCTGCTTATTGGCGAAGTCTTCCATTTGCTTAATGACAGGAGATTTCTCCGGTCTCCACTGGTTGACGATTACAGGGTTTCGCATCATCCAATAGGTATCCATGATGCCGTATTCTTTCTCCAGCTTCTCAATATCAGTGTCGAGTAATTTTACCATTTCAGGCTTCAGTTGCGGCTTGCCATCTACCATCTCCCATGTTTCGCCTTCCTTGCCAAGGAATAAATCTCGCTGGCCTTCTTCGCTGGCCAGATAGGTCAAAAAGCGGATGGCTCGTTCAGGGTTTTCGGTTGATTTGCTAATCATCGTCACCATCCAGCCGTCCATGTTGCCAGGGAATAACTTAGGGTTATCGCCCTTGCTGTTCTTTGGCCCATCGACTGCGATGTAGTAAGAATCCGGGTTGCCGCTAGCAGCCAGCATAGGATTGACAGCCGACATACCGGTCCACTCGCGGACCATCATGAAATAGCGGGCGTTGTTTGTTTTTTCCTCTACCTGAGTATCGGAATCCACCAGGAAATCCACATTAATCAACCCGCGCTCGTAAGCCGTACGGAAGGTTTTTAGCCAGGCAATATAATCGGGATCGGTAATGCGGTCGTATACTTTTCCGTCTTTCTCATGCGGAACGGCCAGTAGGTTCTGCAGATATTCGGTCATCCCGTAAGGGACGTTCCCTTGTGCAAAAAAGGGACTGATGGGCTGGCCTTTATATTGGGAGTACTTATCCTTTACCAGTTGCAGTGCGTTCAGAAAGCCCTCTGGAGTGCTAAGGTCCGGGCTGCCCATCTCCTCATACAGATCTTTCCGCACCAGGAAAGTCTGGTTGGCGGCCGTCATGCCAGTTTCATGCATCAGGTTGGGGCTATATGAATCATTCGGAACGCCATAGGTATTGCCATTTTCTTGACGATACCACTTCAGTGTACCGTCCCCGGCCACCTTGAAGAAGTAAGGATCATATTTGTCAGCTAATTCATTTAAGGCGTAGACATGATCGCCTTCCCACAGCTTTTTGACAGCGGTTTCCCACGAACCCATTGATATCAAGTCTGGCAGCTTGCCCGAGGTCATCATCAGGGTAATATGTTCATTGGCTTCACCGGAAGGTACTTCAAGCTTGATGTTTACGCCTGTTTTTTCCGTTACGTACTTGGAGGTCAAGCTGTCTCCCCAAGTGTGGGCATACCAGTTAGCACCTACGAACCAGGTCAAATCAACAGGGCTGGTATCCAGCTTCCATGCCGGATCATCGGGATTGAGCTTTGCTTCACTCGGCGGCTGTGTACTATCTGTAGGCTGTGATGTCGGCTTATTTTCACTATTCGCTGAATTGGAACACGCGGCTATGCCTAGCATCAGGCTTGCGGCCAGAACGAGGGTCAACCCCGGCTTAATGAGATTGCGTTTCATGACATAATCATCCTTTCTTTGCTGCTTCTGAATTTTTGTATACCAGTTTCTAGACACTCACACTCTTATCCCTTAATGGCGCCAATCATCACGCCTTTGACCAGATAGCGTTGAATGAAAGGATAGACTATCAGAATAGGCAGTGTGGCCACCATCATGGATGCAAATTTAATAGAGTTGCCGGGAAGTCTTGCGCCGAATTGCGCCATAGCTTGCTGCTGCATGAAGGACATAGAGTTCTCCGCAATGATTTTGTACAGCATGGTCTGCAGTGGCAGTAATTCCTGCGAACGGATGTAGATGACCCCCTGGTAATAATCATTCCAATGATAAACGGCTGAAAAAAGCGATATAGTCGCAATGACAGCCATGCTATTGGGCAATACGATTCTGAACAGGACGCCATAGTCTGAAGCACCGTCTACCTTCGCAGACTCCTCCAGGCTATCGGGTATGGTGCGGAAGAAGCTCATGAAAATGACCATATTAAAAAAAGTGTACATAGAGGGAATGATGAATATCCAAAAATTATCATATAAGCCCAGCTTCGTCATCAGAATAAATGTAGGGATCAGCCCGCCTGAGAACAACATCGTAACCAATGCGATTTTAAGATACAGCTTGCGTCCGATCAGATTAGACTTGCTCATTCCGTAAGCAATAATGGCTGTAAACAACACATGCGTTGCTGTCCCGATCACTGTGCGCAGAGTGGTAATGTAAAAACCGTTCATCATTGTCTTATCATTGAACACAACGCTGTAGCTGGCCAGCGATAATTCTTTGGGAAACCAGTTGACGGTGCCCAGGGATGCCTGCTGCGGCGCATTAAGCGAGTTAATGAATACAAACCACATCGGGTACAGTGTTAAAAAGCAAACCGCCAGCATTAGCAGGGTGTTGCAGACCTCAAATACTCCAATTTGCCGAAATCTTTTGCGTCTTTCCATACCTCTGTCCTCTCCCTTCTAAAAAATGCTGTCGCCGGTTAGTTTTTTGGATGTGTGATTTGCCAAAAACAACAAACCTAGCGCCACAATAGAGCGGGCGAACAGGACAGCTGTTGAGAAGGAATGGCGCCCGGAGACCAACCCCATGTTGTAGATATACAAGTCTAGGCTTTCCGCCATCCTCATGTTCATATTGTTCTTCAACATAAAGATCTGCTCAAAGTTACTGCCGAGTATCCCGCTGACAGCGAGGATGAACAAAATAGCGATGGTGGGGCGTATGCTCTGAATGGTGATATGCCACATCCGCTGCCGCCGGTTTGCGCCATCCAGCTCAGCCGCTTCGTACAGCCCCGGATCAATGCCGGATATTGCCGCTATGTAGATAATGGCGCTCCAGCCGGTTTCTTTTAACGTATCGGTGAAAAAGGTGATCCACCAAAAGTACTTAGGGTCGCTGTTAAACAGGATTTCGCGTTCCTGGAGCCCGATCGCCATCATCAACTGATTGATCACACCGCCCTCGCCCAGCCAATTGAGCGCAATGCCGCCAAAAATCGTCCAGGCAATAAAGTGCGGCAGGTACGAAATGGTTTGTACCGTTCGCTTAAATCGAAGACTCCGTATTTCATTCAGCAGCAAGGCAAACAAGATAGGAATGGGAAAACCCAGGACCAGCTTGATGCTGCTCATCCCCAGAGTATTGCGAATCGAACGCCAAAAACGCTCATCCGTCAAAAAATCCTGAAAATGCTTCAGCCCGACAAACGGTGATTCTAGTAAGGGTTTGGCGATGCTGTAGTCCATAAATGCAATAATGAGCCAAAACATAGGGATATAACAAAAGATAAACATCCAGATGATTCCCGGGATAACCATGCTTTGCAATTGCCACTGCTTAAAAAGCGCTTTCATTTGTTCCGTTCTGTATTGGAACATTTTCCGTGCCCCCTTTCTATTTCATCGTATGAAAAAGCGCATAGGAAAAAAAGCCCATGATTATCGACCCTATCCCATTTTTTTAGATTTGTTTGACCAGCCGCAAAAATTAAGTATGCTGTGATTAAATGAAGGGAGTGTGCAAAGGATGAATAAACCTATATGGGAACAGAATTTCTTAGATAGAAATGCCGATTTGAAGCTATGGAATATCCGCCTTGGCAACGACTTATTAGATAATGAAGGTAATCCCATAGACCCAGGTTGGGGCAACGGAGAACAGCAGTATTACACGGATCATTCCAGCAATCTGTACATCGATGAATTTGGCCTAAACCTATGCGCACGCAGTGAATCCATTGGAAAGGATGGGCGCAATTTTGCATATACCTCGGCTCGTTTGGATACAAAGGACCATTTTTCCTTTTGCTATGGGAAGTTAGTTGTGCGTGCAAAGCTGCCGGTGGGGCAAGGGGTTTGGCCTGCCATCTGGTTGCTTCCGCAGGAACAGGCGTACGGACCGTGGCCAGCTTCCGGCGAGATTGATATCATGGAAGCCAAAGGCCGCTTGCCTCAGCAAATATCCGGAACACTGCACTACGGAAAGGATTGGGAACATCAAATCGTCGAGGAGTTCTCGCACCATTTTGAAAGCGGAACCATTAATGAATTCCATGATTATGCACTGGAATGGACCGCCAGTTCGATACGATGGCTGGTAGATGGACATTGCTTTGCCGAGCGTTGCTTGGAGCCAGGCGTTATGCCCTTTAACGAGTCATTTTATCTGGTGCTGAACCTTGCAGTGGGCGGCTGGTATGACAATGTAGCGGTTGACGAGGCTGCCCTGCCAGCGGTGATGACGGTTTCAGGGATATGGCTGTACCCATAATTAAGAATCTTTGTGAGGTTATATTATCGATTTTCAATACCTACATCCCATCTGGTAGAATAGGGAAAACCATATTTCTCTATATTCTAGCAACTTGATTATAAGCTTGGGGAGGTAGACCATGGACAAAGAACTAATCGCACAGCTGACACAGTGGCATGAAGATGATGAACACCAGAAGATTGTAGACACTCTGATGGAGATTCCTCCAGCGGACAGAGATTACGAGATGGTCAGCAGTCTGGCAAGAGCGTATAACAATCTGGAACGTTATGAAGAAGCCCTTGAACACTTCGCGAAGATTGCGGAACAAGGGCAGAATGATTATCTGTGGCATTTTCGTGTGGGATATTCCTACTATTATTTGAATCGATATGAGGAAGCAGTGAAAGTGCTGGGTATTGCCCACGACCTCGATCCGGATGATGAGAATACGGCCATGTTTTTGAAATTCAGCCAGCGTAAGCTACGCAAAGAACAACACGCCGCAGCCAGACAGGCAATCAGAGAGCAACATAATGATTCGGGGACGACTGCAACTCCTTTTGAAGGGATGGACCTCTCCGAATTTTGGAAAGATAGCGATTATGCGCTAAAAGAATATGTTTCTGCCCCGCCTACGGATGAGCTGATTACTTCTGTAGAAGAAGAACTGGGTTACAAGCTCCCTGCCTCTTATATCAGTCTGATGAAGCAGCACAATGGGGGAGTGCCTTATAATACTTGTTTTCCCACGGAGGATGCGACCTCATGGGCTGAGGATCATATTGCGATTACGGGCATTATGGGCATCGGACGTGAGAAAAGCTATTCACTCTGCGGCGATCTCGGCAGTCCGTTTATGATTGAGGAGTGGGGATACCCTGACATTGGCGTGGTAATTTGTGATTGCCCTTCGGCAGGCCATGATGTCGTGATGCTGGATTACCGGAACTGCGGGAGGGGCGGCGAACCCGAGGTAATTCATGTGGATCAGGAAGATAATTATGAGATTACGTTTCTGGCCCCAGACTTCGAGACGTTTATACGCGGCCTGGTGAGTGATGAGGAATACGACACCTCTGAAGAAGATAAAGAGGAGGATTTGCGCAAAGTAGCCGTAGGCCAATTCTCACCATTGCTTGCGAAGCTGTGCAGCCATGTGTCTGAGGTAGATCAGCTTGAGCAGAAGATCCGTAAAGTCTGTACCCGAATCGTTGAAGAGAAGGGACACTTCTCCTTTCATGCGGATGAGCTTTCTACTCTGATGTACGATGTGCAGTTCTGGCTATACACAAGTTCTTATCCAAATACAAGCCGTCAACAGTATCTGGATGTATATGAAGAAATGATTGCTTTTGGCGGCGAGTTCGGCCAAGGCGGATATGCTCCCGGCTGGATCAGCGATTGGCTGGATGGCCGAATACGGGAAGGACTGATCGTTCAGGAAAACGGCGTGCTTTGCTTCACAGATCAAGCCCGCTCTGAGGTCATTGCACGGCTGGAAGCGGAAGCTGCAAAATAGGAGACGTTGATTCGGGATTTATTTCCTCGCGGAGCTCGATTGATCACGATAGTATTTAAGGGTCATCCCACAAAGGATGGCTCTTAAACTTGCCGTTTCAGACAGTCACTCCGCATAATAAGCAAAAAAAAATTAAAGCGCTTACTCGTGAATTGTTTATATAAAAATGTAATTATTAACATTTTTCGACAACATTCACCTTACTTTTACATGGTAGTTATGATATATTCTGGGCGAATATGGATAACAAAAAAGAGAAAGGGGAATGAGTATGGAAGCATTGGTGTGGACATCCAATCATAAGCTGGAGCTCTGCGAATGGGAAGAGCCGCAGATTGCAGCACCGGATGAAGTCAAGATCCGGATTGAGATGACAGGTGTATGTGGAACAGATTTAGCAGTCATCACCGGGAAAGAGGAGGGGGTTCCAGGGGTCATTCGTGGTCATGAGGCAGTAGGGACTGTAATTCAAATCGGCAGCAACGTTGATCGTGTTAAGGTAGGCGACCGCGTAGTTATCGATCCGAATCAAAGCTGTGATGAATGCTATTTTTGCTTGAAGAAACAGCCGCACCTCTGTACGGGCATCGATGGAAATGGGATGCCTATTGCGGGTTTGAATCGAAATGGGACATTCACTTTTTTTTACTCCACTGCACAAACGTTTGCACACCGTCTTCCCGATCATATGAGCTGGGAGACGGGGGTTTTGATTGAGCCGCTTGCCTGTGTACTGCACAATTTCAAAGAAGCCAATGTCACAGCAGACGACAAGGTGCTCATTCTTGGATCGGGTCCAATGGGACTGTTAAGCCAAATTGTGAGCAAGTCGAAATCTGCGCTCACGGTAGCGACTGAAGTTAATCCCTATCGGCTAGCTTTTGCCAGAGAGATCTCAGATTTTGCTTTAACACCTGCCCAATTAAATCAAGCTATCGTAGACAAAATCTGTGCGGGACATAAGTTTGATGTGATTATCGATACGGTGGGCACTCAACTCGAAATGGCGGAAAAGTGGATTGAACGTGGAGGCCGCATCGTTCCTTTTGGTATTAATGCGAAGTATCGCTACACCTTTTCCCCTACTAAATTCGTGCAGCATGCAATAAAAATTATAGCAGCAGGTGAATACCGCTACATGTTCGAGGAAGCTTTGCGGTTTGCCGCTGAAACTCCTGAAATGGAGAAACTAGTGACTAGAAAAGTTAAGCTCAGTGAGCATGAAGCAGCGATAGACGAGTTGATCGGCTATGAATTGAACTCTTTGAAGGTGGTTGGAAGTGAAACCGTTAAGACGGTTTTTGTTCCCTAAACGTAAAACTACATTCAATGAGAGGTGGCACTGTTAATGAGCAACGACAGCAAATTCAGATTAATTCAAGACTACTTGTCTGCACACAAGGCCAAAGACGTAGAGCCAATTTGGATACCCGCAGTGTGGAATGAGTGCCAATATGAGCGTGTTCTCTTAGAAAAAGAGGGTGAAATTTGTGTACACCCGTATGATTTTTTGACAGATCATTTGAATTATGTGGACAGGCTTTCGTGGAGATATCTGCTTAAGGAACGTACAAATCTGGACGATAGCGCGATCTATTCTTCGCTTATTCGCTATTCGACCGCTTGGGATTACAACCATGACGGAAAAATTGAATCGGGTACTTTTTTAAGATTCTTTATGCTTCTGCCGCTGCTAAAGAAAATGGGCATCAATATTCTGTACATGCTTCCAGTTAACCAGTACAGCAAGTTGAATCTGAAGGGGGATATGGGGTCCCCTTACGCGGTGCAATCGTTATTCCATTTGGACGAGAACCTGCATGATAGCCTATTGGATGATATGGAGGAGTTTACGATTCATGATGAGCTCAGCGCTTTGGTAGAGGCTTGTCATTTACTTGATATTAAGACTGTTGTTGATTTCATTCCCCGTGTGACGGCGAAAAACAGTGTGTTCATTACCGAGCATCCTGAATGGGTGTATTGGATCAAAATGGACGAATTAGAAGGCTTTGCGCCGCCCGCAATTCCCCAGCTTGGATTTTTTGAGGAGTGTACGCCGGACAAATTGGAGACGGTCTACCGTAGCCAGGAGACAGCAGTATTTCTGCGGAAGTTCACGCCACCGCCCAATGAACTTCATCCAATCCTTTGGCAGCACTTGAAAGAGAAAGCTGCTAAAACAGGGGATGAGCTATTAACTTTGGTGGAGCAAGAGATGGGGATAACGACTGCTCCAGCACATTCGGATTGGATAAATGATGTGCAGCCGATTTGGACAGACATTACGTTCTTACGTCTCTACAAGGATTTCTCTCCGCAAGTGAGACATCTTATAAGTCCGGATCAGGCGCCATATGTCCTTTTTGATACGATTAAATGCAATGACTACCCGGGAGAGGAGCCGAATCTGGAGCTGTGGGATGTTCTGGAGGAGGCAGTACGGGTTAATCTCGAAAAATATGGGATTGACGGCTTCCGCATCGATATCGGACACGTGCTACCTATTCCGTTGTTGACTCGTATTTTTGAAACGGTTAAAGAGATGAATCCCAATGCGATCTTAATCAGTGAAGATTTGTTCAATCGCAACCACAAGAAGGCAGCAAACACCGGCTATAACATTATGCTTGGCAGTGGATGGAACGTCATGACACAAATTAATAAAGAGAATCTCGTTTCATTCTTAGAAGAGCTGCCTGAGTTAAATATTCATGTATTTGCCTGTGCAGAAACAGCAGATACTCCTCGGATCACCAGCCGTGGCGGTGTAGAGGTTGCTCGGATGATCGCGGTATTTAATCAATTTCTTCCGAATGCAATTCCATACGTGACGACGGGTTATGAAATGAATGAGGAGCAGCCGCTCAACTGTGGTCTTGGAGATAACACGAATGGTGAGGAGATTTCCCGAGCTTTTTTTAACGTTATGCAAATTAACTGGACCAATCCTACACCGATGCTGCCGCTGTTGGCAGAGCTAAGTGAACTCAAGAAAGATTGGCGCCACCTAGTGAAGCCGGAAAACTTTTTCGTGGCTCAATCCCCGGAAGGTATTGTTTTGTACGGGTATATGCAAGGGGATGAGACGCTGCTGTGCTGCTTTAACTTGAGTGCTGATGCTTTCTGCCAAGTTGATTTGAAGGTAGCCGTACCTGGCCGATGCCCAATGACGGTAACACTGGATAGTTCCTTAACGGGTAGCAGCGTAGGTCAGGCGTTGGACTGCTTGCTGCTTGCGCCTAATCAGGCTTTAGTGCTCGTAAACAATCATAGACAATTTAGGTAAGGGAGAGAGGCTGCAATGGAAAAAAACAATAAGGAAGTCGTGGTATGGCATGAGTTTGATGGTCCGGGAGATACCTCGATTGAGGTGCTGGAGGGAATTTGTAAGCTGTATACAGAGCGCTTTGGGGTACAAATTACGCCACAAGTCATGAATATTACGGAGCTGACTGCGCGCCTGAACCAAATTAAGGATACCCAGCAAGGTCCGCATCTGGCGATGGTTCCTGCCGACATGTCCTCCTATGTTGAGAACGGTCTTTACTCCGAAGTGCCGGGCGGGCTATTAGGCGATACGCTGACTGAGGGTGCCCTTTCAACGATGCAAATGAATGGTGTTCAGTATGGTATACCGGTATTGCGGGGCAATCATCTGGTTGTGTATTACAACCCGTCGATTTACCCTAGTGCGCCGACGACATGGGACGTGTTCGAAGAGGCAGCAGAAAGGTTATCCGCCCAAGGTATCGTACCGATTGGAGCAGACTTACAGCAAGGATATTGGTTTATTCCGTTCCTCACAGCTTTCGGCGGCTGGCCTGTACAGAATGGAAAGCCGAATATCGTCACCTCTGAAATGAAGCAGGCGCTTCAGTTTATTAGCGACAAGATGGATCAAGGCGTGCTCGTTAGTCTCGACGGCTCTACAGGACTGCTTGAGCAGTTCATTGACGGTAAGATCGGTGCCATTATTTGTGGCGAGTGGATTTATAACCATCTAGATAAGCATATGAACAATAGGCTTGCGGTTTGCCAGCTTCCGAGCATCGAAGGACGGCAATCGTTATCCATGTCTTCTTCTATCGGTCTGATCTACCCTAATCATTCATTAACGTCCGAGGAGCGGGAAGATATTTTATCATTCACACGCTTTATGCTGAGTGACGAAAGCCAAACTATGTGGACGCTGGGTGTACAGCGGATTCCAGCTCAGGAAGAGGTGCTAAACCGTTTAGCTGCCTCTGCTGCGCCTAACAAAAAGATGATTTTATCGCTTTTGGATCATTCACGGCCGATGCCGACTTATCCCTTCATGATCCATGTATGGGAGGCGTTAAATGCGGGTCTTATTGAGCTGCCCCTGAGCAATCCTGAACAAGCATTGAACAAAATAGAACAGACTATTCAAGCCTCTTGGGGTGCATTTAAAAGCTAATTAGAGATGGGGAGAGCCAAATGAAAACAACGATATTCAGCCAAATTTCTATTGATGGAAAGCTCACTATGGGCGCTGGTAATTCGAGTAAAGAGCTTTTTTCTTTATTTTCCAGTGAGGATATGGAATTTATTCATCTATTCCGGGGGAAGGTGCAGGGAATTATGGTCGGCAAAAATACAATTTTGACGGACAATCCCTTCCTTACTAATCGGTATGAGGAGAATAAAAATCCAATTCGTATCATTCCGACAACTACTTTGGATATTCCGCTAGATTGCAATGTACTCTCAGACCAAGGGAAGACAATTATTGTCACGACCGAGAAAGGACGGGATGAAGAAAAAATCAAACAGATCCGGCAAAGAGGGAAGGAGTGCCTTATCTGCGGCGAGGATAAAGTAGATTTTGTGGAGCTTGAACGTCAGTTGGAGGAGAACTATGGGATTACCAGTCTGATGGTCGAAGGCGGAGGATTCTTAAACTGGCATATTTTCAATCAGGATATCGTCGATGAGATTATTCTAATGCAGCTTCCAATCATCATAGGCGGCTCCACAAACATTACTTTAGTGGATGGAGACGGGTACCAGCAATTGAACTTTGCGAAAAAGTTCAAGGTTGTAGAAATTCAACCAAAAGATAACTACACGCTCATGCGCTACAAAAAGGTGATCTAACCTCACACTAAGTCATAGACTGCGAATGGGAATGAGTTCGGGAAAAATCGAGAATATGGGGGTTGTGAACGATACATGTCAGAGAAAGAAGATTTCTACAAAAGTGTGTATAAAATCGCTGTGCCCGTTACGCTTCAAAGCTTGCTGATGGCGTTGCTTAATTTGACGGATCAATTGATGGTCGGGCAGTTGGGAGATGTGGCAATTGCCTCGGTGGGGATGTCGACCAAAATATACGGGATCATCGCGGTTGTCTTGGCCGGTTTATCGACGGGTGTATCCATATATGCAGCCCAGTTTTGGGGAAATAAAGATTCCAAAAGTGTCTCTCAAGTACTGGGTCTCGGACTGATCACCGGCTTTGCGTTCTCGTTCCTGTTCTCTGCGGCTGTCTTTATCGATTCGCCGCTCTTTCTGAGCCTATTCACTACAGACGTGAATGTAATAGATGAGGGATATATCTTTCTCCAGATAATGTCGATCGGTTTTGTGCCTGTCATGCTCACGATGATGTATTCCGCGATTTTACGCAGTACTGGCCATGCCAAGTGGCCGATGTATGTAAGTCTAATTGCAGTTGGCTTGAATATTATACTGAATTACGTACTTATTTACGGTCATTTCGGTGCTCCTGCGCTTGGCCTGAAGGGCGCTGCCATTGCTACTCTTATTTCTAGAGTCTTCGAATGCTTGTTGATCATTGGTGCCGTGTACCGGTATCGTTTACCGGGAGCTGTCGGGTTAAAGAACTTATTCATCGTTCCTAAACCGCTCATCCGCAAGTTTTTTGGAACGACCTATCCGCTGCTGTTGACTGAATTGATCTGGGTATTGGGTGAAACAGCATATGCGGTCATTTATAGCCGTATGGGGACGATGGAAATGACTGCGATGACCATTACTTTCCCACTTCAGGGTCTTTGCATTGGTTTATTATCGGGGCTGGCTAGTGCAGCAGGGGTAATGGTTGGCAACCGTTTGGGTGCGAATGAATCCGATATCGCACTCGATCATGCGAAACGGTTCATTCGTCTAGGCATCATTATCTCTCTGATCGTCGGGGTTATCATTGCGGCAGGCTCGAAGCTGTATGTCTCTGCGTTCAATATCTCCGAGGATGCTAAACAAATGAGCATGTATATCGTTATCGTGTTTGCTGGATTTCTTTGGGTCAAAGTATCCAATATGATTATAGCCGGCGGTATTCTAAACAGCGGAGGAGACAGCAAGTTCGTATTCGGCATGGAGTCTACCGCAACGTGGCTGATAGGTGTCCCATCCGGGCTGTTGCTGTCATACATTTGGAAGCAACCTGTCTACCTTGTGTATCTCGTCATCTCGCTGGAGGAGGTTGTCCGCTTTGGCTTCGGCTACGCCCGGATTTACTCCCGTAAGTGGATGAGAAATTTAGTTAGCGATCTGGCTGAAAAAGCTATGTAATGTAGGACCTGATTGAATTGATGTGGAGTATTAACCTCACCTAAATTGGATATCTCTTCACTTAACAATGCAA
The DNA here is from genome assembly GCF_038002705.1 of Paenibacillus sp. FSL H7-0716. Classification (NCBI taxonomy): domain Bacteria; kingdom Bacillati; phylum Bacillota; class Bacilli; order Caryophanales; family Paenibacillaceae; genus Paenibacillus; species Paenibacillus sp. FSL H7-0716. The sequence continues at coordinate 102,178 of NZ_JBBODA010000004.1, forward strand.
AAGGTACTGCCTCAAGGTAGTGCCTTTTGCATTGATTTTTAAATATTCAGTTGTTAACTGCCAAGTATCTTAACTACTACGTTTTAAAGCACCAGTTACTTCGTTGACGGTTATTTTGATCATAAAGTAGAATTTTTACGTCGAAGAAGTAACAAAAAACCACCAACTTACATTGGTGGTTTACGATTCATATAGTATTATTTCAATTCAATCTGTCCTTGTTCGGTTCCCCAGAACCCAGTTTGGACATTCAAAAGAAAGCCAGTCATATCTTCTGGGATTTCAAATACTACATTGCCTGTTTGAGCCAATCCAGGATTGATTCCTTCATATAAAAAATAGTCTCCGGAAGTAGTAATCAACGTTGACGGGTTATACGTAACTTCATCTTTTAGGAGCTGAAAGTATGATGAGTCTGTGGTAATCATTTTTTTACCAGCATTTTTAACAGTTACATTTACTACTAGGAAAATACTTCCGTCAGCACTAGGTGAGTAGGATAAGTAATTTCCATCTTTAATTTCCTTGGTAGTAGTTACCTTGTTAACTTTGAAAACAACATCGCCAACTTGTAATTCTTCCCCTTTTTTTGCTAGTTTTTTCGCATCTTCTTTTGAGGTGCCCTTTGTTTCTACAGAGTTTGCGGTGTTATTAGATTTGCTAGTTGTGTCGTTTGAACTATCCTTATCTTTAGCAAATATACCAATGACAATGATTAGTACAATTAAAGCGATGAATCCCAGACACCCGATTTTAAAAATCTTTTTCAAATAAAACCCTCCCAATTAGGTAATTTGAACCATTATGTGTACTATAAATATATCGGAAATTCCAGAAAATTCTTTATAAGGATTATGTTTTTTTTGAAAAAAATTGTTTATAAGGAAAGTTGAGTAAACCGATATGCCTTTGAGTAGTTTCTTGGTAAGTTTTTAATAGTATTTGTGCAGTGTTTGAATATTTCTCGCGAGCCGTAGATGAGAGAAAGATAGGCCGCACTCCATGAAGGAGAGCGGCCTATTTTTTTTACATTTACTTAGGTTGCTTACGTCTTCTGAGATAGGCCCAGATCACAAATACTGCTGCTAGAGCAATAATGGCCCTAATGGTGATAGAGTTTGTTAGGTGATTATTATCGTCCGCGTAATACGCGGAAGCAATGGTTTCATAAATCTAAAATAGTCTATGGACTGTTCAACAAATTGTGTGAGTGCTGCGGAGGTGATTTTATAGGATCAACTCCGCAAGACGATGAATGCCCTGCTCAATCGCTGCCTCATCTACTTTTGCAAACCCTAATACCCATCCTTTTCTTTTGCTATCCAAACAATAGGGCCCAAGAGGGTACACACGTATTCCATGTTGTAGGGCTAACTTTGTCACAGTTTCTTCGTCGAATGTTTCCTCAGCTTCTAATAACATATGTAATCCAGTTTCTACTCCACTGAGCGTGAAGCGCTCCCCTAATCCGCTAGCCATAATAGCTTTTGCCATGACCTCGTGTCTTCGCCGGTACACATTTCTGACTCTTCGCATATGGCGCATAAAATGACCATTTTTAATGAAGTGGGTTAGTGTTAGCTGATCCATAATCGGAAGATGACGGTAAGTCAGTTCCTGCACCTTCGCTAGCTGAGCAATTGCCTCGACTGATCCAACAATAGCCGAAATACGAATGCCTGGTGCAATCATTTTAGAGAAACTCATGAGGTACAAAGTATTATTAGATGCCTGACTAAACAGCGTTGGCAGCGGCTCCCCGCGATATCGAAATTCACTATCATAATCGTCTTCAATGATCCAAAATCGTTCTTGAACGGCCTTATGCAGCAATTGTTGCCGGCGGGGCTCCGACATAACGACCCCTACTGCGCACTGGTGGGAAGGGGTGGCAAAGACCAGTTTGGATTGCGGGTGAATATGCTCAACCACTAGACCATACTCATCAACAGGAACGGGTACCACATTCATACGTCGGTATTTCATTGCCATCCAAGCAGCTGGGAAACCTGGATCCTCTACTGAGACAGTGTCCCCATCAGCTAAAAGTGACTGTGCGATTAAGTCAATACTATGCTGAGCTCCTGAGGTCAACAGAATCTGATTGGTTTGGACATGTATGCCCCGTTCAAGTGATAAATAACGCTGTATTTGCTCACGTAATGGTGTGTACCCGTAGCAGTTACCGTAAGCCCAGCTTGATAAATCCATTTCAGCGGATGCCTGAAGCAGCGATTGCCGCCAGTTTTTTTGAAATTGTTCATCCAAATAGGGTTCATGGGGACTGAAATCAATATCCACTTCTAGCGGTTCTTTACCCCTGAACCAGTCATGTAATTGATCAACAGCTGAGTCTAGCAAGGACAGTGAAGGAGGTATGGGGCCCTCTGTTTCTATCTCCTTCGTTGATATAGTGACTTGCTTCCATGTACTAACTCGCGTCCCTCCCCGGCGGGAGGTAACTGTATAACCCCGGCTTAACAATTCCTCATAGACGATCTGTATAGTTGAGCGGGAGACACCTACGATGTGCGCAAGTTCGCGGGTAGGAATCAGTAGTTCTCCTGGTGCCCAGACTCCGCTAGTAATATTATGGATCGCTTGATCAAGCAATTGCTGCCAGATGGGTCTCTTATCATTACGAATTACTTTCATCATCGTACATACCTCCAAATAGAAACGCCAATCATAAAAAGCGATTTATGGATTGCTCTAAACAGCGAATTATGGATATTTTAATGCAATCCATTCATTGATATACTACCGTAACAACGCTGGTATCCGCAATTTAAATAAAAGGAGAGATTCGATATGAATTCGGTTCGTTACAAGACCAGGGAATGCCTAGATCAAGAGAAGATTGAAAGGTTCCTTCACCAAACGAGATTAGGTTATCTGGGGTTGGTTGATGGGAACCTCCCTTATGTTGTGCCACTTAATTATGTATGGACTGAAGGGAAACTGTATATTCACGGGGCTGGAGATGGAAGACGTAATCAGGTCATGCGTGATAATCCGGAGGTATGTTTTACGGTATGTGAGGAATACGGAACTATTACAGATCCGGTACCAGCCAAAACGGATACAGCTTATATGAGCGTAATGATATTTGGACAAGCAGAGCCGATTTCAGATTTGGATGAAGCCACACATGTACTTCAGGAATTGATCAATAAATACGTACCGGGTTATTATAATCGCCGCTTGTCCAAGCAGCATGTGGAAAAATATAGATCGGCTGTATTTGGCGGTCCGGTTCAAGTTTATCGGGTAATTCCGCATCATATCACGGCAAAAGAAAGTCCAATTGAAGCAGAAAAAATGTATAAAAGGGGCATGGGTACTGGACGAGATGTTTAGCCGCAAGATACCATTACAAATGGTGTTATGCTAACGAGGTCTTTGGCAGCCTTTATGTCCTAATCAGATGGGGAGAGGGAGGCTTTTTAGAGGTACTATCTATCAAAGTAGGCCACAATCCAATGAAGGAGGGCGGCCTACTTATTTTTACATTTATTTAGGTTGTTTACGTCTTCTGAGATAGGCCCAGAACACAAATACCGCTACTAGAGCAATAATGGCGCTAATGGTGATAGACCTTGTTAGGTGATTATTATCGTCCGCATAATATGCGGAAGCAATGGTTCCCGACCCATCCTGCTCGTCATCGGAAGAATCGTTCTGCATCGTTTGTAACACATCTATTAAATGCCCGGGTGCTTGAGGCTCCGAAATATTGCTTAGTCCTTTTGTTTCTGCTGATGAGACTTGTTGTGGGGCGATGATTAGTTCCTGATTGTCTTTCTTGAAGGCAGCTATATATTCGTCCCGCTCACGGATAAGTGTAGGCTCACTCACTTCACCCTCAGCTTGTAGTGAATGAATAGCATAGGCCAAAGTATTAGGATTTCCTCCAAACTCAGTAACTTGATAGGACCCGTTAGCATCCTTTTGAATGATCATTTTAGATTTGGGTATTCCGCCCGATAAAATAAGAAACTCCCAGTTGTCTTGGGGGGTGACCGTTTCAATCAGACTATCGGAAGCCGTCCTAAGCTTAGCGCCATCAATAAAATGAATCTGCATTCCTTGACCTACGGTAATTTCACTAATCTCTGCTTCATTGTTGTAACCATATCCTTCAGGATCTTTAGATAGCCCTTCTTTAATCAATGTTAATCCTTCTGTATTTGCAAAAGAAACAACATCTTCAGTTACGGTCTGAGCCCATACAGGTGAGAAAAAAGTCAGAAATAAAACGAATGAAGTTACAGTTAACAGCAGCGTTTTCTTAATGGGAAGCCCTCCTTAAATATATTTGTTGAAGCCATGAAGTCCCCATCTCCAGGTTCTATCGTAGCTGGAGCCACCTTTAACGTTGGTGTATAACATGGAGGTTTTTGTGCCCCCACTCGGGTTCATATGTTGAATCCAATCATTTCCACTATATGTGTCGAACCCATAGATAACTACTGCGTGCCCGCCACCGGTAGCACTATTCCATTTCCAGCTTACATATATAGGACTGCCAACATTATCAATCTGGTTTTTTACATCGCTGTAAGATAGTGCTCCTGTATGATTCCAACTGGAGACACCATAATCATGAATGCCTTCTTGAACAGTTCCATAAGATTCACTCTCGTCTGTTGTACAGCCGGAGGTTCCCTTCACATGATCATAAAAAGAACATTGGCTTACAGAGATTCCGTAATATTGAAGTATGGTAACGCTAGTCGCAGCCCAGCACCAATTATTCTTAGCTTGTGTAGCTGTAGGGTAGCCAATTAAATTAGTCGCATATGCTTGGGAAACAAAAGAAAAAAGAAAGACTGAAACAAAGGTTCCAACAAGCATCAATCTCTTTTTTAAAGATAATTTCATGAATGGAATCAGCTCCTTATTATGGATTAATATTCCTTTTAATAACACTATTAAAATACCATATATTAACTTATGTGTAAAGTTTAAATATTTTTTCGCTTTTATAATAGAGTCTACACATTTGATATGGAGAGGGGGATACTGATATGGATAAGGAAATATTGATGCTCGTAGGAATACGTGCTCCAATGATCCAAAGCAAGCCATTCATAACAAAAGCCACTCCGCTAAGGAATGGCTTTTCTTTATTTACTCTGCAATTACTAGTTACAACTGAGGTTCTTCCTTGCTAACTAGGTTTGCTTTCTTTTCAGTCATGAGTTTGTTTTTCGTGGGCATAAATAAGGTTATAACAAATGCGGCAACGGATAAAATCATCATGAAGTAGTAGGCGTCACTTGCCCCAAGAATCGATGTAAGGGATTTAAGAATCTCAGGAGTAGTGGAGGGATTGTTCAGCATCACTGTAGTTGCATGACTTGTTGCCTGCACTGTATAAATTGTAATTACGACAGCAGTACCAATGGCCCCGGCAATTTGGCGAACAGTATTGTTCACAGCTGTACCATGAGTGCCGAGTTGTTTGGGCAATGCATTTAGTCCGGCTGTATTGAGTGGCATAGTAATGAAGCTTAATCCAATTCGCAGGCCAATGGTACGAATCATTAGATAAGTATACGTGGTCGATTCAGATAAATCTGTTACCGCCCACATAGATGGAATAATAAACAGTAGGCCAATGATGAACAGCGGTTTCGCACCAAAACGGTCGTATAATTTACCGGTGACGGGTGACATGAACGCATTTACGAGTGCCCCCGGCAACAATAGTAGTCCTGCATCAAATGCTGTAAACCCGCGACCATTCTGCAGATAAATAGGCAATAAGATCATATCTGCGTACATCATCATTGTGATTAATACGTTAATAAGAGATGTCATCGTAAACACTTTATTTTTGAAGACCGACAGGTTTAGCAGTGGATCATCCGATTTGATTTGTCGAAGACAGAATACAGCTGTTACCGCGACTCCAATCCCTAAGGTCAGGATTACGATTACATCATCCCAGCCTTTACTGCCTGCACTACTGAAGCCGTATAAAATTAAGCCAAATCCGACGGTTGATAAAAGCACACTTACCACATCAAGCTTCGACTTAGACGTCTCAGATACATTCACTAAATACTTCAACGCCAAAGTTATTACAATGAGGACAAGTGGAATAAGCCCGATAAATAACCAGCGCCAAGAATGGTATTCGACAACAAATCCCGCGAGCGTTGGCCCAATAGCCGGAGCGAATATCATCGCCAGTCCAAGCAGTCCCATAGCGCTGCCACGTTTTTCAACGGGGAAGATCGCCAGCACAACACTCATCATGAGCGGCATTATAATGCCAGCACCGGCAGCTTGGATCATCCGTCCGATTAAGAGTAGACTAAAGCTCGGCGCTGCTGCACAAAGTATAGAACCGATTAATAAAAATGACATGGCACTTATAAATAATTGCCGTGTTGTAAAACGTTTCATTAAATAGGCCGTAATCGGAATCAAAATCCCGTTGATCAGCATAAATCCTGTTGAAATCCATTGTACGGTTGTTGCCGTGACATCAAAAACATCCATCAGACTACTTAAGGCGACATTTAAAAGCGTCTGATTGAGTGTGGATAAGAAACAACCAAAGATTAAGATGGTTAGTAAGATCCCTTTATTTATTTTCTTAGTGTCTTCTTGCATGTTGCAGTCCTCTCTTCATTGCTTTTTCGACATAGTGTCAATAAAATAAATCATATCAGGATTTATATAGTATTCCTATTTGCAATTTTATTGAAAATGTCGACTAATCGACAGAATAGGCAAATTAGTTGATGAAAGGCCATTTTAACGATAATAGAGGGATGAAATGACTGAACATAAAAGAGTTGACCCACGAGCTATTCGTTCAAAAAAGATGCTTAAGAACGCTGTATTTTCATTATTGGCCGATAATGTGGAGGTTTCGCAATTGACCGTCCAAAAAATCGCCAACCGTGCGGAACTAAATCGCGCAACGTTTTATTTGCATTATGAGGATATTAACGATTTATTGCGGCAGATCGTACATGAAATCTTCGATGACCTATCCATGAAGGTTGAACCGCTATTACAAATGAAGAGCAACAACGAACAGGAGCAGCTGGTCACCTTTTTAAATTATTTTTATGAATACCGGAAAGTTTTTGCTGTATTGATTGAGCATAAAGGCTTCAAAAAACATTTGACCAACCTGTTAAAAAGTACTGTCAATAAACGAAGAAACATGAGGAACATTGACTCTACTAAGGAGGTAGTCTCCGTTGATATTATTGCAGCCTCACTACTGGGGATTATTATGTGGTGGATTAAGGATGGCAACCAATATAGCGCTGAATACATAGCGGGGCAAATTACCCTGATGTATAAAAGAAGGTATTTATAAGGGCTTTTATGATATATTCAAGTAAAGTTTGAGTCCCTAGCCAATATTCATTAAAAAGGAAGTGCGAACAATGGATTTAGAAACGGTCATGCAAGAGCTTGAAGCTCTCGGCAAGGAACGCACCAAGAAAATATATCTATCCAATGGCGCGCACGAACCGCTTTTTGGTGTGGCCACAGGCCAGATGAAGCCTATCTTCAGAAAAATAAAACATAATCAACCCTTGGCCGAGCAGCTTTATGCTACGGGAAATTACGACGCTATGTATTTTGCCGGGGTGATCGCGGAGCCTAAAGCAATGACCGAGTCGGATTTTGAGCGGTGGATTGCTGGGGCTTATTTCTATATGCTATCGGACTTTGTGGTGGCAGTAACGTTGGCGGAGACGGATATTGCGCAAGAGGTTTCTGATAAATGGATTGCAAGTGAGATAGAGCTGAAAATGTCGGCGGGCTGGAACTGTTACTGCTGGCTGCTCGGAAATCGCCCGGACAGTGAATTTTCCGCAGAAAAATTAGCCGCTATGTTGGAGCTTGCTAAAAATACGATTCATGATGCTCCTGAGCGAACGAAATACGCAATGAACAATTTCATTTACACTGTGGGCGTATCCTATCTGCCGCTTCATGATAAAGCGGTTGAGATTGCAAAGGAAGTTGGCCCGGTGGAAGTCCATACCAGTAGTGCAAAAAGCAAGATTTTGAATGCTTCAATTAATATTCAAAAGGCAGTTGATAAATCGCAGCTCGGCTTCAAACGAAAACATGTAAGGTGTTAGTCAGTGATGGACATCAATGACCTTATTGCTGTATGGAATCACGCCAATTGCAAAGTAGTTGATATTCGTCGGATGACCCATAGACCTGGCGAATCTATACCTTCCTATTACGTCCCCTCAAGGCTGTTTCTTATGTCGATTCGCGGTAATGCTACAGTTAATCTGGGAAGCGAAGTTCATCGTTTACAGCGCTTTACAGTGCTTCACGTAGGCAAAGGAACTGTGCTCAACATTGATGCAGGCAGCGAAGGGCTGGATTACTATAGCATTTATTATAAAGTGAGTATGCATCCCTCACTACCCTTAGAGATTGCTACGCTATACGAGGGTGCTCAACCCCTTGATCATTCGTACAGCATAACGCCTGACCATTCGGTAACGTTGTATCGTATAGTGAGCGAAATGTTTAAGGAGTGGGGAAAGCAGCAGCCGCTTGCGCGGTTGCATGTTCGCACTTTATTCCATCAGTTTGTGTATGAGCTACTCCATCAAATGTCAGTGCAAGGGGTTAATACGACTAAGCGCAATCTGGCCGCCCGAGTCGCCGACATCATTCATGAACATTATACGGATAACATTACGCTGGAATCATTATCGGAAAGCCTGAACTATAGCGTCCCCCATTTATCTTCCTACTTCAAAATCCGTACTGGACTTAGCCCGATTGATTACTTAATTAAGGTGCGCATCGAAAAAGCGGTGGCACTGCTGCTGGAAACAGATGCTACGCTGAAGGAAATTGCAGTGGGTGTCGGTTATCAAGACCCTAGTTATTTGGGCAGGCTGTTCAAAAAGTACAAGGGAGTTTCCCCGATTAGCTATAGAGAATTGCATTCCAGAAAGAACAAACTAGAAGATAGTCCTGCCACAAACATAGAATCCTCCATTGTCGCCCTTGAATCATTTCACTATACTGATTATATTGATAACGATTATCAGTATCATTTTGATCAAGAGGGAGATTCATTCATGTTTAAACATTCAAGGCCTACGCTGGCATCGGTACTGCTGCTAAGCTTCATTTTGGTGCTGAGCGCATGTGGTACAAACGGGGCTACGGAAAATGCTGTCTCACAGCAGCCGAAGACCAAAATCGTTAAAACGGTTAACGGTGAGGTGGAGATCCCCCTTCATCCCCAGAGAATTGTTGCAGGTGAATATCTTGGCAGCTTAATTGCGCTTGGCATTACACCTATCGGAACCTCCGAACATCATATTAAAAATCCATATTTTCAGGAGTATTTGAAAGACGTTGAGAATATAGGGGACGGGAATGGAAATGTAGAGAAAATTCTGTCGCTAAATCCTGATTTGATTATAATGGATGATTTCTATCCTGAGCTAAATGAGCAGATGTCAAAAATCGCACCTACGGTCGTTATTCCATACGCTTCCCTAAAAACGGTACATGAGGAAGTGGCTTATTTCGGAGAGCTGCTTAGTGAAGAAGATAAGGCAAAAACCTGGCTTGCAGACTATGACAGCCGTATGGCCAGTGCCAAGGAGAGTGTATTGAAGGTTGTGCCTGCAGACAGCACATTTTCCATTATTGAATGGTCTGAAAACAGCTTGATGGCCGTCGGAACAGACTTCGGTAAAGGTGGACAGCCGGTCTATAATGGATTGGGATTTAAGCCTCCCGCGGATATCGCCGCCGAAATGGCCGATCCGGGTTGGGCTTCATTCTCTGCTGAGGTCTTACCAAAGTATGCCGGTGACTATGTCATTCTTACCTCTGACTCAAAAAAGCTGGATGAACTTAAAGCCGACCCGATCTGGGGCGCACTGCCAGCAGTCAAAAATGATCACGTATTTCTTTGGACAAGCGATCGTTCCGGCTACTGGGATCCAATAGCTATTCTGAGTCAGACAGAAGAGTTGGCGGATTGGCTGACAAGCCACTAATTGAGTGTGTTTCAAACATAAAGGGACTGTCTCAGGAGTAGAATTCTACAATGAGATAGCCCTTTTTTCATATTAACCATCAGCCAATCTTGGTCTGTTGGTTGCGATGTTTCCGAAGCAAGGCATGATATTCGCGTATTATGCATTTAAATTCAGCGGTAATTAATGTTATTGACAAAATATTTGACAATGATTAGTATTGAAAAATATTAAAAATGAAGTTAGCGGCATAACAATTAAATAATTCGCAAGCTATGATTGCTATGGATCACACTATAGCAGGAGCAGCTTCTGGAGAGACCGTGGGGGATTCCCCCGGCGCCGAAGGGTTCACAATCTCAGGCAAAAGGACAGAAGAGTACTAGATAATTCATTTGTTATTCTGATCATCGTCAGAATAAAGGAATGTATTTTATTTATTATTCTTAGACCTAAGAGATTGGAGCGTATCCAATCTCTTTTTTGTTATCATTTTTACTTGTTATTTTTTTCGCATAAGGGGGAGTTCGAAATGGCAGCACAAGAATTAAAGAGAGATTTAGAGAATCGGCATGTTCAGCTCATTGCGATTGGTGGAACCATCGGTACCGGATTATTTTTAGGATCAGGTAAAGCTATACAGCTGGCAGGACCATCGATCATTTTTGCTTATTTAATCGTGGGTATCGCTATTTTCTTTGTAATGAGGGCATTGGGAGAACTTCTGTTGTCTAAAGCAGGTTATCAATCTTTTACAGACATTGCCGAAGACTATCTTGGACCGCGGGCAGCGTTTGTAACCGGATGGACCTATTGGTTTTGTTGGATCATGACGGCTATGGCCGATATTATAGCTGTCGGGGTCTATGTACAATATTGGTTTGATATCCCGCAATGGATACCCGCAGTCATTTGTTTAATTATTTTATTAGGACTCAATTTATTGACGGTAAAAAGCTTTGGCGAATTGGAATTTTGGTTTGCTTTAATTAAGGTAATCACTATTCTCGCATTGATTGCCATCGGGGTAGTTCTACTGGTGATTGGATTCAAAACAACTACCGGAACGGTTGCGCTCAGTAATATTTGGGCACATGGGGGAGTATTTCCAAACGGGATTTCAGGGTTCTTACTTTCATTTCAAATGGTTGTGTTTGCTTTTGTGGGTGTGGAATTGGTGGGCGTATCGGCAGCAGAGACTTCTAATCCAGAAAAAACTATCCCATCGGCGATTAATAAAATACCTTTACGAATTCTATTTTTCTACGTGGGTGCTATTATTGCCTTATTATGCATCAACGCATGGACAGAACTAAACCCGGCAGAAAGTCCTTTTGTTAAAACATTTAGTTTAGTGGGGATTCCGATTGCCGCGGGGGTTATTAACTTCGTTGTATTAACTTCAGCTGCGTCCGCTTGTAACAGCGGGATGTTCTCAACAAGCCGGATTCTATACAATCTAAGCAGAAATGATCAGGCTCCAGCCAACTTTGCAAAGCTTAATAAAAATCATGTACCCAGTAATGCTTTATTTATATCCACGCTTGTCTTATCTGTAGGCGCTTTGTTGAGTAAGCTGATTCCGGAGACGGCTTTTGGCATCGTAACAACGATTAGTGCCATTTGTTTCATCTGGGTTTGGGGCGTCGTTCTAATATGCCATTTGCGATATAAAAAGACGAAGCCGGAATTGCAGGCCAAATCAAAATTCAAAGCACCGTTTACACCCTTTGTGAATTATGTTGTTCTAGCCTTGTTTGCAATCATACTCATAATTATGCTATTTGCTGATGAAACTCGTCCGGCCTTATTGTTGACGCCTTTATGGTTTATATTATTATTTGTTTTGTATTCAATAAATAGAAGAAAGAGGGAAAGAATAACGCCTGATCCAAGAGATCGTCTCGAAGGTATTCGGACTAACACGGAGATCCGGCATGATTAGTCGATGAGGGTGCTTGCTGATATTACAGTTAGATAGGCAGTCAGAGAAATCCACTATTCTTAAATCCTGCTTGGGTAAGCATATCCTTGATATCTCCCACAAACTCGCTCAGGCTGGCAGTGGAAGCATTTTGGAATCTGTTCTCACTGGGGATATTGCCAATTTGTTTTGTTAAATCCTCTTTGTATTCCTGTATCCAATCCTTACGAGTTGCTGCATTTTTGCCGAAGTTTAGTAAGATGCTACTCCAGTCTTTTCCGTTATTCTTCCATGTTTTTTATGTTGCTGAGCAAAAAAAAGCGGCAGTCTATGACGTTACTTCTCGTCCATAGGCGGGCCGCTTTTTTAATCAGTCTAAAAAATCTCCTCTATTTAAAATCCACTTTGATCAGTGCTATCTCACTATTCGTGCCAATTCGTAATGGCGGTCCCCAAGTCCCTGCACCAGATGTAACGATGACGTGAGGGCTGTTTGGATTCTTTTGATAGTGGCCATAATCTACTGTAAACATAGCATTAGTGATCAGATTTGCAGGGAATACTTGTCCTTGATGCGTATGTCCGCTAAGTATCAAATCAACGTCATCTGCGTATTCAATCCTATTGGTTGGTTGATGATCCATTACGATAACGGGCATATTTGTATCAATGTCACTCATCACCTCTGAAGTAATCGCTCTGGGGTTCCCTTGATTACCAATCGGTGAGGAATCCCTTCTACCCACAACAACGAATTGATTATCAATAACGACATGCTCATCATTTAGAAGTTTGATATTACTCTTATCTATAAAGTTCACGATCTGATCGTATGAGCGTCCTGCATCATGGTTACCTAAACAAGCATAAACCCCATAGGTTGACTGAATAGTGCTTAATAACTCTATTCCTTTGGAAGGATTAGAGAGCGCATAGTAGTTACCATTAAATATATCTCCTGTCATCAACACCATATCCGGCTGTAGTCCATTAATACGATCAACAACGTCTTCAATAAACTTTACATCATTTACGTAGCCTAAATGTAAGTCGCTGATCAGGACGATATTTAACTGATCTAATGAAGTGTTTTTATGTATTTGGAGCGGATAGGTGACTTCTTTTAAATGATTCGCATTATAAATCCCATAGGACACCAATCCTATGACTAGAATTAATACTACGGACCTTGTATGAAAAATAACACGTGCTGGTGTAGGAAAAGGGAGGACCTTAATCCACTTACTAATTAGTAAGATTACATCTGAAAGGATCAATAGCAGGAATAAATAGAAATAGATCCCCATCCAATAGTCTCCGAATTGACCAATAAAATTAACAATATTTGAATCGGTCGTCATAGCTGAAGAAGACAATAGTAAATTAATAATGATTGTTAATGCACATAAGCTGTAGATGACTCCATATATGATCCCGTTTATATTTGAAAATATATGTTGTAGCCATTTAAAAATCTTTCTCGCAATGTAATAGTTAGTTGCCGCGTACATAGCGAATATAAATAAAAATGCAAATACCATAGGGTACACCATCCTAGTACTTTAGATATAAGAACTAAAGTTAATACAATGATTATAGCAATAATTACTAATTTCAGAAATTAAATGAGGTATTGAGTTTACTGGGTTTTTCAGTTATTGTTTATTACTATTTCAGCTGATATAATTCTTATTTCGACAATAAGTTTACAAGTAAGATCACTATCGTAATGGTAAAATCAATTTAAAAGTGGTGAATTCATGAGAGAGTTCTACAGTCGGGTGAATCGAAAAACCTATTACATATTAATGTTAATGATCATCGTTCTTATGATGTTTGGATTAATACTATCTACTCTAGAGTTAGATGGGATTGATTTTGGTTATATCATTCATTTTTTATGTGTGGCGTTTCTAACGGTTTGTTTATGGATTTACCCTAAGCATGAGACACATACTTTTAGAAAGATTATCATTCTATTTGGATTTGCGTATTTTTATACGCTATTCTTTTTATATCCTCAAACTTGGACTACCTATATCCTCATTTGTCTTATTCCTGCACTCTCTATTCTATTTTTTGATTTAAAATTGTTCTATTTTTCCTTCATTATAAATGGAATACTGATGGTAATTACATTTGGTTATATCCTCTTGATTGATAGAGGGGATCTATATACATATTTACATTATGATATTCTAGGGAATTTCATTAATATAATAGCGGTTCAAGTGTTATTATTTTTCATTTTTCAAATATCATTTAAACGGATGAAAAAACAGCAGCTTTATTATGAACAATTACAGCAATCTGAGCGTTTAAAGATGGTTGGGCAATTAACAGCTGCCGTTGCGCATGAAATTAGAAATCCAGTGACAGTGGTTAGAGGTTTTTTGCAGTTTTTTGATGAGGATCCTTCATTTGATGATCCTATGAAAAGAAAATTTAAATTAATGATTGATGAATTGAACACAGTAGAACAGATTATCTCGCAATTTCTAACCCTTTCAAAGCCAAATGGAGAACAAAAACTAGAAAAAGTAGATGTGAAGGATGTTATTGAGAGTGTCACAGGATTGCTCCATTCCTACGCAATGTTATCTGATAATCAAATTGTTACCTATGTAGAAGAAGACTGCAAGATCTCTATTAATAAAATTGAATTTAAGCAGCTGCTTATTAATATAATAAAAAATGCTTTAGAGGCTTCGGATGTTGGTAAATCTGTCTCTATTATGGCGAATAGGAACAATAATTTTATTGAGATAACAATCATCGATGAAGGAAGCGGGATGTCGGAAGCTGAGGTTAAGTCGCTAGGGACTCCTTTTTATTCATTAAAAAGTAATGGAACAGGCTTAGGATTAATGATTTGCTTTAATATCGTAGAAAAGTACGGCGGGGAAATTAATTATAGTAGTTCCGAAGGTAAGGGGACAACAGCTACTATCCGCTTTTTAGCTATAAATGACCAGTAAAACCGAACATTCTTTCCATTGAAAAAAGGGGGTTACCTCAAGCCTTCGGCTGGAGAGGTAATCCCCTTTTCCTAGATAAATATGTTTATGTTTGCTGCGTTAACGATTATTTTAGAGGGATTTTGATCTCCAGTTGTTTGTTATAATTTTTAACTACATTGCCTTTGGCATCTACTTTATAAGCCCCGGTGTTGCCCTTTTCAAATACGGCTTGATACGGTCTGATAATCAGATATTCTGCCGCTGAACTAGGCGCTTCGAACAATAAATCTTCAGAAACCGTATTTTGAGTTGCTGCAACAGAATCCCTTGCAATAAATTCTAATTCATTTCCCAGATTATCATAAATGTCATATCCTAAAGCCTGTGCTTGGGTGGCAACCCCTTTAACCGCTAAAGCGATACGCACAGAAGTCTCTCCCGCAGCAACACGGGTGGTTTTGATTTCAAATTGGTTGTCTTTCTTTATAGCAGGCAGCTGAATGTTACGCACTAATCCTGCTTGCTTGAGAGAAAATTTAAGTACATACGGTTCATCGATTCCGTTAAGCTTCACATGGATACTCAATTCAGAGGAAGCCAGGTTTGCCTTTTGTTGCTCAGTTAGCCATTCGGTCTGCAATACAACAACCGCCTTGTTGGCATCACCGTCACTGATCCAGCGTGGTGTTTTTAAATCAATGCCTCCTGGTTGAGTGAGCTTGGCGTCTATTCCCACAATAGTACCTTCTGCAAGATAGGGCTCACCTTTATCATTTAAAGTTACTCCTGCGAGGATTCCTGAAAATAGCGATCCCTCACGGTTCAGGTCGATCTTAATATAGTTACCATCAAACTGCGCACTGCCCTTTAAAGTAAGCTGATCGTGTGAATCGGCCACTTTTGTTGTATTCAGGGAAGCTTCAACAGCGGGTTGGGCACTGGATGCTTGAGTTAAAGCTGGCATTCCCAACGCTCCTAGGCATACAGCAGCACTTAAAATTACAGACATCTTCTTAGTCATTTTTTTCATGATATTATCAAGCTCCTTACTTTTTATTTAACTAGCACGTTTATCTCTAGACCGTCAATATAATGCTTCACTGGCTTTCCAGAACTGTCTGTTTTAAATGCTCCATTCTTACTTTGTGGGTTCTCAAACTCATAAAGATAGCCACGGATTGTGAGCATATTAGGGTGTTTCTCAAATGGCTCAGTAAGCAAATCGACATTAAGTGACCTATTGGAGGTCGAGAGGACTTTCTGTGAAATATCTTTCAGCACCTGTCCTTGTTGATCCTTTACTTCAAAGCCCACTAAACTCAATGCTGCATGATCTTCGTCTGTATCCTGTTCCAGCATGAGCGACAGGCGTGTCGTTAATGGACTATATTCCAGCTTTTTCAGGATCAAACTCCATCCTCCAACTTGTGCGCGTATGTCAGGTGTGGAAATTTTATTGATCGTAGCCTTCCGCGCAGGAATTTGGAGAACAAACGGTTCATCCATACCGTTTAAGCCAAGGGTTACAGTCAATACAAATCGATCAGGAAAAGGTTTGTTGGAGATTCCGGAATTCGAGGAATCCACTAGTCTAAAAATAGCTGTGTTGCTTTCCGCACCTTCTATCCAGCTTAGAAACGGCATAGCTTTCCAGAGACCATCAGAAAATTGCTCCAGGGAAGCGCCGTCGATCAATACTTCTGCAGAGGTTATTGCACCTTTCGCTAAAAAAGGCTTCCCATCCGCTCCAATCGTTACTCCGGCTAGCTTACCTTCCAGTTTTTCTCCCTCACGCTTCACCGAGAATGCCAACCGGCTGCCATCAAATACAGCCTCTTCGGCAGACAAGGTGATCCCTTCATGCGTATCACTGCTGTTTAGACGGGAAGTCAGTCCCAGACGCTGGGCCGCTTGTAATCCTATATCATCTGCCCGTTCAAAAATACCGCCTATCAAGGGAAGCTGCTTGAGCGCATTGGCCAACGTAGGCGGATAGATAGCCGTTAGCATAACACTTAACAATATCGCCGCAGTCACAGCAGCTGTGATTTTTGGATATATCCGCTTTTTCTTTTCCTTTTCCATAGGATCCTGGACAATGGTGGCCAGCGACGCATAAATCGAATCCTGCCGTGATCGTAGTAAAGGAGGAAGCTCCTGTATATTAGCTTTCCCTAGCTCCCTGATCTGCTTTTCTAAATTGTTATTATTCATTAGCAAGACCCTCCTCCGGCACAGGATGTATCTGTTTGGACAACAATCTCCGTGCGCGATGAAGTCGTGCCCTGACCGCTCCCTCGGAGATGTCGAGCACATCTGCAATCTGCTTAATGGATAAATCGTCATAATAAAAAAGCACGATAGCAAGCCGCAGGGATTCGTCCAACTGATTAATGAAGCTTTGCAGGTCTACGTTGCCTGAATCTTCAAAATGCACATAGGAAACGACCGGTTCCTCGGGAATTTCCGCCACGGCTATAGTTCGTTCTCGCATACGAAGTAACTGATTGCATTCATTAATCAGGATGCGTATAACCCAGGTTTTAAAAAACTTAGGCTGCTTAAGGTTGGCCAACCCTTTATACACCTTCAGTGTTGTTTCCTGAAGAGCATCCGCGCAATCTTCATCTTTTAGCAGAATGGTTTTGGCTAATCTGTACAACTGGGATTCCAGGTGCCTGAAAAGACGGGTGAACGCCTCGTGGTCGCCTTTCTGCGCTTTTTTGATATCCAGTTCGTTTTCCAGCAAATGATTTTTCCTCCTTGAGGGCCCTCTGTATAATTAGATGGAGAAGACATACAAAAAGTTATATTTAGGATAAAATTCATTCTCCTGGACAAATCACTTACCTCGGTAGTGGTATAAAGTCCGTGCAATTCATTGTTTTTGGCAAGGGGAGTTTCAAGTGGATAAACTGAAAAAAATCCAGAATTACCACCTTATCTGAAAAGAAGTAGTGGGGTAATCCTGAATTAAAAATTGTATACATATATCTTGGTACGCAGTGTGTCCGTGCATGTTAGGGTACGGACAGGCTGCATGCCTGGAAGGGCAAAACAAATGCTAATGACCACCGCGCCCGGCAGTAGCTCACGCTTGAACTTGTCCCCAAGCCGTTTCATCGCTCCGGGAAATAAGTAACAAAGAACAATATCCGCATGCTCGTAAGAGCTGCTATAAATATCCCCACGTACATAATGAAGCCTTCCGTGGAGCAGATTCTGGCCTTCGTCTGCTCGCAGCATACGTGTGCCGAACCTAGCAAGCAGCTGGGATGTCCACAAGGGAATACTGGAATTTTCAATGCCCGTCAGCCTTTTGCCTGGACATTGGCGAATAACATCCATGCCAAGTGTTCCCCAACCCGATCCCGCCTCCACAATGCTGCTATATCCCGGAATCCGATTCACCTCAACGGCAACAGCCGAGCGTACAGATTTTGACGTAGGCATCGGCGATATCCCGTTCCTCCAGCTCACCAGCACAATCGACACCATGGATAACAAGGCTGCGAAGGCGATGAGCCAAGCGATGACTTGAATCACGATCAATACTATCATTCCTTCTTCAACTGCTAGAAGCAGGCTTCGAATTCTATTACTTTCTCTCAGCATTTCGTTTATTAACTTCATATGGATAAAGATCCTGAATTTCCTTGCTTTCAATATCTTGACCTACATAAAAAATCAGAGTGGGATCATTTACTGGATGGGCATAAGAAAGATAAGTGCGATGAATAAAATCAAAGTCCATCTTACCCAGCTGGAAATCGATTTGATATTTATCTTCTAAATAGACTTCAAATTGCTTTTTTAAAGCCAGAGACTTCCACGGAAGTCCAAAGAATAAAAAGTAGATTCCTATAAGAAATATCAAAAAAATTAAGAGGAAAAGCGACTTTTTACTGAGAATGGTATGTTTTATAATTCATAACCCTCCCTAGCGTTTATTCTACATGAACTTTGCTGGACATATCAAAATCAACCTCTTCAAGAAATTCGATAACTTCTCCATTGGGACTGTGAATGATCGCGTTTTTTATTAGAAGAGGTGGTTCGCCCAGAGACAGAGAATCCGGTGCTATAAAAGCTTTTGCGCCATGTGCAAGGGCTTTTTGATACGTCTCCTCTACATTATCTACATAGAAGGCAAGATGTAATAACGCTCCGTGCGCTATATCTTCATCAGACAAGGCTTTTTTTCCTTGAGCGGCGATGACTGCATCATTATCAAAAATCTCAATGCAGGTTCTGCGGTCAGGTGAAATCAGCATGGAGGCTTCTTTGATCTGAAAGGATGGCAGACTCCAATGATGACCTAGCTTGAATCCTAAAACTTCCATATAGAATGAAATAGTTGCTTTATAGTCTTTGGCTTGAACCGCTACATGTGCAAGGCCTGTTACACTCATTTATAATCGCTCCCAACTTCAATATATACTTATTATAGTTGTATTAAAATATGAGATATATATATAAGATAAGTGTTTTGTAGTAATATGGTTATTAAATTTAAGGTATTTTAGTGGAATAAGTTTATTTTATAAAATGGGTTTAGGAGGCGCTTGCTATGGAACAACTTGTGGATGAGATTGATAAAAAGATTATGCAATTACTTCAGTACAATGCCCGAATGTCCATTTCACAAATCAGTAAAGAGGTTTCGATGTCACAACCCTCTGTTAAAGAACGAATGATCAAGCTGGAGGAAAGGAATATCATTTCTGGGTATCATACAGCTTTTAATCTACGAGATCTGGATCGGGGCACAACTACGTTTATTCTATTAAAAACAGAACATTGCCAAGAGATTACGGATTTTTGCAAACAAGCTATGGAAGTTACCGATTTATATCGGATTAGCGGAGAATATAATTACCTCATAAAGGTGCAAACCGCATCGATTGAGGAGTTAGCTGAATTCCAAGACAACCTTATAAAGTTTGGACCTTCAAAATCTCATATCAGTCTGAAAAATATATTGGAAAACAGGGTGTTGCTCTAAAGCCCATTTTCCAAACACAATATCTAGTAACCGCTTTCATTCCATTGTAGAATGGATGAAAACAACGTTAGCATTGACTCGGATACAAGGGAGCATGGGTATGGAGAGGTTTTTATTCAGGAAAAAGTATATTCCGTTCACCTATAAGATGATGATACCATACCTCATTCTAGTATTGCTGACAGATGTATTGGTGGGTTATATAGCTTATACGATGCTCGTAGAGTCCAGAACGGAAATGGCGGAAACGAATGTGCGGACAGCTTTGAAGCAGACGAGGAACAATATCGAATATCAGACAGATGAAATCAAACGAATGACTAACTCGCTGTTTCTCAATACGAATTTCCAGAATGCTCTGCAGTTTAGGGGAGATGCATTGGAAAACATGCTCAAAATGAGGGATGATATCGTTCCTTATATGAAAGCCCCTCTGCAATTGTATGGGAACAATCTGAGACTTGTGCTCTATACCGCAAATGAAACGATGCTTGAAATCCCCGGTGATGATATGTCTGTACCTATCGGTAGAAGCGATTATTATATTCTTTCTGATCAGGTTATTGAAGATAAGGAATGGTTCAAGTCGATTGTTGCCAATAACAAAGACAGCTTGTGGCTTCAGGCGGACAGCGACAGTGAACTAAGCAATATTTCCTATTTCCGCAAGCTGGTTTCTTCCAAGGGAGGGCCATCGATTATTGGTTATATTCGCGTCACGGCGAGAATTGACGAGCTTTTTGGCAATTTCGATACTTTTCCGATTGAACAGGGCATAGACCTTCGTCTAGTGGATCGGGTTAGTGGATTAACTCTTTATGAACAAGGTATTGTCGATGAACATGCGAAGCAAGACGCTTATCTGATCATTAGTGAAGATATTCCGTTGTCTGACTATGCTATCGAGGTACGGGTGCCACATGCATACTTGAATAAAGATGCTAGCCGAATGCAGAAGGTGATCACCACCGTTTGTTTAATTAGCTTTTTAGTCATGGCGGTGATCGGCTTCCTCGTTGCCCGCATATCAGGCAAAAAAATTAAACGGATCGTATATTTGGTCCGGTCGTTTCAGGAAGGGAATTTTTATAAAAGAATTGGGTTTGCCGGGAACGATGAATTTGTCTACATTGCTAATAGTTTTAATCAGATGGCGACTAGCATCCAGGACCTGATCCAGAACGTCTATGAGCAAGGTATTCAGAAAAAGCAAGCAGAACTGGATGTGCTTCAAGCTCAGATCAGTCCGCATTTTTTGTACAATACATTGTCGACCATTGGCAGCTTGGCCAATTTAGGCGAAGTTGAGAAGGTTACACAGATGGTACAAGGTCTTTCTAAATTCTATCGCCTCACCTTGAATGAAGGACATGTCTATATCTCTCTTGAAAAAGAGCTGGAGCAGGTAAGGATGTATCTTGAAATTCAGAGGGTAAAGTATGCCGATGCGTTTGAGGTTTATTATGATATTGATCCTGATATTTTACAGGTTCCCATCATTAAGCTGATTTTGCAGCCGTTTGTAGAAAATATATTCAAGCATGCTTGGTTTGGGGAGACGATTGCGATCCGGATTACCGGAAAACGGCTGGGTGAACGCATCGAGCTCAAGGTCATCGATAACGGAATTGGTATGCGGGCGGATACACTGCGAAATATGCGTTCGAGCTCATTCCATTCGAGCAGCTATGGACTGAGAAACGTGGAGGAACGAATCAAGCTGAGATACGGCCATGATTTCGGCATTCATATCGGCAGTTACTTTGGGGCAGGAACGACCGTTCAAATTATCTTACCGGTGGATAATGCGGAAATCCGGGAAGTTATGGGGGAGTAAATAGTATGGCGATGGAGATCAACGTTCTGCTGGTGGATGATGAAGTGATCGATTTGGAATGGCTTAGACGGCGGGTGGCGGGCAGTGATCATTTGCCTTTGCATAGCGTGAGAACGGCAACGAGCGGTTTTGCCGCTTTAAAAATGATGGAGCAGCACCGCATTGATATCATTCTCTCCGATATCCGCATGCCGATTATGACGGGCGTGGAATTTGCCCGGAAAGCGAAGGAGATTAACCCTGAGGTCCATCTGCTTTTTATTAGCGGACATCAGGATTTCAACTATGCCAAAGAGGCAATTCAATTAAATGCTTCCGGTTATTTGCTTAAGCCCGTCGATGATGACGAGTTGAATAAGACGCTGACTGAACTCTGCGCCAAGATCGAGAAGGAGAGGAAGCAGCATATTTCCTTATCGGAAACACTGACGCTTGTGAATCAGGAGCTGCTGCTGCGCTGGTTTAATGAGACTGCCCCGGGGCAGGTCGAGACGCATATTCACAACGTTCTTACGTCTTACTTACAAGGCGCGTCGGCGGTTGCCATCGTCGAGATCGACGATATGGCACGGAAAATCCAAACTTGGACGGAAGAAGAGCGGAGTTTATGGAGCAGCACAGCCAATCAGTTTATCCGGAAGTTCGCGCAAGATCAAAATTTAGGCATGGTCATCACAACCTATGACTATCATTTTGTGATCCTTGCTGCGGTTCAGGAACAATATTTTACCGCATTGATGGAAGAGCTCATTCGGACATTCTATCAGGAGTTCTCCTGTTCAATTACGATTGGAAGAGGGATGTACACAACAGAACTGGGTAAGCTGCATGATTCCTATCGGCAGGCTCAGGCTGCTTTAAGTATTAAATGGATTGTTGGGAAAAATAGAATCATCCAAGATGCCTCGGAATGGAGCCCGAAGGAAAAAATCGCCTCAGATTTAGAGGTTATTGTGGACCGGATGCTTAAAGCCATGCTCGATTATGACCTTACCACCATTGATGATTGTTTGCTGCAGCTGTTTGCCGGGGACAGTCCGCTCTCCCAGAAAAACGACATCTACGATATCATTATTCGGATTACCTCCAAGCTTCATGCCGATCTGCAGCAAATGAACGAGCATCTATATGAGATTTTGAATTGGGATTCACATCATCCCTTTGTGCTGTTTCAGTTCGAAACGGTGCATGATATTCTCTCTTGGCTGAGAAGAAGGTTTTTTGAGTTGTCGGAGCTGCTTTATTTGAAACGGCAAAGACAAAAGCGGAAGTTAATTGATGAAATCACGGAATATGTGAAAGAGAGACTAGATCAAAAAATAACGCTGAACGAAGTGGCCGCTCATTTCGATTTTACGCCTAATTATCTGGGGCATTTGTTCAAGGTTGAAACCAACAGTTTATTCAGTGATTTTCTAAGTGAATTACGGATGAAACGGGTATGCGAGCTGCTCGAAGATCCGACTAAGAAAGTGTATGAGATTGCGGAACAAGCCGGATATAAAAATATTATTTATTTCAACAGACAGTTCAAGCAATACATGGGCATGTCGCCCGGAGAGTACCGGAAGAAAAATAAAATCTAACAAACCAGCGGTGAAAATGAAAACCCGGCGATGATTTTTCGGTTATTGGAGAATCGCTGCCGGGTGTTTTTGGTCTGCCGGCTAACCTTTTTTTATCGAATCGTTGAATTAGTATTATGTTTAGTTGTTTCGCTGAATTATCTAAGCGCCTTCGCCCTTTTATAATAAGTGATATAGAGAAGAGAGGGGTGCAAAGATGAAAGGGCATACATTTTGGAGCGATTTAAAGAATTATAGGGTTCTCTTGCTGATGCTGGCTCCGGCGGTTGCTTTTTTCCTTCTGTTTGCCTATGTCCCGATGGCGGGCATTATTATTGCCTTCAAGCATTACGATTACGCGGGCGGTATTTTTGGAAGTGCCTGGAACGGGCTCGACAACTTCCGCTTTTTCTTTGAATCAGGTGATGCTTGGCGGGTAACACGAAATACAGCACTATATAACATTGCATTTATCGTCGTCAATAACAGTTTGCAAATTTTTGCAGCGATTATGTTGTTTGAGGTCGGTGGTAAATGGTTCCGCAAAATCACACAATCGGCGTTGTTCCTGCCGTACTTTATCTCATGGGTCGTTGTCGGTGCGATTGCTTATAACCTGCTAAATTATGATATCGGCACCGTGAATGCTTTGCTCAGAGGTATCGGACTCCAGCCTGTCGATATTTATAATACACCTTCCTATTGGCCGTATATTCTGGTTCTCGTTTCTGCATGGAAAAGTCTTGGATACGGAACGGTGATGTACTTGGCTGCGATTACGGGGATAGATACAGAAATGTATGAAGCAGCCGAAATCGATGGGGCTAATATTTTTCAGCGAATTATGAAAGTAACCATTCCGAATTTGTATCCAACGATTATTATTCTGGTGCTGCTGGCAGTCGGGAACATTTTCCGTGGTGATTTCGGGATGTTCTATAACATGATCGGCAACAACGGCTTGTTGTTCTCCTCGACAGACGTTATCGACACTTTCGTATTTAGGTCACTGATTACTTCGAATGATATCGGCATGTCAGCTGCAGCTGGAGTTTTCCAGTCCGTTCTTGGCTTTGCGACGATCATGTCAGTGAACTATGCTGTCCGTAAATACGACAAAGACCGCGCTCTGTTCTAATCGTGTCAAGAGTTAAGTCTTTCATAATGGAGGTAACGATATGAAGCAGCTCGATCGTAAAATATTTTCAGGTATTGGTTATGTGTCCCTGATTTTTCTCTCAGTTTTATGTATTTTCCCTTTTATACTTGTCGTATCTTCATCCTTTACGGAGGAATCCAAAATCCTAACGGATGGTTATCAATTTATACCGACTGCCTTCTCAACCGAGGCGTACAGCATTTTGTTTAAGTATCCCGAACAGATGATTCAAGCCTATATAGTGACAATAGGGGTTACTATACTCGGCACGGTGCTTGGCTTGTTTCTGACTTCGATGACTGCTTATGCGCTATCCCGAAGAGATTTTAAGTGGCGCAATAAATTTTCGTTCTTCTTTTTCTTTACGACTTTGTTCAGCGGCGGTTTGGTTCCGTGGTATCTGCTTATGGTCAACTACCTGCATATGAAGGATACGCTAATGGCCTTAGTGGTTCCGATGATGCTTAATGTCTTTTATATCATTGTTATGAAGTCTTTTATGGGCAGCATTCCGGAAGCGATTGTAGAATCGGCAAAAATTGACGGCGCAGGCGACTTTAAGATCTACGCTCGTCTAATCCTGCCGCTGTCCAAGCCTGCGTTAGCTACCATTGGATTGTTTCTAGCACTTGCCTACTGGAACGACTGGTATAATGCATTGCTGTTTGTATCGAATGAAAACTTGATGCCACTCCAATATTACTTGTATAAAATGCTTGGTAATATGGATGGCATGCGCAAAGCGATGATGGGGGCAGGGGCAGTCGTAACGACATCGATCCCAACCGAGAGCTTGAAAATGGCGATGACAGTTGTGGCCACTGGCCCAATTTTGCTGGCTTATCCATTCGTGCAGAGGTATTTTGTCCAAGGTTTGACGATTGGTGCTGTGAAAGGATGAACCCGGGGAAACTCGGTTTATCAATACAATTAAACACAAGGGGGAAGGCTTGAGATGCTGAAGAGAAATAGATTGATGATGCTAGCGCTCGTTTTAACCTTCGTAATGATTCTAAGTGCATGTGGTGGTGGCAATAACAATGCTAATACGTCTGCACAGGCTACAAATAATGCGTCAGAGGGAGGAAGCGACACTACGAACACCTCAGAACCTGCAACTACCTCAGACACCCTTGATACCTCTAAAGAAGTGAAGCTGAAAATGATTTTTGTTGGTCCTAAACCGATAGACTATGATAGCGTTTTTGCTGAAATTAATAAAAAGCTGAAAGAAAAAATTAATGCTACTGTAGAGGGCGAGTTTCTGGATTGGTCGGACTGGGCGCAAAAATATCCGCTGAAGCTGGCAGCAAATGAGGATTTTGACCTCATCTATTCGGCAAACTGGGCTGGTTACAATGACCAGGCGCTGAAAGGCGGATTCCTGGAATTGACCGACGAGCTGCTTACCAAATATATGCCGCAGACTTTAGCAGCTATGTCTGATGTGAGCTGGGATCAGGCTAAGGTAAATGGGAAACTGTACATGGTTCCACAAAACAGAGGGGAATCCGTTGAGAAATTGATTTTGTACCGTGAGGATTTGCGTAAGAAATATAATCTTCCTGAGATCAACAGCCCAGAAGCGTATGCCACTTATTTGAAAACCATAGCGCAAAATGAAAAAGGAATTACGCCGTTCACTCCGGAAACAGGAGACTGGAAATATCATAATTTGGACCGTGTATTGCTGAAGCAACAAAACGAATGGAATATGTTTGATCTCGACCTTCCGTTTGCTTTCAAATTGACGGATGAAAAAGGGCAAGTATTTAACGTATACGAAACGCAAGAGTTTAAAGACCTACTTGTATATTACAAAGATCTCGCTGATAACAATGCTTGGTCGAAAAACGTTTTAAACAGTAAAAATGATCATCAGGCCGATTTTAAAGCAGGCAAAACAGCATCGATTACGCACAACAACGGAACACTTGGAGCACTTATGGCTTTGATGCGCCAAGAGAATTCCCCTTATGAAGTAGCATTGGCTGACATCAACCAAGGCAAGAAGAAATCAGTGGCGATTTCCACACAAAACGGTACTTCGATCCATGCTACTTCCAGAAATGTGGAACGTTCCTTGATGTTCCTCGATCTGATGCAAAATGATAAAGAACTGCACGACCTAATGATGTACGGCCTTAGCGGTGTACATTACGAAGCGGTTGGCGATGACAAATATAAAGCCCTTGAAAAGAATCCGAACTATACTGGCTTCTCTAACTGGAACTTCAACTCGCCACTTAACCGTGACAATGAAGCATTCCCGCAAGAAGCAAACGATCTGGCTAAAGGCTGGGAAGCAAATGTCTATCACTACGCGCTTGAAACCTTCGTATTCGATAACAGCAAAGTGAAAACGGAAATTGCCAACGTTGGTAACGTAATGCTCCGTTATGCGATTCCGCTTGAGTACGGCGTAATCAAAGATATCGACAAAGGTCTTGAAGATCTGAACAAGCAACTGAAATCCGCGGGCATTGATAAAATCCAAACCGAACTGCAAACTCAAATCGATGCTTTCTTGGCAAACAAATAAGCTACAGAATAAGGGAGACCTAACAGTCATCAAATGGCTGTTAGGTCTCCCTGTTTAATTGGTCATCCGCGGTTGAAGCCGCTATCGGACACAGTTGACCCTAATGGCAGCTTTATCGCACTTTTGGAATACTAACGGACTCCACAGTCGCTATTAGCCTAAAACACGCCTAGAATGAAGCTCAGGATAAAGAATAGCTGCACTGGAGTCCGAAAGTCTGCTTTAAAGGCTGAAAATCAGTAAATAAAGTCACCTCGGTCCGTTAGGCAGACTAAAACAAAAAGCATCAGCCCTTCTGTTAGGGAGAACCGCTACTCTTTGTCAAAAGGAATAAAAAAGAAGAACCGGCATGAGCTGCCGGTTCTTCTTAATATATAATTTGCGCGCAATGAAATAACGTGATAATATGAGAAGACCACTGTTGATCTGCGTATTTTAGACAGATTTATTACATCTTATTTATACATTAATAATACCACGCGGATTGGCAGTTTGTCAAATTTGTATTTTTGCTTCTTGATAACAACCTTGAAAAGGAGCGTGTTAGTAAAAATGTTAAGCGAAAAAGATTGGCAGGGAGAACAGAAACGGCTAGATTTGGTCACGGAAGAATTGCAATCAAAGATTGGCGAGCTGGAACCGGAAGTGACAGGATTACGTGAACAGGTGACGGACATCCGCAAGCAGTTTTGGGAGGAAGTTACGGTCAATACGAGCACACATGAGGATTTCGAGGAGACCTTTTACAGTATAAAACAGCAGGAAGCATTGTTGTCTGAGCGGGAGCGTAGCCACCGCCAACGGATGCAGCGTTATAAGAACATGAAACGGCTGCTGCCGTCACCCTATTTTGGACGAATGGACTTTCAAGAAGATGGATTGAACTCTAATGAGCAAATCTATATCGGGGTGGCGTCTTTCATCGATGCAGAAGGTGTCAACTTTCTGGTATATGACTGGCGGACACCTATTGCAAGTATGTATTATGACCATTCGCCAGGCGCCGCCTCTTACGATACACCCGGAGGACAAATTTCGGGGACAATGATGCTGAAGCGGCAATACCAGATCCGTCAGGGTCAGCTTCAGAACGTGTTCGATACGAGCTTAACGATCGGTGATGAATTACTTCAGCAGGTGCTTGGTAAGGGCGCGGATTCACAAATGAAGAGCATCGTGGCGACTATTCAGAAGGAACAGAACGCTATAATCCGCAACGACAGTAGCCATATGCTAATTGTGCAGGGGGCGGCGGGCAGCGGAAAAACATCCGCAGCGCTGCAACGGGTAGCCTATTTACTATATAAACACCGCGATAGGCTCAAGGCAGATCAGATTGTTCTTTTTTCGCCTAATCCGATGTTTAACAGTTATGTATCTACGGTGCTTCCCGAGCTTGGCGAGGAGAATATGCAGCAAACCACCTTTCAGGAGTATGTTGATTATTGGCTCGGATCTACGCTTCGTTTAGAGGACCCGTTCGAGCAGATTGAATTTGTACTGACGTCCAAAGCTTCTCCAGAGTATGAAGCGCGCCTAACTGGAATGTTGTATAAAGCTTCAGAAGCTTTTTTGCATGCTCTGCAAAACTATGCGTTGTGGTTAGGGAAGGAAGGGATGCTATTCCATAGTATCCGTTTTCGGGACCGCGAGTTGATTACTGCGGAGCAGATGAAATCACAATTTTACAGCTATGACAGCTCCATTCGTTTGGCTAATCGCATCGTTTTATTGCGTGAATGGCTACTGCGTCAGTTGGCTTCGCTGGAGCGTCAGGAACAGGAGGCATTCTGGGTTCAAGATGAACTCGATTACCTCGATACCGATCAGTATGCCGAAGCCTACAGTGAGATACTTAAGAAGTATCGGCGGGAAGAAGCCGTCTTTGATTTTACGACTCAGTATCTTGAGAACTATGGGGATTTTCCTAATCAGGATCAAGGGGAAGAGAATGTTTTTGACTTTGGTCTGCAGGAAGAAGAACTGCTGCGCCGCATGATTGTGAAGGAGCACTTTAAACCGCTGAGACGGGATACCAAACGGCTTAAGTTCATAGATACGATTGGTTTATACAATCAGTTATATAGCGACGATGTCATTTATCGAAGAATGACGAACGAGACTGAGGTACCTGCTCAGTGGCTGGAAATTTGTAAGCAAACAAAGGAAAAGCTGAGCCGCGATGAGCTCTTTTGTGAGGACGCCACTCCATTCCTGTATTTAAAAGAGCTTGTCGAGGGTACTCGCATGAACACTGAGGTGCGGCATCTGTTTATCGATGAAGGCCAGGATTATTCGCCGTTCCAATACGCGTTTCTCAAACAGCTGTTCCCCCGCGCGCGCATGACTGTGCTCGGCGATTTCGGCCAAGCGATTTTTCCTCAAGCAACGAATTTACACGAGGTGGATTCGCCTTTGATCGGGCTTTATGGTGAAGGTGAAACGAGCCTGATCCGTCTAATTCGAAGTTATCGCTCAACCCGTCAGATTGTGGAGTTTACGAAGGCGTTGCTGCCTAATGAGGAGATCGTACCTTTTGAAAGAGAGGGTAACAAGCCGTTCCTAGTGAAGGCGAGTAGTGACGTAGAGCGGGCGAAAAGAATTAAAGAGGATCTTGCGGCGCTGATGGCTGAAGGGCTCGACTCTATTGCCGTGATTACCAAGACTGCAGCTGAAAGCCGTGCGGCCTATGAAGAATTAAAGTCACAAGGATGCGAAGCTCTGCGGCTTATTACGAAGGAGACGCTCACTTTTGAGAAGGGCGTTTTGGTAATTCCCGCGTATCTCGCAAAAGGGGTTGAATTCGACGCCGTACTGATTTATGATGCTTCCACACAGACGTATGATCGGGAAAGCGAACGCAAGCTTTTTTATACAGCCTGTACGCGTGCGATGCATCGGCTTCTGCTGTACACAACAGGTGAGTGGTCACACTTTATTCAGCCGTTAGAGGGATCTTTATATGAGGTCGTGCAATGAGATTGGAGAGATAAATGAAAAGCATATTGTATAAGTATATGAGTAAATTTACATCTCTTAACGAAATGGAACAGCAGGATATTGTTGAAGGTATTCCTATTGAGGAATACAAGAAGGGAACTGTACTCCTTAGACAAGGAGACGTTCCCTCAAAATGTTTTTTTGTGTTAAAGGGATGTGTAAGGCAGTCCTCGATAGATGAATCGGGAAAAGAGGTCACATCTAATTTTTATACGGAAGAGCAAGCGGTTTCGATTTTTAATCGGCATCAGGAGAGTAGACCCTCAGCGTACACCTTAACCTGCCTAGAAGACAGCATGTTGGTGGTTGGTAATCTTAATGCGGAACAGGATATGCTCCATAAATACGCTCAGCTGGAAACCATGATACGCAAAATGGTAGAGGAAAACTTGGGTGAGGTTCAGGATGAGTTGACTTCTTTTATTGCTTCCAATCCTGAAGAACGTTACAAAGCCTTGTTACAAAAAAGACCTCATTTACTTACCCGTGTCCCCCAACATCAATTAGCCAGTTATTTGGGGGTTACGCCAGAGTCATTAAGTAGAATTAAAAAGCGGGTTCATTCCAGTGATGAATAACAAAATCGTTATACACTTTTGGGGATTTTTCCACCTCTAAGCAGTAGCCATATCCCAAAGCCTAGTTCTCCTACAATCATAGGAATAGTAAAAATAAAATTAAGTGTTGTAATGACCGCCTCATATTGTGGGAGAAACATTTTGCTTAGATGAATGATAATATAGCCTATTGAAGCAAGCAGCAGCAAGATGCTGATTACTTTAGGAATGACATCGGATTTTAAAGCCACATAGCCCACTATTAACAAATGCCCGCCAAAAACGACCAGCCCCATAGACCAAATGGATTGAAATGCATCCAGAAATAACATCATAAATGCTTGAGTTTGTTCGATTGTTAATGAGGAAAAGCCATTTGTGTTTCCCGTGAGCAGCAGCACAAATATCAAGGTTAAAATAGAGATTGCCAATATAGCGGAATAGGTTAGACGGAGCCATGCGCCGAGTAATGAAAGATTTTGGTTGACGGGTTCTAGAAACACATAAAACGCCCAGGCGACCAGAATGTCAGTAATCATAATGATGATCCAGCCCAAGATTTCCCCTTTGAAAAGGTTGTTGGAAGATACGATGTTAATAAATGTGGTACTGGCATCGCCTTGCACAACAAGAGTCCCATGGACAAAGCCATATGAAAAAAATGAAGCGAGGGTCATGATGATCAGTGATATTCCAGCTGTTAAAGCGGACTTACGCTGATTCGTTAGGTCTTTTTCTGAGATAACCATAAGATAGCCTCCTAAAGGACTTTTATTTCATTGTAATTAGGAGTACTATGGCGGGCATTGACTTAAATCAAGACTCTGAATTTAATCAAGCGAAGTAAGTATCATTGTTATCGCGTTATCAACAAAGGATCGCTCCGGGCGGGATTTCAAGAGTACAGTAAGCCCTATTAGCGATACGATTAGTGCTTGTGCCAAGGCCTTCGCATTTACACCACCCTTAAGCTCACCTGATTGTATACCGCGTTCAATAGTTTCTTGAAATATGACCGATAGATACATTTGGTGTTCTCTTGTAAGAATCTCGAATTTCTCATCATGAGGTGCCAGCTCAACCATTGTATTGATGCAAAAACACCCTCGGTTCACACTGCCTGCATACTCCTCAGCCACCACATCTTCAAAAAAACTCCTAAAGGCTTTTTTTACGGATGGATTGCTTTGAAGTTGGGCTCGGACACGGGAAGCATGGGACATCGTGTATTTACGTAGCGCAGCTTCGAACAATTCTTTTTTGTCTCCAAAAGCTGCGTATATACTGGGGCGTTGAATGCCCATTCTGGAAGTTAAATCGCTTAATGAAGTAGCCTCATATCCCTTCTCCCAAAATAGCTCCATAGCTGATTCTAATACTTTTTCCTCGTCAAATTCGCGGGTTCGAGCCATTATAACACCCCTCGTTATATTTGATTTCAATAATTTATTACCGAACAGTATTTTATAATACTAAAACTAGTCGTATAAATTGTCAAATGAAAGTCGGTGGCATCAAATATTTATGTTGACACACGCCATTTTGTAAGATAAATTTACTGAGCACAATAACATACTGATCGGTATGAAATGTGTTTGCGATTTAAATTTAACAGAGAAAGGGTGTGTCCAAATTGCAGGGGACTAAAGAGAAGCTTTCGTCACACGAGACGCATACGCCATCTGATTCTTTTCATGCTTCCTCGATGCCTCGTTATATGACACTTTTGTTTGCCGTTGTCTGCGGGATGTCGGTTGCAAACATCTACTTTGCACAACCGTTGCTCGATCATTTATCGAGAGAATTTGGTATTGATTATTCAACCATTGGTATTCTTATTACTATCACGCAGATTTTTTATGCAGTGGGGCTGTTACTGCTCGTGCCACTTGGAGATTTACTGAATCAGCGCCGCCTGATTACCGGCCAGATGTTATTATCTGTGGTGGCTTTGATTATCGTGGGTACTGCCTCTTCCATCACGGTACTATTCGTAGGTATGGCCTCAGTGGGACTACTCGCTGTTGTAACGCAGACGCTTGTTGCGTTCGCGGCGACAATGGCTGCCCCTGCCGAACGCGGGCGAGTCGTAGGCATGGTCACAAGTGGAATTGTGATTGGAATACTTCTTGCACGATCCATTTCAGGAATACTTACAGATCTTGCAGGTTGGCGTTCCGTATACCTTGTTTCTGCTGCTTTAATGCTTTGTATGGTGTGTACATTATTTAGGGTGTTACCAAATGTGGAACGTGAGGTAAAAACACTGTCATACGCTCAGCTGCTTAGCTCAGTGTTTATGTTGTTTGTACAAGAGAGAGTATTACGTATCCGCGCTATTCTGGCTTTACTGATTTTTACTGCTTTTAGTATTCTGTGGACTTCTGTGGTCTTGCCTCTTAGTGCTCCGCCGTTATCACTTTCACATACTGCAATTGGGGCATTTGGTCTGGCGGGAATTGTGGGAGCATTAGCTGCTGCGCGGGCGGGAAAGCTAGCTGATCAGGGTCATGGACAGAGAACGACAGGCATAGCCTTACTTCTATTGTTGATTTCATGGTGGTTTATCAGTTTTACCGAGCAGTCGCTGTTGGCACTGGTCATTGGTATTGTTCTGCTTGATTTGGCTGTGCAGGCGGTGCATGTCACCAATCAAAGTATAATACTTACCTTGCGCATGGAGGCACGTAGTAGGCTTACCGCAGGATATATGGTTTTTTACTCCATTGGAAGTGCTACCGGATCGATTGCCTCCACTCAAATCTATTCTCACTATGGCTGGAACGGGGTGTGTTGGCTTGGAGCTTCTGTTAGTGCTGCGGCTTTTTTATTTTGGGCTGTAACCTTGCGTGCTACGAATGCCGCGTTGCAACGGCGCCCTGCTTGGAAATAATCGGGGCAAGTCCATAAGGGTGGAGGTTCCGTTTTCCGGGCATGTTATTTAAAACAGGTTTGGGAGGGGATAAGGATGTCTAGAAGAAACAGGAAATATGCAGTGCCGGGAGCCAGCCGCGGAATGCAAATTTTTAAAGCGGAAGTGATGCGGCGCGAGGGGTATGATGTAGATCCGGAGCGGCCTGATGATGTGAAATACGAAGTCGCAAAAGAACTGGGTGTCCCTTTGGAGCACGGTCAAAATGGTCATTTGAGCACAGAATCGGTGGGCCAGATCGGCGGTAAAATTGGTGGATCGATGGTCCGCGAAATGATTCGTCTCGCACAGCAGCAATTGGTGGATCAGGAAAGGCAGTAGCATTTTTCTAATATATGTTGCAGTGATCGCGGGAGGCGGTTTTCGTCCTATATTGTATGGGACTGAGACCGTCCTTTCAGTGTTTGCGTTATTTTATATTCGTATAGTAAAAAAATTCCTGAAATTCCCTAAAACAACCTGATTCGTGGTAGAATTTTACCGATGTTCCACGGTATAGTGGAGAAGGATATACCATCATTCAAGTCTGTAGTGGGAGAGGAATTATCAGATGAATCAGAGATATCGCAAACGCAACACGGCTGCTTTTACGGGGGCATCGTATTTTGCATTGGGGGCAGGACTTTTTCTATTCTGTTTGGGAGTGTACAACGACACTTGGGAGCTAAACGTAAAAGGGTATTATTTGCTCTGTATGGTGTTAATTACGATTTCCTGTATCGTTGTGCAAAAGGTGGTTAGGGACAATACAGAGGATAAAGAATTTCGTTTGGATAACCCTAAACACAGGATGAGAAACACAGGGGCCTTCACAATTATGGCTTTTGTGGGTTTGATTATCGGTTATGCGATGTTTTTTATTGGCCTTTACAATGCTCCATTTGAATTAAATGTAAAGGGGTATTACATAGCTGTTATTCTCTTGATTTCTTATAGCGCTATTGGCGTTCAGAAAGTGACGCGGGATAACGCGGAAGATAACGAGATTCTTGCCGAGCAAGAGGCGAGACGGGACATCCAAGGGTAAAGAGGGATATATCCAGCTTTTTCGCTGGCAACAGCTAGCTGCTTCAACTTTACTTACCATCATAAATTGTAAACAGGAGCTTCGTGTATTTACGGAGCTTCTTTTTATTTTTGAAATAGCAGCAATAATCTTGCCGATCTGAACATTATGATGACTATTTGTTAGAACAACATCCTTAGTTTGGATTGTTTTTTACTATTCGGTTCTCTATACTCTTCATAATACTTGAAGTAGGGGTGGATAATGGATGATCCGTCTGAAGGATATAGGGAAGTTCGAGGAACTGCCGCAAATGGCCATGCATATTTACAATGGAAACATTCCGGAATTAGAGGCTGCCATTAGAGCAGGCTGGGATATTGAAGAGGGCATCGTCCTTAGCCAATATACTACGTTAACCCCGTTAGATTTGGCGCTTATATCAGAGAGAATGGATGTCATAAAGCTGCTGGTACAGCACGGTGTAAATCTGAATGTGAAGAATAATCCGGCTTTTTTGCTCGCGGTTCGCTATTGCAAAGAAGATATCGTCCGCTATATTGCAGCACAAGGGGCTAAACTGGACAAGCTTAATCAGGTCAAGTCAGGTGCATATTCGCAGGCCTACTATGGCAACAAAAACAATATCCCGCTCATTCATGAGCTAGGATTAGATATTAAGCAGCATGGTGGGGCTGTATTACGCAAAGCGGTGTCAGATCATGACCTTAAGACCGTTACTTATTTACTGGATCATGGGGTGGACATTAATTACAACAAATCCGATATGGTCTATCCTTATCAAGCGAATCCGTTAACAGTTGCCACAAGAATGGGTAATCAAGCGATGGTACAATTTTTGATTGAACGTGGCGCAGACGTTACCTTGGCAGAAAAAGATGGCGATCGCCCGTACACCATTGCAGTGAGCAATAAGAATACAGCTTTGGCTGACTATTTGAAATCGTTAGAGCCGGCTGAATTTCATGATATCGAGAACAAGAAGTTTGAGCTGAGAAAATATAAATTGTCTGATGAATTGGTTAGCTTTCTTACTGGAAAAAATCTGCGTCTTGAGCTAACACAAAATGAATATGAAATTAGATATATCGACATTTTCACATTAACTGATACCATTGAAATGAAAATTGGCCGGCAAAAGCTGCTCCGTCTGTCAGCCGATATAGATAATTACTCTGATCTGCTGCTTATGTGGAATCCGAAGAAAAAAGGACTGATCGGCTGTTACGACGTGGAACATCAGACGTACGCGGATTTATGTAGTTTTGCAGATTTTCTCACGCAACCGGAGATATACCTCATTAATTTTCTTGAAGGAACATAGTTGTTAATATCTCATGATCTGTCTATTTCTTTTGCAGGAATCATTCTATTCGTCGTTGAATATATCCCGGTAACCGTATTACGTATTCAAAATACGTAGCCACAGGAGGAGAACAACATTGAAATCGATTACCGTTCAAAGCCTTACGGAAACGTTTAAGCTGGAAGTGCTTGCGGGTGCTAGCTGCATGGACCGTGAGATTACTCGCTCAAAGACACATAGACCTGGCCTGGAGTTCGTGGGTTACTTCGATTTTTTCCCCATGAAGCGAGTACAAGTATTGGGCCGCAAAGAAATCAATTATCTGCTAAAGCTAAGCGTTGAGCAACGCAAGTTACATATTGGCAATATTGTTAAGTATCATCCCCCATGCTTTATTGTGACGACGGGTCAGCAGGAGATTCCTTATTTGACTTTATTCTGCGACCAAGAAGGTATACCACTACTTCGAACGGAAGAGACGACGTCAGAGTTCATCGCAAAGATTGATACTTATCTGGTGAAGGCGCTGGCGCCTGAACTTTCAATTCATGGAGTGTGTGTGAACGTGTCCGGCATAGGGGTCCTATTGAGAGGCAAGTCCGGGATCGGAAAAAGCGAAACCGCTCACACGCTCATTAGAAGAGGTCATCGGTTTGTGGCCGATGATGTAGTTGTGCTTAAGAAGCTGGGACCGGCTACGCTTCTTGGCACACATAATGAAACGACCCGTGAATTCCTAGCGCTGCGCAGTATTGGTCTGATCAACGTTGTACGGCAGTACGGGCGTAGAGCTTTTCAGGAAGAGACACGAATTGTACTCGACATCGAGTTGTCACCATGGCGGGAGAATTCCCTGAACAATGAGCTCGAAATCGAACCTCAGTTCACAGACTATCTTGGTGTGCAAATTCCGCATATTGAAGTTCAGCTTCAGCCTGGCCGCGATGTGGCTGGTCTGATCGAAGCGGCTGCGAACAATTGGTACCTTAAGCAGCTCGGCTATAGTGCCGTTGAAGAGTTCCTGCAGAGGATCGAAAACGGGATGCAGTCGTAAAGGCAAGATAGAAGGCAGCAATTATAGCTATAAATATAATGGTTTTATGTATACTCAAAACAGACCGCAGATAAACGCTGCGGTCTGTTTTTCACAGCAAAAAGGGAAGTTGTCTTTTGATTGATATGGCTAAGACATGCGTTATTGGCTGGGCATAGGTTAGAAATGGTATAATTTCTAATAGGTATTTTGAGTGATCGTTAATAGGAGGTATTAATGATGAGTGATGAGTTATTGGCAAAATTGGATGAATGGCATGAGGAAGATGAATTTCAAGAAATCGTGGATGCAATCACGGAAATTCCTGAAGAGGAAAGAGATTATGTTCTAACTAGTCATTTGGGCAGGGCGCTTAATAATCTCGGGCAATATGAAGAGGCTTTAGAGCAGTATTTGAGCATTGAAGAAGAGGGTGAAGGTGACCCGCTCTGGCATTACCGTATCGGGGTTTCTTATTATTATCTGAAAAGATATGACGAAGCTTTAAAAGCGTTTACGATTGCCGATCAGCTGGAGCCTGATGATGAAGACACACTGGAGTTTCTGGGCTGGATCAAACGTAAATTGGCTAAAAAAGCTGCGAAAAAGCCTGTAAACAAACCTGCAAAGAAGCCTGTAATAGCGTTGGATACCACTAATTTCTGGGATGACAGCGAGTATGCGTTCTCAGAATATATCTCTGATCCGCCTTCAGATGCATTGATTACTTCAGTACAAGAAGAGCTGGTCTTCAAGCTGCCTGCTTCCTATGTGGATATGATGAAGTTACATAATGGGGGAATTCCTCATAACAATCGTTATCCGATTCCGGGAACAGGAGAATTTATTACGATTTCTGGTATCCACGGAATTGGACGAGATAAGAATAAGTCGCTGTGTGGAGCTTCAGGCAGCCGGACTGTGATTGAAAATGGGCGTTATCCTGAAGTTGGTGTGGTGATCTGTGATTGTCCTTCTGAGAATGAAGTGGTGATGCTGGATTACCGCGAATTCGGGAATGATGGCGAACCTGAGGTTATTCATGTAGATCGGGATAACAAATACAAAATCACACGTTTGGCTGATAATTTTGAGACCTTTATCAGCGGACTGGTGAAATAGTCCGTTTCGCTGGCTAAGAATACTTATAATCAAATCAAGGCATTCCTTAAGAGGAGTGCCTATTTCTATTAGGTGATTATTAGGGAAGCGTCTTTCGGACTCAGCTGACCTTAAATGCAGTTTTTTCGCATATTTGGAATGCCAACGGACCGCATAGCAGCTATTGGCATAAAAAACACCCAATATGAATCTGATTCATAGGAATAGCGTCGCTGGAGTCCGAAACTACGCACAAAAGGCTAAAAACATGCCAATAACGTCATCTGGGTCCGAAAGCCTCAGTGGACGAGTGCGATTCAGCTGAAGGTGAGGCTGATTCGAAGTCGTTAGGCTTTAACTAGCCAATAATCGGTCTTGAGTCAACTAACCAACGACCTAAACACAGAGCAGCGGTGCTCCCATTAATGGGGAACCGCTGCTCTGCTGTCTTTTTCTCGGATCATTGCTGGGTATTAAACACCTTAGATTGCAGGATATCGAGGGCATGGTTAATCTCGGCTAATTCCTCTGGGGGAACCTCTTTAATCCGGTTCAAAAAACGTTCACCGATCCGTTCAAAAGCCTCGTTCATCATCGCTTGTCCAGCATCAGACAACCGAATCATTTGCTTACGCCGGTCCTCGGCGACATCAAGCTTCTCACACAGGTTTTTTTCTGTTAATTTCTTGAGCTCACGGCTGGTATTCGGCATAGAGATATTCTTACAATCGCTGATTTGGCTGAGGGTAACAGGCTGGCTAACCGCAATATATTCCAGAATACTATATTGAACGGGCGTAATGCCTTCCGGTCTAACATCTTTGGTAAAGTCAAATGTTACTTCATGGACTGCTGTCGTAAAGGTAACAATTTTCTGAAAAAACGCTTGTTTGTCCATAAGGATCACCTCTTATTGTAAACCTTAACAAAATAATTATCATAATACAATTATCATTTGACAACTAAATAACGGTTGTGATACCATTTTGTTATCAAATGATAATTAAAGAGGTGGAGCAATGAACGTTTTAGTCATCTATACACATCCGAATCATAAAAGTTTAAGTTATGCTTTTTTCAATAAAGTCATTCAGGGAAGTAATGAGAATCAAAAGATCACGAAGATAGAGGTCCTTGATCTTTACGAAGAGCAATTTGATCCTGTACTGGTCTTTAATGAAAATAAACGTAGAAGAGACATGCATATCGATCCCAAGCTAGAGAAGTATCGGGAGCAGATTCGTCAGGCCGACAAAATTGTGTTTGTGTATCCAATCTGGTGGGGCCGGCCTCCCGCGATGTTGCTCGGTTATATTGACCAAATGTTTGCTTCTAATTTTGCTTACAGAGAAAAGGGTGGCCTCATCCCCGAAGGGCTGCTGAAAGGAAAGTCTGTGGTTTGCATTTCCAGCATGAAGGGACCGACCCTTTATCCTTTATATTGGCTGAATAATTCCCATAAAGTGCTGATGAGAAAAGCATTATTTCAATATTGTGGCATCAAGAAAGTGAAGTTTTTCGAATTTGGGAATATGGAGAGTCCAAAAGGGAAACATGATAAGAAGTTAAATCAGGTGTACCAATATTTTAAAGCTGTGGCTAATTAATACCTCGAAAATATCTGCTCTATGATTATTCAAGATAACCCCGGAAATGGATGTCTCAAGTGATCCCATTAGTTGGATGGTCCAAAACAACGGTGGGATCAAACCAAATGTTCTCCACGATATAAATGCGCGCATACATTGTTGTCATACATTTCTTCCACCGGATGCTTTTTCATTTTTTTTATAATACCTAGATTAATCCAAAGCAGCTTGTGAGCTCAGATGAAGATGGAGAAATAGCTCTCACACCGGTGTAAGGTATGGTGTTGCTGGCTAATTTTTTTTGTTGGCTTTTGAAATAAGGGCTGTTATATTTGAAAATACTATGTAACTAAAGGTTCAGCAACTGGGTATCGACACAATGGAGAGGCGGATTTACATGCAACAAATGTTAGACAGTATGATTAGCGCAACAAATGACTTTCTTTGGTCGAAAATTTTGGTGGTTCTGCTTATTGTTTGTGGAATTTATTTCACCATTCGATCGAAGTTTGTTCAGTTTAGCATGTTTAAAGAAATGTTTAGGGTTCTTAAAGAGTCCAATGAAAGGTCAAAAGATTCCATTTCGTCGTTTCAGGCTTTCTGTATCAGTATGGCAGCAAGGGTTGGGACAGGGAATATTACAGGGATCGCAATTGCTATCGCAATAGGTGGTCCAGGGGCTGTTTTTTGGATGTGGGTCATAGCTATTATTGGATCAGCGTCCGGATTTATTGAAAGTACTCTGGCACAGGTGTATAAAGTGAAGGACAAGACTGGATTTCGTGGGGGTCCCGCCTATTATATGGAGCAAGGCCTGAAAAAACGCTGGATGGGCGCGGTATTTGCGGTTTTGATCACGTTATCCTTTGGTCTTGTATTTAATGCAGTTCAATCCAATACGATTACAGTGGCCTTTGAGAATTCATTTGGCACTAATCGGGTGATTCTTGGACTTCTAGTCGCCGCTACTTTTGCGGCAGTTATCTTTGGTGGGGTTAAACGTATTGCTAGAATGTCCGAATATATTGTAGTGGTTATGGCAGGGATCTATATTGGGGCTGCTGTTATTATTATGTTAATTAATATTACGGAAATACCGGCGATTCTGGCGCTTATTGTGAAAAGTGCTTTCGGATTTGAA
Source organism: Paenibacillus sp. FSL H7-0716 (assembly GCF_038002705.1). Lineage (NCBI taxonomy): Bacteria > Bacillati > Bacillota > Bacilli > Caryophanales > Paenibacillaceae > Paenibacillus > Paenibacillus sp. FSL H7-0716. Next base: position 142,866 of record NZ_JBBODA010000004.1, read on the forward strand.
CAAATCGCGGGGGGATCTTTTGGGGCAGTTATTCTGCAAGGGGTGAAACGGGGACTATTCTCCAATGAAGCGGGAATGGGTAGTGCTCCGAATGCTGCGGCAACTGCAACAACTAGTCATCCGGTGAAACAAGGGCTGATGCAAGCGCTGGGTGTACTTACAGACACGTTACTTATTTGTTCGAGTACTGCTTTTATTATCTTGTTATCTGATGCGTATAAACAGCCAGGGCTGGATGGAATTAAGCTGACACAAGCGGCATTAAGCGAACATATTGGTTCGTGGGCCTCTGGATCCTTAGCGATCATGATTTTGTTGTTTGCTTTCAGTACGTTAATCGGAAATTATTATTATGGTGAGACCAATATAGAATTCTTGAACTCCAATAAAAAAGTATTACTATTCTATAGATACAGCGTCTTGGCGATGATTATTTTTGGCTCCGTAGCTAAGGTTCAATTGGTATGGGATTTGGCTGATTTATTTATGGGCTTCATGGTCATCGTGAATTTGATCGCTATTCTTCTATTATCTAAGGTGGCCTTTGCCGCCCTGCAGGATTATAAGCGCCAGAAGCGCGCAGGCAAGGACCCTGTCTTTTATAAAGATAGCATAGAGGGTTTGGAGAACGTGGAATGTTGGGACAATTCTTCAGATATAAAAACGTAGTAGAGTAAGTATTTGCGGGCTCAGGAAACTGAGCCCTTTTTGCTGTTATAGAGGGGGGTAGAAAAAAGAGCCTTTAGAATTTCTTCTTAGGCTCGTTTGGTGTACAGAATATTAAATTAGTCCCTCTTGATTTAGGGTTTAACCAGCAGCCCATACATCTAACTCAATTTTTAATTCAGGTAACCCTAATCCTTTAATATAAGCAATTGTCATTGAAGGAGGTGTCATACCGAATACTTTATTCCAACCTTCATAGAAATGGTTCCAATCGATTTCTTCCGTAGCCCAAATGTTGATTTTGATTACGTTATCAGGTGTTAGCCTTTGAGAAGAAAGGACCTCAACAATATTACTCATCGTATTTGTTACCTGTTGGTTAAAATCTGTAGGGATATGATTGTTTTGATCGATTCCAATTTGGCCAGAAAATACATACATTTCAGCATTTCTACTTATTTTTGTTACATGACTATAGTTACCAACCGGTTTAGCAATATTTTCTGGATTATATCTTGTAATAACATTATTATTTAAGTTCATTTTGTGAATTCTCCTTTAAATAGAAGATACATAACGATATCTAAGTTATATATCTCCGCTGTTTTTTAGTTTCTTTTAATTTTTGACAGACCTATCCTATCAATAATTAATTCTAGAAAAAAACAGCAGTAGAATACCCAATACCAAAAGATAGATATTTTAGCGATCTCTTTTTCACCGGGTATTCCTCCTTCATATTTAAAGTAAGATAAGTTTCCTCAGAATGATATCATTAATCCAAGTGATACTGCAACAATTCCACTTTCGACACAATTTTCTAAGCTTTTTTTGGGGTTATAAATGAAAATAATGAAATATTTTTTGAAAAAAAGCAAAAAAGACTTACATTAATCATTTTTATATTGTTATAATAACAAACAGACCGGTTGGTATGTTAGGGGGAGTACGTTATTGTGGATACAAAATCGCTAATGATTGAGACGGCGACACTTCTTTTTCAGCAAAAAGGATATAAAAATGTAGGCGTGAGTGAAATTTTAAAAGCCTGTAATGTGACCAAAGGAGCGCTTTATCATCATTTTCCAAATGGAAAAGAAGAACTATTAATTGCTTGTTTAAAGGGCTTAAATGAAGCAATTACGATAGATATTGAGGATATTTTTAAAAAGCATCCATCGACGTTAGCAGCTACACAATCCATGATCGACAAGTTAGTTCACAACTTAGAAACTGAGGGCACGATTACCGGATATACCTTTAGCAGTATTGTCAGTGAAATGGCTACGGTGAGTGAACCTGTTCGCCAGGCATGTAGCTTGCTCTATGAGAACATGGAACGAATTTACTGCGATAAGCTTGTAACTGAAGGTTATTCGCAGGAATCAGCCTCCGATATGGCTTTGTGGATGACGGCTTCGATTGAAGGGGCGATGATGTTGTGCCTAACGCAAAAATCTACAACTCCCTTAAAAACTATCGCCAAACTATTACCGACAATATTGAAAGGAAGAACATCATGAATCAAGAAGTAAGATTACCAAGAAACGGTAAGGAGGGGGCATTATATGGTGCAATCATTTGTACACTGACGGTACTGTTTATGTCTTCAATAAATATCATTTTAGGGGTTGGAGAATTTAATGGTGAGGTTGCCTTAACGATTCTTAAGGTGTTTCCGATCATTTGGGTAATTGTCATGATTATTGAGCCTGTTGTTATTGGCCGTATTGCCGAAAAGCTGACAGCTACATTCACACAAGCCACCGATAGCTTCAACGCCAAAATCCTATTCCGTATCTTGTTCACCGTACTAGGGATGTCATTTTGTATGACGTTTATTGGAGACATTATCGGAAACGGGTTGAGTTCTCAAACGTTTAATCACTTCTTAGCCAATTGGCCAAGAAATTTCCTGATTGCACTGTTCGCTGAAAGTATATTAATACAGCCGTTTGCAAGATTTGTGATGGTAAAGCTACATGCTTCTCAGGACAAAAAGAAATCCAGCGCTGTTGGCGTAACTATACATGGATTATCAGAACAAAATTCCTAACCTAAATAAGCTCTCAGGCGAAGCGATTCGTTTGAGAGCTTTTCTATTACCGTGTATAATGATGTTTTGGTTGAATAATTGAACTCAAATCTTTGCCTGATATCTTTCGGGTAAGCCCTCCTATAAAACAATGAAAGCATAACAATGAAAGGTGATTTTCTAACATGATGATTTATAGTCGTCTTGCCATAATGATGCCCCCATTTCCCTAGCTAGGCTCATATTCTTGTAGTTGTTCGAGGATATAAGCTTGTAGGAGGGCGAAAATAAGATGAAAAAATATGCAGCACCATCGTTACTTTTAATGATTGTTCTTGTGGCTTTTCCGCAAATTAGTGAGACGATTTACACCCCATCGTTACCGGATATCGCAGTAGCACTTGGGGCCACCAATAGTTCTGTACAGTTAACGTTAAGTATATATTTTATTGGATTTGCTATAGGTGTTTTTAGCTGGGGTTGGTTGTCTGACTTCATCGGGCGGAGATCTTCCATGCTGGCTGGTCTTCTTGTATACGGTATGGGAAGCTTGATGTGTTTTTACTCAGAATCCATTCATCTGCTGTTAGTCAGCCGGTTTATACAAGCGTTTGGAGCAGCAACAGGTTCGATTATTACCCAAACCATTCTTCGTGAGAGTGTCTCCGGGAATAAACGGCATGTTATGTTTGCCCAAATCTCGGCGGTCATTGCTTTTACTCCCGCAGTAGGTCCGTTAATTGGCGGATGGGTGGATCAAGCTTTTGGTTTTCGAGCGGTTTTCTTTACATTAGTAATGATGAGTGTGTTGTTATTTATGTATGCTTTTTGGAAGCTGCCAGAAACCACTGATGTTTCCATGAGAAAAAAGGTGGCTATTCTGCCTATAGTCAAAAAAATGCTCGCATTGCCACGTGTATTGGTGTTTGGATTACTAATTGGAGGCATTAACGGAATCTTGTTCAGCTATTATGCTGAAGCTCCTTTTATATTTATTGAACACTTTCAGATTTCGCCAGGAGTCTATGGTTTTCTCGGCATTATTGTGGCTTTGGCGTCGATTGTAGGAGCAATGATCTCCAAAAGGTTATTAACCCTCTATGCCCCAGAAAAAATAATCCATATCGGCTGTCTAGTAATGGCGGGCGGAGCCTTGCTATTAACAATCGCAAGCAGTCTTGACTCGCTGCCGGATATGATAGTGATCGTATGTATTTTAATAACGCTGTTTGTCCTATTAATGGGTGCAGGGATTGCTTTACCTAATTGTCTAAGTCTTGCTCTTGTTCAATTTCAGGATGTTGTAGGAACAGCAGGTGCGATATTCAGCTTGGGCTATTATTTGCTTGTTAGCTTGGCGACGTGGGGAATGAGCACTCTTCATAATGGTTCATTACTGACGATGCCTATTTATTTCTTAGGGATTAGCGGCGGAATGTGGTTATTAGGCAAAAAATTTATTGTAGTGGAATAGAAATAACTTCTTAGTCATTTGATTAGCAGGAAGATATGGATCGGGGCGTCCATAAATTAAGGGCAGTCTGGAACTTTTTGAGTTCCAGACTGCTTTTTGTTTGTTAGTCCACTTCTGGCACAATGACTTGGATATGACGAGGGAGAACACTTAGCGTAATAGGCAAAGTTGGACCTTCTTCGCCATCTACATTGGTTCTTACGGTTTCTGGAGAGCTTACACTTACATTGTGGGCTGTGAAATAGACAACGTCTTTATGATCCTTAAGGGTACCTAGCAGTAAAGATATACTGGCTGTAATGGTATTGAATATACTGAGGTCCAAAATAATAAAACAATGAAGCAGACCGTCGTCCACCGCAGCATCCGGTATTAGATTCTCGAACCCGCCGACGGAGTTGGTTAATACGGCGAGAAAGAGTAAGGAGTCTCCTTGCCATAATTGTTCATCATGGTGAATGACAAGGGGGTGGGCTGTAGGGCTTGTAAGTTGTTTAAGACCTTCTTTCAAGTATGCCAATGAGCCGAGTTTGGTTTTATCTTCGGAGGATACAGAGGATAATGATCCGGCAATTGAACCTACAGCAACAACGTTGCCGAATAGGCGGTCATTTAAGCGACCGATATCTACGTTTTTTAGGTTAGAGGAGGCAAGGGTTTGAATGGCTATTTCGGGATTCAGTGGAATTTGTAGTGCACGGGCGAAATCATTAGCCGTTCCTAAAGGAACCACACCTAATCTTGGGTGGTGTTCCTGATCGATAAGACCATTAATGGTCTCGTGAAGCGTGCCATCCCCGCCGATGGAGACAACCAGGTCATAACCTTCCTCACAAGCAGTGATGGAATAACGAGTGGCGTCTAGTTCTTTTTCCGTCTCGTTGATCGTAACGGAGTAGTCTTTGTCACTTAGAACTCTTGTTGCGTATCTGACATATTGGCTGGCTTCCTCTTTACCGGATGAGGGGTTAATAATAATCATAGCTTGCCGCATAAGGATAATCCTCTCTATTGTGATCTAATAGAAGTTTATTCTTACCATTACCCCAAAGTAGGCCAGCGGAACTCGTTCTCATAAAAAAAGGTGAGCAAGATTGACCTAAGTCATCCTGCCCACCTGTGTATTCAATTAATAGACTTTATCTCCATTAAAAATGGAGTTCTTAACGATAACGTAATCCACATTACGGATAGCCTCTAATTTATTGCCACCTGCATAAGAGATGGAGGATTGAAGATCCTGCTCCATTTCTCTTAGGGTTTCTGCTAAAGCCCCTTTATGCTCAACCGCAATTTTTTTACCTTCGACGTTCTTCTTTTCACCTTTTTGGTATTCTGAAGCGGAGCCAAAGTATTCTTTATAGAGCTTCCCAGCGATTTCAATGGTTTCACCCGGAGATTCTTCATGACCGGCAAATAGCGAACCAATCATGACCATAGAAGCGCCAAATCGTACGGATTTAGCAATATCACCGTGTGTGCGAATGCCACCATCGGCAATAATTGGCTTGCTTGCAGCCTTGGCACACAAGCGTAGTGCAGCTAACTGCCAGCCGCCTGTACCGAATCCAGTTTTGATCTTAGTGATACATACTTTCCCTGGTCCAATCCCAACTTTAGTAGCATCAGCTCCAGCGTTTTCTAATTCTCTAACGCCTTCAGGTGTTCCTACATTTCCTGCAATAACAAAACTAGCAGGCAGGTATTGTTTAATATGTTTGATCATCCGAATAACTGCTTCGGAATGGCCGTGTGCAATATCAATTGTGATGAATTCCGGAACCAGCTGTTCTTTGGATAATTGTTCGACGAAATCATACTCTTCTTCTTTAACTCCGACGCTGATGGATGCGATTAATTCACGGGAGTGCATGTCTTTGATGAAAGACGTACGTTTCTCCGGTTCAAAACGATGCATAATGTAGAAATAGCCATTTTGCGCCAAGGAGATAGCGATCTTCTCATCAATGATGGTTTGCATGTTGGCAGGTACCACCGGCAATCTAAATTTATGCCCACCGAGGGTGACTGATGTATCACACTCCGAACGGCTGTTTACGATACATTTTGCAGGAATTAATTGAATATCTTCATAATCGAATACTTCTTTCATAATTTACACCTCTAAATGCGAACATTATAGTATTTTGGTTTGTTAATTGTTCGTCCAAATTGTAATGTACCTCATTCTGCGCCGTAAGTCAAAATTCTAGTACATTATGGTGTAAATTGGACATAATTATACGGCAAATTGGTGTACAGCATTCTTTTTCCTCCATTTAAAAAAGCTTGAAGGCAATATAAGCAGCAACGATCCAAATAATGATCGCGGAGATCTTATTAATGATCCGCATGATTTTGCCACTGGCGTCGATTTGTCCTACAGTTTTTCCGGCTACAGCCAGCCCAAAGAACCAAATCCATGACACTAGGATAGTCGCGCCAGCAAATACAACTTTGTCTACGCCTGTATAACTAAGCGAGCTAGTGCCAATAACGCCGATAGTATCCAAGATCGCATGTGGATTTAATAAAGAAACGGACAGCGCGAACAGGATTTGTTTTTTGGAGGATAAAGGGGTTGCGTCTTGTGCTGATGATGCCGGTGTACTTTTCCAGATAGACCATCCCATATACAAAAGAAATAAAAGTCCTACAGCAAATAAAGCGGTCTGCAGAACGGGGATGGCAAACACAAGGACTGAAACACCTAATACGGCTAATAAAATAAGCAGGGTATCGCATAAAGCGGCTGTAACAATAACGGGAATGGCCTTTTTAAAATGTGGCTGCGAGGCCCCTTGGTTAAATACAAAGACATTTTGTGCGCCAAGTGGAAGAATTAATCCAAAGGCTAGTGCAATGCCATGAAGTAGTGCGGCTAACATAGTTATTATTCCCCCGATACTGGTCATACGTTATAAAATTTACGGACCTATTGGTTTACTACAATTTTATGGACAAATCATATGTACTATCATACAGTCTGGGCTTTGCTTTAAAAAGCTGGTTATTCAGAGGGACATTGAATGATCAATTACACTATACACCATTAGTAAAAATGTCATCTCAACTCATGACTTTTTGTAACTAGTGAGTCCTTAAGGGGTTACACTATAATAAAGATTAAGTCAGCAGAGTATATAGGGGGAAATGCCTTGTTTAATCTGGTCAAACAGTGGTTCTGGTACGATTGGCTCGTCCTCCTGTTTCGGATTTGTTTTTCTACTTCTTTTTTGGTCACCATGTGTTATCTTTCGGAGGATTTTACGATTCCTTTCTGGATCGCGTTTGTTTGGGGCGTGGTCTCTTTTTCTGTGCCTTGGTTTTGTTTGCAGCTGCATTACAAGTATTATCTGATCGCGGAGATCCTTTTTTCGGGTGGGCTTTGTTTATATTTGGCTGCTTTGTTTCCTGAATCGTACGTAACTTTTCTGCCTATCGCTTTTATGATCGCCAGCAATAGTGCACAGAAGTCCTATCGCTGGACAGCTCCGATCACGGTCATTTTGATTCCAGTTATGTTATCTAGATTGTCACAACAAATGGATGCTGTATCGATGATTGTTAACATGGGTTTGGTGTATACGCTTGGGTTTGCTTTTCATTTACTGGTGGTGAACCACAAGCAGGGCAGAATTATTAAGGACCAAAATGCTGTTTTAGAGCAGTACATCTCGCAAGTTGAGCGTATGACACTTCTGGAAGAACGAGATCGTTTATCCAAAGATCTGCATGATACGGTGGGGCATTCTTATACTTCAATTATTATGGGGCTAGAGACTTTACGTTCGGAGGTGAATACTTCTGGAGGAGAGCACAAAATAGATGCCTTGTTAAAGTTAACCCGCAATGGCTTGGATGATATTCGGCGATATTTGCACCATGTGGGCGCTTCGGAGGATTCATTGACGCTAATGCAGTCCCTGCAGAAATTAGTGGATGATTTCCAGGCCTTCTCCAAGGTTAAGATTCGCTTAAAAACATTCGGAGAGCCGTATACAGTATCTAAGCAGGCCCAAATGGCACTATACAGATGTTTGCAGGAGTCGATAACCAACGCTGCACGTCATGGTCACGCCACTGAAATTGTCATCAGCTTACATTATGAAGAGAAGTTGATTCGGCTGGATGTGCAGGATAATGGATTAGGCACTGAAGATTTAAAAGCAGGATTTGGTGTCAATGCGATGAAGGAGCGTGCCTCCAACTTGCAAGGACAGGTGTATTTCTACTCTAAGCCAGGGGAAGGAACCTTAGTGACCTGCAGTTTACCAAGGCTTGAAGAGATACAGGAGGAAACGGTTCGTTTATTGCTGGTGGATGATCAACCCTATATCCGCGATAGTCTGCGAATTATTCTAGAGCAGGAGCCGGATTTTGCGATTATTGGGTTAGCTGAGAATGGTGAACAAGCAATAAGCCTCTGCGAGCAGGAAGAACCTCACGTGGTGCTGATGGACTTAAATATGCCAGGCATGGACGGTGCAGAAGCGACTAAGCTTATTAAGCAAAAATGGCCAGGGGTACGAGTGTTGATCCTGACTACTTTTCAAGAAGCAGATATGGCAGTCGAGGCACTGCAAAATGGGGCAGATGGTTACTTGTTAAAGTCTACCGAGCCGCAGGAGCTGTTCGAAGGAATACGTCTCGTACATCGGGGCGTAAAGATGATTACACCCGATATTACGAATGTATTAATTGATCACTATGAGATGCATCCAGCTTCAGAGGCGCCGCCGACGGAGAAGAATAATGAATATGGGCTGACCTCGCGTGAGCTGGAGATTCTAGAATGCCTCTCGAAGGGAATGCGTTATAAATCTATTGCCGCTAAACTATATCTGTCCGATGGAACGGTGAGAAATTACGCGTCCACCATCTATGCTAAGCTCGGGGTACGAAACCGTGAGGAGGCAGTCGAGAAGGCTTTTGGCATTTCGGATTAATCCTGACCGGAGTATTTGAAATTGATGAGCACCTTATTGTTTGCTTTCCCTTGTGGGAGTAGGCAGTAGGGTGTTTTTTTTGTCATATGACATTATGGCACTGGTCGATTTTACACCAAAAGCACTAGCATAGGAGTTGCTTAGATATGAACAATTTTTATTGCAGAGAGGGAGAGAAAAACATGAATCAAATAATCAGGAAACATGTGAGGAATTTCTGTTTCTTATTGATTACTTTTGCCACAGGGCTATTTTACTTTTGTTTTTATTTGGTGGGCATTACCTTTGGAGTTTCGATGTCCTTCACCTTAGTGGGGATCCCGATCCTTTATTATGTTTTGCGTTCTACCGAGACTTTTTTACAGCATGAGCGAATTCGAACTAAAGTCTATACGGATATCTCGGTTCGCACGCTCCCAACCCGATCTCAAGAAGAAGGCAGCTTGTGGGAAAGGGTTAAGGCAGAGTTTTTGGATGAACATAACTGGAGAGCGATTTTAGGGTTGATGTTGCAGTTTGGAATCGGCATGGTCAGTCTCATTTGCGCCACTCTTTTTTACTTGACCCCTATTATTCTCTTGTTGTCACCTGTCCTGTATTTATTAGATGTGTCCTCTATATCGCTATTTGGGATTGAAAATAAATCATTAAACATCTCACTTTTCTTCATGTTGTTAGGTGCAGTGTCTCTATGGATAGGTGCTTATCTCGGAAACAGTCTGGTAAAGATGATCGGCAGGTATACACGGCGTTTAGTGAAGGATTTTGCTAGAAGATAAATTTAAACAGGAAAGAAGGAAAAATGATGGTAACCTCAGTTCCATTTATAAAATTATTCTCACAGTCCCTTTGGATGATTTGGGAGAACCTATTTGCTGTCATCACCAAATTTCGTAGTCAGTCCGTGCGTAGATATGGGATATGTAAATTGGTAGTGTTGAAATATCACGGAGAAAGTTTGGTCTGCCAAGATGGGCAACGGATACTTCCGGGAGATTGGGTGGGTGAGCTTCATTTGGACAATCGCCAGATTGTGCAGCTGACACGTACGCTTGGCGCAGATCGGGCCGGAATCCGTACGGCACGCATGCTTCGCGAGGCTATGAAGGAGATCAGTCGTGATCTAGACAGCAATCCGGAACTAAGCAAAGTAAATGCGCTAACCGGGATTACACTGCTTCACCGGGGGATTATTCATGGAATAGGGTTTGAGCAGCGCCCTATCAAGTCCAAATGGCAGCGGCACTGGTTCGGGATATACCTTCGTTTCTTACTGCGCATGCTGCATCCGGAAGGGAAACATCGTGTAGAGGACAGCACAGAGAAGTTATCTCCCATGATGCTTGTGCTTAGCAAGCAGTCCTTGAAAGCGCGGTTTGCCCCGCGTAAGACAGAGGCGGCTTCCTAATGTGGGCCTTCATAATTTTAGCAGTGGATGTGATTGTTCTTTATATGATCGTTCCTTTTGCACTTACCCGAATATTGGGATGGGGGGTTCACTCGGAGGTAGGTGCAGAGAAGGAAATTGCGTTTACGTTCGATGACGGTCCGGATCCTTGTTATACACCTGAACTTCTAGATCTATTAAAAGAGCATGGCATAAAGGCGACCTTCTTCGTATTGGGCAAAAAAGCGCAGAAATATCCGGAACTGATCGAGCGTATGCACAGAGAAGGGCACCAAATCGGCATTCATAATTATACTCATACACCCAACTGGATCCAGTTCCCCTGGACCAATAGACGGAAGCAAGTAGATCGCACAGCAGACATTGTTGAGCGAATTACAGGAGAGCGGCCTATCTTTTACCGCCCACCTTGGGGGCTTCTTAATCTAGGGGATTTCTTTTTGCTAAGAGAATCTTATCGAATCGTATTGTGGTCTGTCATGGTCGGAGATTGGAAAGCGTCACTGAGTGCAGAACAATTAAAGGATGCCTTAATAAAAAAAATAAAACCAGGCTCAATCATTGTTCTACACGACAGCGGAGATACACCGTGGGCAGATGAAGAAGCGCCCTTGAATATGATCACTGGATTAGAAGAAGTCTTAAAAGAAATGGATAAAAAGGGTCTGAAGTGTCTGCGGATGGATGAACTGCTGAACAAGGAAGTTAGTTATAGTAGAGAAGCTAGATCCAGAGTCAAACATCGGGGGCAGATTGATCTGTAGCTATTGAAATTTCTCAATCATTTTTTATATGGCAAGGGCTATGGTAACATTTAGAGTAAAGCGGTCCGTACCTATATAAATTGTTGAGAAAAGGATGGGGTAGCATGTTGAATGCTTCTTACTGGTTAACCAATATAAGATTAGAACAAGGTTATGTTATTGAGGATGGGCAAGTAGCGGGTACGAATACGAAGATTTGTCATCTCCGCATTGACGGGGATAAGATTTCAGAAGTTGTTGGAGCAGACATCGAGCTTCAGAGCCAGCTCCCGAAATATGACTGTAAAGAGTTGTTGATGCTGCCTTCTTTCGAAGAAGCACATATCCATTTAGATAAAACATATTTCGATGGACCTTGGAGAGCGGTAAAGCCTGCGTCCAGTGTTTTCGAACGGATTGAGGAAGAGAAGGTATTATTGCCTAAGCTGCTGCCCATGGCGAGACAACAAGCAGAGAGCATCCTGACGCTTATTCAGGGGTTTGGTGCCACACATGTGCGCAGCCATTGCAATATTGAGCCTGTCAGCGGCTTGCAACGATTAGAAGCGACTGTACAAGCATTAAATGCATTCGCGGGCAAAATTTCATCTGAAATTGTGGCGTTTCCGCAACATGGCCTGCTGCGCTCGGATTCTGTGCAGCTGGTAAAACAATCTCTGGCAGAGGGGGCAACCTTTGTAGGTGGAGTAGATCCTTATACGGTGGATGGAGATATCGAGAAGTCACTTCAGACGATGGTGGAACTAGCAGTGATGAGTAATGCCGGCATTGATATTCATTTACATGATGGAAAAGAAGCGGGAAAGAAAACACTGACGCGGTTAGCTGATCTGACGGAAGAAGCTGGCTTGCAAGGAAAGGTCACGGTCAGTCATGCGTTCTGGTTCGCAGGAGCTCAGCAGCAAGAGGCAGAAGAGGTAGCTAAGCGGATGGCATCACTGGGTATGACTATTGCATCCACAGTGCCTATTGGAAGAATGATAATGCCACTTCCAATGCTGCACAGCCAAGGGGTAAAAGTGAAGCTGGCAACGGATAGCCTTACTGATCACTGGTCCCCTTTTGGAAATGGAGATCAACTGGAGAAGGCAGGGCGTTACGCGGAGTTGTACGGCTGCAATGACGAATTGGCATTATCTCAATCCCTCGGATTTATAACAGGAGGATTAACACCCCTTGATCCAAAAGGCGAGCAGGTATGGCCAAAGGTTGGCGACACTGCTAGCTTTGTGCTGGTGCATGCCAGCTGTTCGGCTGAAGCAGTAGCCCGAAGAGCGCAGCGCCAAGCCGTCTGGTACGAAGGCCGTCTGGTGAGTGGTTCGATAACAAATAGAGACCTGTGAGGTAGATGATATGCTCCTCTCTACCTATCTGCAACAGTATAAATCGGCGATTCTCTCACTCCCGAAGGGTACAGTGCTAACTAAAGAGGATCTGCAGGTGGATAAGCTTCTAATGGAGCGTAATGGCAAGGTGGAAATGTATTATGCCCCCCATAATGAGTACATTAATCCTTCTGCTAAGGTGATCATTATAGGGTTAACGCCCGGGTTCACACAAATGGGCATAGCAATACAAGAAGCGATCATAGGTCTGGAAGCTGGTTTGTCAGATGAAGAAGTATGTAGGACAGCAAAGGAAGCGGCCAGATTCGCAGGCTCCATGCGGAACACGTTAATTCATATGTTAGATACACTTAAACTGCATCAACACTTGAACCTAACCTCTTGTGAAGAATTATTTCAGCAGCAGCAGACGATCCTGCACACCAGCTCTTTATTGCGTTTTCCTGTGTTCGTGGATAAGAAAAATTATAGTGGGGCCCAGCCCAAGCTACTTTCAAATTCATTCCTCAGGGCGCAGGCATTATCGTCCTTGCGTGAGGAGCTGAACATACTGAGCCGGGCCTTAATTATTCCCTTAGGAAAAACAGTGGAAAGTATACTTCAACTCCTTGTGTCCGTAGGTGAGCTTGATAAACAACGCTGCTTATGGGGATTTCCCCACCCCTCGGGCGCCAACGGACATCGATATAAGCAGTTCGCCAGCCAGCAAGAACAGATGGTGAAGATACTGCATAATCATTCATGGAAGGGCTGATTCAAGCCCCCTATCAGATGATCTACATGAAGTCAAAAAAATAACGAATGACATGAAAAAAGACCGGTGAAGTGTAGGTCAAGCTATCGATCCGGCTTAAATGGCTTTGCTTCAATGCCACGAATTTATCGCCATCGCCGATTAGCAGATCCCGCTTTAACACGGAAACCGTTAAACTGCCAAAGAAGCCGCTCAAGCTGATCAACATGCCTGACAGTAACCCGAAGATTGGGTTGAGCGGCGTCAGGTAGGGATAGATTAGATAGGAAACTCCTGTCGTGATGACAAATGCGAAAGCGAAACCCTCCCAAGTCAAATACGGATTGGCGGTGGGAACTATTTTCCGCTTCCCTACATAAAGTGATGCCAGATAGTGGACCACATCATTGAGCTGCGTTAGCACTACTAGAAAAAGTACAAGCCCCGCTCCATACTCCGGTGTAGCAAATTGAAAGTAGGCCAAGTGGCTAAGTCCGAATACCATCAGCATAAGCCCCCATTGGGTGGAGCTGACACTACGCATAAAACCAACCGTGCCTTTATTAATCATTCTGGGCAGCGGTAGGAGCAAGAATACATAAACCGGGATGAAGACAATAAACATTCCGTACCACTCGATATAAATCCAGTAGAACTGCAACGGGATGGATAAGTAAGCCCAGAGAAATAGCCTGCGGTCGGATTTTCGTGATTTCATCATAGAGAAATACTCCTTCAGTGCAAAGAAGCAGAGCACCATGAGAGACAGCAGAGAGACGACGGGATTAAATAGGGTAGCTAGGCAAAAGATAAAAAGCATTCCCCACCACGTCTTGATGCGGAAGCCAATGCCCGTATAATCCTTATTTGGCTGTAGCTTCCCTATAACTACATACATCAAGTGAATGGCCGATAAGGCCGCAAAGATAAGAATTATAGTTAATAAAGAGCGGTCGATAACTGATCACCAACTTGTCCTAGAGTAGATTCCATTAATGGGTTCATATGTTATTATGAAGGAAACGCTCAAACTTGATAAGGGGAAAATTGTAAATGGCAGCAGATCCATCGGTCTTTATATTACTGACGAATACCGGGACGCTTTTTACGAAGCTCATTCAAGGCTATACGAAAGCACCGTATAATCATGCCTCGATCTCCTTTAATCGGGAGCTTTCCGAGCTGTATAGCTTTGGCAGGAAGCATCCGAGCAACCCCCTGAATGGAGGGTTTGTGAAGGAGGATATTAAGACAGGTACGTTCAGCAAATATCCAAATACAACATGTGTCCTATATGAACTTCAAGTTACAGCCCGCGAAGTGGAGAAAATGGAGCGGGTCTTGCAAGTCTTTATCCGAAGCCGTCAAAAGTATCTCTATAATATTCTCGGCGTAATTGGCATTGCCCTGAAGGAGCCTGTCGAATTCAGCAACTCTTATTTTTGTTCGCAATTTGTAGCGGAAATTCTAGAGCGGTCGGGTATTAAGTTATGGAATAAGCTGCCTGCACTCGTTACTCCGGATGATTTTCGCCAAAGTGATCGGCTGAGATTGGTTTACCAAGGTAAATTAAGTGAATATGAACCTGAGCGCCTAGGAGGAGACGAAGGATGAATAGCAAAGAAATATTTTCTAATCGGGTAGATTCGTATGTGAAATATCGGCCGAGCTATCCTGGAGAAGCCATTAATTATTTGTACAATACTATTGGGCTCCAACCCAATTGTGATATTGCTGATATTGGTGCAGGAACAGGAATATTCTCAGCATTACTTCTGGAGCGCGGGAGTTGTGTGACTGCCGTTGAACCCAATCCGGAAATGCGTAGAGCTGCGGAAGAGAAGTTCGCAAAGGATAACCATTTCTCTGTATCGCCGGGGTCTGCTGAACATACAGAATTATCAGATCAGTCGATGGATTTTATAGTATGCGCCCAAGCGTTTCACTGGTTTGATAGGGACGCAACGCAATTGGAATTCAAGCGGATTCTAAAACCGGGTGGAAAAGTTATTCTGATATGGAATTCCCGGCTTACTTACGGTACCCCATTTCTGGAGGAATATGAGCAGCTACTGCAGACCTTCGGCACGAACTACACTCAAGTTAATCATAAGAACATTACCCCTGAGATCCTTAGCTCCTTTTTCAAGAAAGAACAGATGCAAGTAGCGTATTTTAGCAATCAGCAGGTGTTTGATTTGGAGGGCTTAAGCGGGCGGCTTCGATCGTCTTCCTACACTCCGGTCCCCGGAGATCCAAGCTATGAGAATATGATGACTGAGCTGCGGAATATATTTGAACGAAATAACCAGAGTGGGCAAGTGTTTTTTGATTATAAGACCGAAATTTATTGGGGCGAAGTGTAAAATAAATAAAAAGACTCAAACCTTAGTGATAATAGGGTTTGAGTCTTTTTTATTTGTAGTTATGAAAGATGTACGTAAAACGTGGTGGACTCGCCGACGAAACTTTTGGCATAAATTTTTCCTTTATGCTGTTCAACAATGGATTTGGCAATCGCCAGCCCTAGGCCATATCCCCCTTGTTTACGCGCCCGGGAAGCATTTGTACGGTAGAATCGGTCAAAGATGCTCGCTAAGTGCTCCGGTGCAATGCCCTCCCCCGTATTAGTGACTGCTAATACCATGTCATTATGTTGTTTTTTAAGGGATAAGGTGACTGAGCCTTTAGGGTTCGAATATTTTACAGCATTGTCCAAGAGGATCATAATCACTTGTTTGATCTGTTCACTATTGCCTAGCACTGTCAGATCAGGCTCGATGTCATATTCAAGGGAAATATGCTTCTCAAAGATTACAGCTTCCATCGTTAAAATGATATTTTCAACCACGTCGCTCAGATTGAATTTCGAATAAATCATTCTCGATCTGGAATCGTCCATCTCGGTCAGGTACAGCAGATCATTGGTCAGGCTGGTCATTCTCTCTGTTTCCGATTTGATATAGTGCAGCCACTTGGACTGATTGTGAATGGTGTCATCACTGTTGGACAGGAGAACATCCGCATTGGTGTTAATAATGGTCAACGGCGTCTTCAACTCATGGGAAGCATCCGCAATAAATTGTTTCTGTTTCTCAAAAGCCTCCTTTACCGGCGCAATTGAACGATTAGCAAAAAAGCGGCTAGCGAAGTACAAGATAATCAGCATCACCGAACCAACTACAGAGAAGGTATAGATTAAATTGGTGAGGATTTTTTGCTCTGCAGTGATGTCCAGAAATACAAGCATCGCCCCATCACTCGTATGCTGGATGTTGAAGATCCATTTGCTGCTATCCAAGGTGAACCTTCCGGTATCTTTACCGGCACTTAGCGCTTCTTGCAGAGCCGTATTATAAAATTCATCGTCCATAGTAAATTTGGAATCTTTCCCTATGAGGTTCGACGCTGTATCTATCTTCAGCATAAATGAGACTGACCGTTCAGGAGGTGGAGTCCCGTTATCCATACGTTTATTATCAGCATGGGGTAACTGGGAACTTCCCTTAGTTGAGCCCATTCGTCCTGTATCACCACCGGGAGACTTGTAGTTTTCCATGATTCTGTGAAGATCCATCTGAATATTGTTTTGGACATCTTGGTACGTAATTACATAAATCGAGATGAAGGCCACCAGCATGATCACCGAGATAGTGACTAAGTTAACAATAAGAAACCGATTTCTGAGCTTCGTGAACATTAGGCCGTCACCTCTAATACATACCCTACGTTTCTGATCGTACTAATACGTACGGTCGAATTTAAGAAGGTCAGTTTTTTTCTCAAAAAAGAAATATACACCTCTACATTATTGTGCTCAGCATCAGAATCGAAGCCCCACAGCTTCTCAATAATTTGTTCTTTGGAGGTTACGGCTTGTTTCCTCAAGATAAGAAGCTCCAATAGTTCACATTCCTTTAGATTGAGCTTGATCTCTTTGCCACCCACGGTAAGCTTCAGATTGGATGTATTCAGTTCAATATCCCCGAACTTTAAAGCATCATCCGGTATCACCTCGCCTTTACGTCTTAGTACAGCCCTTATTCTTGCCAATAAGATCTCTGAGGAAAAAGGTTTGGCGATATAATCGTCAGCCCCATAGTCCAGCCCAGTGACCATATCTGTAATCTCACCCTTTGCAGTAAGCAGGATAACGGGAGTGGGTATCCCCTTTTTTCGCAGCATCTTGAGGACGCTAACCCCATCCATCTCAGGCAGCATAATGTCGAGCAGCAGCAAATCATAGATTCCACTCAGTGCATAATCCAGACCCGACCTGCCGTCATGGACTGCATCCACCGAATAATTATGTTTTTTTAATATTTGAGTTAAGGCTTCAGCGAGATGAAGCTCGTCTTCTACTATTAATATTCTCATGGTTTTGCCATCCCCTACATAGAACCAGTATTTGTTATTGAGGTCATTATATCAGTATTACCTTTATTGAACCTTAATGAAGAGAGACAACAGCGGCCGGAAGTCCAACATTCAACGCAGTTACGATGTACACCGGTTAAAGTCGTCTGCGGTCTTCTCCAACTATTAAGGGAATGTAAAAGATAATCAATAATTTGTAAAACCATTTAAGATTCATTAAAGGTTTGGGATCTAAGATACATTCATAAGCACACGAGACAACGATAAAGAGAAAGGATTGATCACATATGGCGATTGAGGTATTCAACCGTTATGAGAACAAATATTTGTTGGACAACGAAGCCTACTATAAATTTTATAACCAATTGCTTGAATACATGGAACTAGACGATTTCAACAAGCAACATGAGTTTTACTCCATAACCAACTTATATTATGACACGGAGCACAACACCCTGATTCGTAACAGTCTTGCGAAGCCCAAGTACAAAGAGAAGCTTCGTTTAAGAGCTTACGGTGTTCCAAATCAAGATACGAAGGTGTATCTGGAAATCAAGAAGAAGGTATTTGGTCTTGTTAATAAAAGAAGAACGTCGCTCAAATTAAACGAGGCTTATGAATTTGTCGCCACCGGCATGGAACCGGAATTCAAGGATTACATGAATAAACAGGTGATTGAAGAGATCAAATATTTTCTGACACGCTATGATTTGCAGCCCAAGGTGTATCTGTCTTATGACCGAAAAGCGTTGTTCTGTAAAAACAATCGCGATCTAAGAATTACATTCGATACAAATATTCGCAGCCGCCGGTACGATTTGAAGATGGAGCACGGTGTTCATGGCGAACCCTTGCTGGAGCCGGGGCAGTGGCTTATGGAAGTAAAGGCTGAGAATACGATTCCTGTCTGGCTGGCCAAAATGCTCTCAGAGCATCAAATGTACCGTACAAGCTTCTCCAAGTACGGCAACGAATATAAAAAAATGCTGAAGAACAGTAAAACAGAACGGGAGAGTGCCCTCTATGCTTGATTCATTATTTACCGTAGCAACTAGTACAGAGTTAACGTTTACCAACGCACTGCTAACTATTTTTATAGCTATTGCTCTTGGCGGGATCATTAGCTACACCTATATGAAGACCAATGCAAGCGGCTATTCGCAAAGCTTCACACTAACAATGGTACTGCTGCCCGTAATTGTGGCAATCATCATTTTGCTTATCGGAAGTAATGTTGCCAGAGCTTTCAGTCTTGCCGGGGCGTTCTCCATCATTCGGTTTAGAAGTGCGCCTGGCGATCCGAAGGATATCACATTTGTTTTGTTCACCATGGCTTCTGGACTTGCCTGTGGAGTGGGTTCCTTTGGATATGCAGTCTTGTTCACCCTTATCCTATGCGCCCTTATGTTTATCCTTAACCGGACTAACTTTGGTGTAAGAACAACGTCGCAAAAAACATTAAAGGTAACCATCCCGGAGAGTCTGGGATATGAGGAAGCCTTCGCTGAAGTATTCAATAAATATAACGTTGGATATGAGCTTAAAAAGATTAGAACGACTGAGCTTGGCAGTTTATATGAACTGGTCTACGCTGTAACGCTGGGTGAGGCTGTGAACCAGAAGGAATTTTTGGATGCAATTCGTACCCGGAACGGTAATTTAGACCTGTCTCTGACCATGACTCCAACTGCTAATGACTATTAAGATAACGAAAGGATGGATGAAAAATGGATAAATATATAACCGGAAGTAAAGTAGGAATCTTGCTATTGTGTGCATTACTTATGTCGGCTTGCAGCACCAATTCCACAACAACACAGTCTGATGCGGCGGGTACAGCAGCAGCCTCGGGAACAACGATAACTCAGAACGGGGCTGCCACGGGAGTACAACTGGCAAGCGTCAAATTGTCCGATCTGGTGACGTTCGATGAAGAGGATTCTAATACAACTTGGACAGCTGACCAATCGACCGAAATTGCTTTGGCTGGAACAAGTGCGCTTGTTGACGGCACCGGGGCTGAGTCTAAGGATGGATCAGTGACAATTACTGCAGCAGGAACTTATGTGCTGTCTGGTAAGCTGAGTGATGGACAGATTGTAGTTAATAATCAGGATGAAGGTACTGTGCACTTGGTACTGAACGGTGTGAACATCACGAACAGCGATAGTGCTGCAATTGATATTAAAGAAGCGGGTAAAGTGATCATTACCTTGGAAGACGGGACGGAGAACTCCGTATCTGATGGAGCAACTTATGTGTATGCCGATGAAACTACAGATGAACCGAGTGCGGCTATCTTCAGTAAAGCGGATTTAACGATTAATGGTACCGGGAAGCTGTCTGTTTCCGCTAACTATAATGACGGAATTACGAGCAAGGACGATCTGAAAATTATGGGTGGCACTATTGAAATTAAGGCTGCCGATGACGGGATTGTAGGTAAAGATCTTGTCGCTGTACAAGACGGAAATGTCAGCATAACGGCAGAAGGCGATGGTATGAAATCAACCAACGATACTGAAACGGACAAAGGCTTCATAGCAATTTCAGCAGGAACATTTGATATTACGGCTGGTAATGATGGAATTCAAGCTGAGACTTCACTTGTCATAGATGGCGGAACATACACCTTAGTTACGGGTGGGGGCAACGAGAAGGGTGAAGTGAAAACAGGTGATCAAGGGCAAGGTATGGGCATGAGAGGTGGCCGAGGTCAGGGAACAGGGGATCAAGCACCAGGAACAACAGGAACCTCAATACCTGAAACCAAACCTGAGACAATGCCAGAAACAAAACCAGAGATACCAACAACGGAAGCATCAACAATGACAACAACGGCAACAACTACAGAATCGGAAACACCAAGTACTAAAGGCTTGAAGGCTGGAGGAGATATTAGCGTAAACAACGGAACCTTTACCATCGATTCTGCTGATGATGCAGTGCACAGCAACAGTAACATTGCTATAGCTGATGGAGAATTCAACATCAAAACTGGCGACGATGGAATCCATGCGGATGCCTTGGTGGCGATATCCGGTGGCAAAATTGATATTACGAAGAGCTACGAAGGGATTGAAGGAGCAAACATCGAGATTTCCGGTGGCGAAGCTCATGTGGTTGCTTCTGATGATGGAGTGAATGTAGCAGGAGGTAACGATGAGGCGACTGTAGGCGGCGGCCCTCAGGAGCAGGATCAATTCAGCGATTCTGCTAGCAATATGCTAACGATTAGTGGAGGAACACTAACGGTCGATGCTTCAGGTGACGGGCTGGATTCGAACGGCTCCATCACAATGTCGGGTGGCACGGTTATTGTTAATGGACCTACCAATAGCGGTAACGGTGCACTTGATTTCGACGGTAGCTTTGAACAGAGTGGAGGAACTTTGGTGGCTGCGGGAAGTTCGGGCATGGCACAAGCACCGTCTGACACCTCTAGCCAACATGCAGTCAGCATGACCTTCCCTCAGACCCAGGAGGCTGGAACATTGGTTCATCTAGAGGACAGCGAAGGCAACACGATCCTGACCTTTGCTCCTTCGAAGAGCTATCAAACGGTGGTGATTAGTTCACCGGATCTGAAGGACGGCGGTTCTTACACCCTCTACTCGGGAGGTACCTCGACTGGTAGTGAAGCGAACGGACTGTATACGGATGGTGAATACACAGGAGGAACAAAAGTAGTAGCGTTCGAAATTACAAGCAGCGTAACTTGGCTCAATGAATCCGGAGTAACAACCGCAAACACTAATCAAGGTCCAGGTGGCGGTGGTGGTGGGAACAGAAGACCTTAGGTTATAAATTGCATATCAAAAGCCACTCCAGCATTATTTTGGAGTGGCTTTTTTAGTTTGAGATGTATTAGTTATCGTTAACAGGGATGGAATTCTGTTTAATCGGTTGATTGGAAGTGTTGATGATCACATTGTGTGAATTAAAAGACAGAATTTCAATCAGCTGCTCTGCCATATGGTTAGCTGTATATTTAAATCCGCCTTTTACCCACTCTATGATTAATCCAAATAGAGCATAGGCGGTATAACTGGAAAACAATTCGATATTTACATTCGTATTAGTGTTATTAACTGCGACTAAGTCCCGCTTGGTGAGCTCCTTTAAGAGGTCGCAAATCCTATTTTGGAACCCTGGCAGAACATTGGAATTTATAATGATGGTATAAAAATTAGAGTAAGAGACCACATGCTCAAAAATCTTGATGCTCGAGGTGGTCAGCTCACTAACTATAAATTTATCGGTATGAAGATAGGGTTCTTTATAAGCTTTAATTAAATCCTCCAACACATCATCAATTAGCTCATTTAGAAGTTCTTCTTTGGTTTGATAATGTTTATAGAAGGTTCCTCGGTTTAAGTCGGCAAGGGTAACGATATCAGTTATCGTAATGGTGCGGAAATTCTTTTTTTCCATGAGTAATATCAATGCGTTTTTAAGCTCTTTACGCGATTTGCTAGTTCTCCGATTATTTTTAAGCAACAGAAGACCACCTAACTGTCTATTTTCTAATCCTATTTGAACAGAATCCTGCGTTATATATATTTATGAACATTTGGTGTCTCATTTGTATATTGATACTTAAATTTTAGAGGATTAAACTTGAGTGGTATAAATTTTAAGTGTTGAAGAGATTTTATATATTGATATTTACATTATAGATAAACGTAAAGGAGACTTCCAACATGAAACTTCAAGACAGAGTTGCAGTGGTTACCGGGGCGGCATCGGGTATGGGGAAATCTATCGCAGAGTTGTACGCTAAAGAAGGGGCGAAAGTGATTGTAGCCGATCTTAATCTCGAAGGTGCAGAACAAGTAGCCGCAGGGATCAACAGTAATGGTGGAGTAGCTAAGGCATTGAAAGTAAATGTTGCCCTAGTTGAAGATATCGATAGCATGATTGATACCGCAGTAAAAGAATACGGAACACTAGATATTCTTGTGAATAACGCCGGTATTATGGATGGGTTTGAGCCAGTTGGCGACATTAGCGACGAGAAATGGGATCTTATCTTTGATATCAATACCAAAAGTGTAATGCGGTCCACTCGTAAAGCACTGCCTATTTTTCTGGAAAAAGGGAAAGGGGTTATCGTTAATACCGCTTCTACAGGTGGCGTAAGTGGTGCCCATGCGGGAGCAACTTATACTGCCTCTAAACATGCTGTAGTAGGCTTGACGAAAAATACAGCTTTTATGTATGCCAACAAAGGGATTCGTTGTAATGCTATCGCACCAGGAGCTACTGCTACTAACATCAGTGCTTCAATGAAAAATATAAATGAATTCGGCGTGAGCCGTACACAATTAACACAGGCTGTGATCCCTCGTGTAGGTACACCTGAAGAAATCGCACAAGTTGCGTTATTCCTGGCTTCGGATGATTCCAGTTTTGTAAACGGCGCTATCATCGCTGCTGATGCCGGTTGGACTTCTGCATTCTAAATGTTGGTTGTCTACCTCTGCCTCAACAGTTTATCCCCGGAGTTTTAAGGACCCAGATGACGTTATTTGCAAAATTTCAGCCTTTTGAGAAGGTATTCGGACTTCAGAGACGCTATTTCATATAAAACGGCCCATATTTGGTGTTTTCGCGCCAATAGCTGCAGTGGAGTCCGTTAGTAATCCAAATGTGGAATAATGGCGCATTTAAGGTCTGCTGGGTCCGATAACCAACTTTTTAGGCAAAATGTTATCGGATTAAACGAAGGTGTGCCCCGGCACGCTACCATTATGCCAAATGATGACCCAAACGGGAGGCTACATAAAACTCCGCTAGAGATTAATCTAGCGGAGTTTTTTATACGCTTGATATTTCCAGGGGAACCCTGCAAAATAGAGAGAATGCTAACTATAGAGGAGTTATATGAAATGAACGATGTTATGGTGCGGAATCATGTAAAAGTCATTGGAGCAGGAGAAAAAACTATCCTTTTTGCGCATGGATTTGGGTGTGATCAAAGCATGTGGCAGTTTATCACGCCATCATTTGAGAAAAAGTATCGAATCGTTCTATTTGATTATGTAGGCTCAGGCCATTCAGATTTAAGCGCATATACATCGGATAAATATCATACTCTCCATGGTTATGTACAGGATGTACTAGATGTCATCGAAACATTTGAACTCAAGGATATTATTTTTATAGGCCATTCTATTAGCTCTATGATCGGTTTGCTTGCTTCGATTGAGCGGCCGGAATATTTTGATAAAATGATAATGATCGGACCTTCCCCACGTTATTTAAATGAGGGAGATGCCTATTTCGGGGGCTTTGAAAAAAGTGATATTACTGAGCTTCTGGATATGATGGAGATGAATTTCGCGGGCTGGGCCAGCTTTATGGCTCCACTTGCGATGAATAACCCTGACCCAATGTTGACTAAACAGCTGGAACGAAGCTTTATTTCGGCCGACCCTATTATCGCTAGAGAATTTGCGGAAGTTACATTTTTTTCGGATCATAGAAAAGATCTGCCTAAAGCGACAGTGCCTTCACTCATATTGCAATGCTCGGATGATAGTATCGTTCCTATAGAAGTAGGAGAATATTTACATAGACACTTAAATAACAGTACGTTCCGGTTAATGGAGGCCAAGGGCCATTATCCACATATTAGCCATCCCCAGGAGACCATTACTTTGATTAATGAGTACCTTGGGTGAGATGGAGAAGATTATGGTGTTGAAAGGATATTTAGACAATGGATGACCGTTTAAAATATGCGCCATGCGGATATGTTTCCATTACCCATGAAGGAATGATCCTCGATGTGAATCAAACCTTTTTGGATAGGATGGGATATCAGCAGGTTGATTTGGTAAATAAACATTTTGAATCTATCATGTCTACGGCCAACAAGCTTATTTTTCATTCATACTTCTATCCTTTTATCAATCTGAATGGACATGTAGAAGAGCTATTTATCAATTTGAAGGACAGTAAGGGACAAGCCGTCCCTTACTTATTAAATGGCAGACGCTTTGAGTGTAAAGGCATAGAGGTCTTTGATTGTATTCTCGTGCAGATGGGCAAACGTATTGATTATGAGCTAGAGTTACGATCCGCAAAGAAACAAATAGAAGAGGCCTATTGGGAAAAAGATCAGGCACTGGCAAAGCTCAAACAAATCCATCTGGAAATCGAGCAAAAGCAAGCTGAATTGCTGGAGATGAATGCCGTTTTAGTAGAGCTATCTACTACAGACAAGCTTACTGGATTAAAGAATAGAAGGTTCCTGCAAGAAAAGCTGGAAGAGCAGATTGCAGCGCATCACCGTGATCAGGCGCCTTTTTCATTATGTATTCTAGATATTGATCACTTTAAAAATGTGAATGATACCTACGGTCATCAGATGGGTGATTATGTCCTGGAGAAATTGGCGAGTATCCTGAAGTCCCAATCTCGTAAAGAAGATATCGTAGCTAGGTATGGTGGTGAGGAGTTTATCCTTCTGATGCCTAATACAGATTCATCGGATGCCACGGCAATAGCGGACAATTTGCGGCAATTCATAGCCAACTCCACTTGGGAGATTGGCAGCATTACGGTAAGCATTGGCATAGCTACTTTTGAAGCAACCGATACAGATATCACTTTTCTGGAAAAAGCTGATCAAGCGCTTTATTTTTCTAAAGAACAGGGGAGAAACCGCGTTACGCATATTATGGATTTGAGTGAAAAGCTTCTTTAATTGGAGGCTTTTTTTTGTTATTTATAAACGATACATCCTCTTTGCTCTAATTGCTCTAAAATGTCTGTTCCCTTCAAGCTGTGATTCCATCTGAGATCCAGTTTCTCTAATCGTTCAAGCTGTAAAAGGGAATTCGGAATTTCTTGCAGATGATTATCTCTTAAATCAAGCTCAACGAGGCTGTTTAATTGACCTATTTCCTCAGGGAGTTTATTCAGTTTATTTTTTCTAAGGTTCAGTCTTCTTAACTTGCTTAAATTACCGATAGATGAAGGCAGCTCAGTGATTCGATTATCACTTACATCGAGTATCCGCAGTGCTTCTATTGCGCCCAAATGCTCTGGCAAGACGACCAGTTGATTACCATAAAGATGAATCTCTCTTAGCCCTTTAATTAGTGTAATCGAATCAGGAAGACTTTCCAGCTGATTATAATAAACTCGCAATTCAATCAGACTGCTCATTTCGCCTATACAGGCAGGCAATTGCTTGAGATGATTATCTGTTACGTTCAGATACTTGAGCTTCTGGAGAATACAGAGCTGCTCCGGCAACTGTTCGAACTGATTATTGCTTAGGTATAGAAAAGAATCCAACCCCTGCAATCCGCCAATGCTCTCCGGCAACACCTTCAGCCGATTATGGCCTAAATCCAGCATTCTTAGGTGAACTAAGCGACCGATGTTCTCGGATAACTGTTCGATTTCATTGCCCGCATAATTAAGTACCTCTAATTCGTCATGAAGGAAGAGCTGATCGGGAATCTCTTTAATATGATTGTTGTACATGCTCAGTTCTAGTAGCGGATTGCTCTCAAACACGACATCTGGCGTTTCAATAAGTCCTTTTCCGTCAAAATTATATTTCATGAATGGATCTCCTTTGTAATTCGTAATGGCATCAAGCCTATGTAACAACGTTACGATAGAATATAACAGGGTGATGATTTATTATCAGTATGTTGGCATACAAAACTATGGAATGTGTTAGAAAGGAATAATGAGATGGAAGCTTCTTTTTGGACTGGCATTCGCTTTTTTCAGGGTTTACCCTCGGAGAAGATCGAGGCGGTCTCAGGATTATTCACTTATAAGGCATATTCTAAGGGGACCCTGGTGTTTGGAGAATCAGATCCGGGGGATCATGCCTACATTATCTATTCGGGGATTATAAGGGTGTACGCTACTACGAAAGGGAAAGAGCATACCGTAGATCTTTTTGGAAAAGGCGATTTCTTTGGCGATCTGGAAGTGATCCATCCCTCCAATATAAGAGTGCTGTCTGCGGTGGCTATGAATGAAACTGTATTATTTGAGATTAAACATGGGCCTTTTAAGCAGATGCTTGCCGATTACCCGTTGATTAAGGAGCAATTGATGCTGCTGCAAATGGACCGTTTATTTTTATCGAATCGGTTATTACATGAAATGAAATTTCATGATGCGAGAGCGCGTACGATATTTACGCTGAAAAGACTATATCAAAGATTTGGAGTAGAGGAGCAAGGCAAACAGCGGATTGATCTTCGATTGACCCATCAGCAGATCGCGGATATGATCGGAACTTTGCGGGAGACGGCTACCCTTGTGCTTAAAGATCTGCAAGAGCAAAAGATTATTGAGATTCAACATCAGCAGATCACCGTGTTAGACCCGGTATATTTACTGGAGTATACGGATTTCGATTGAGATGAACAGTTCCGGGATCTTTTTCAGAGAATCGATTATTAAAGGGGTTATGAATGTGGCTTGTAATCATTGTGTAGTAAGAGAGCTGAATTTTCAAATCAAGGCTCATGGTGAGCTTAATCTTAGGGTTTTACCTGAGGTTATTCATCATTTGAGTAGAAGTTATACGATACATAAGGTGGAAGGAAATGTGATTACAATTAAGGAGGCTGGGGTGCGGGATTTCCTAGATTTCTGTAATGACCATATGGAATCGGAGCAGGTTGAATTCCGTATAGATGACCAAACATGGAGACCTCTATCCGAATTACCCACTGTACTTGATATGGAGTGGATTGATGAGGTTATCACTAAGGGTCTTGTTACTTGTTACTTCCAACCGATTGTGAACGTAAGGGAAGAGATTTTTGCATACGAGATCCTATCCAGATTTAAAAAAGAAGACGGATCCCTTATCTATCCTAATGAGATCTTTGCGGCGGCACGGAATCGTGGGCGTTTATATGCTTTAGACAGGTTATGTAGAATGACCGCTGTAAAATATGCTGCACCCTTAAATAAAAAAACGTTTATTAATTTTATCCCAACGTCGATCTACGCTCCAGAGTTCTGCTTAAGATCAACCGTTGAACTGGCCAATCAATTAGGCGTCGATCCCTCTCTTTTTGTCTTTGAAGTTGTTGAGACGGAGAAAGTGGATGATCTCGCTCATTTGAAAGCTATTTTGACATATTACAAGGATCGGGGATTTGAATACGCTTTAGATGATGTTGGTGAGGGCTTCAGCACGATCGAGATGTTATTGGAGCTTAAACCCCATTACATGAAGCTGGATATGAAATATGTTCAGGGTGTGTCCAGCGATCTGAACAAACAGAAAATAGCTAAACAATTTTTAGAAAAAGCTTTAGAAATCCAATCCGTTCCTTTAGCAGAAGGGGTGGAGTTTAGAGAGGACTTTGAATGGCTTAAGCAGAGTGGTTATCAGTTGTTTCAGGGATATTTATTTGGAAAGCCTGATCCTATTCCCAAACAGTAATCCTAATGAGTATATATCCGTCCAGAGGATGAGATGAATTTCAGGTCAGAGTCCGATTACAGATAATTCAATGGGATGTACAATTTAGGTAATTGAAAAGGGGGACGGGATGGATATGAAATGGCATCAATTTGTAACGCGCTGGGCAGATTCTAGGGGCTTTGATGGACGAGAGATTGATTATCAATGGCCTTCTCCCTCCTTTCCGGTCATCAGTATTCGCAGTAATCTAGGGCGATACTCAGGTCAAGCGTATGGTCGTGGAGGTAAACCCCGTGTGAAGACAGCCGTTGGATTAATCGCTATTGGAGATGTAGCTGTAGGCTTGATTTCCATAGGTGCGATAAGCGTGGGCGTACTATCCTTAGGAGCAATATCACTAGGAATGTGGTTAGCCCTTGGAGCGATAGCACTTAGCTGGCTTGGCTTCGCAGTGGGAGCCATTGCGATAGCAGGGGTGGCTGTAGGAGCGATCGCAATCGCGGAAAAAGCGTTGGGGGCCATCGCCATAGGGGATACGGCGTTTGGTGCGATAGCGATAGGCAGGATCGCTGGGGGTGCCATAGCTATCGGACAATGGGCATATGGTGTAATCGCAGTTGGCGAACATGGTTTCGGATTAATTCCCGTCACGGGCGATGTATGGAATTGGTTCCGGCGCTTGTTTGGATCGGGGAGTTAAGTAGACCTACAGTCCTAAAGGATGCCCTTCTCTTCCGGGATAGTCAATAAATAATATCTATCACCTAAGAAAAACTAATTGCAATTACCTATACTCATTTCATACCAATTAATCATGCGATCAGATCTAGGCTTATGTTACTCTTTGAATGTATTCGAAACTTCATAGGCAAACCTATGGAAATGTAGGGACGCAAAGCTAAAGGGACTAAGGTTATCATAACTATTGTCAGCCAGCTGCCAAAGAGTGTGTAACGCTTTTTGTTAAAATATAAGAAAGTATACGTTATACACCTATACTTAATATCTTATATTTCTCGCTTAAACGCTTACCGTCCTTATAAGGACGCCACAGGTGTTTATGCTTGTTAAGGTTTAATAAAAATTAAGTCTTAATTTTTAGGCGACTTTATACGCAATCAAGCTACTCTTTTGGGGTAGTTTTTTTTGTGCCCATTTTTGGGCACTGGAGAGATTCATATGACATCTGGGGGTAAGAAGTGATGAAGAAAATGATTGCGATCGCTACATCGGCAGCCATGTTGGCCAGTTTTTCAAGTGAGGCAGGTTATGCTTTAGCAAGTGAGGTAAGCAAGGTAAATGTAACAACAACAGTGGCACAAAGTAAGGTCAACTTATTAAGCAACGCTTCGGTTATTCCGTTTGAGCTGTACGGCAAGGATGCTCTAAATGCCTATAATGAGGTTTTTAGAATGAATCCAGCAAATATTAAATCCATCACAAATAACGGTGGCAACTACTCAGGCTCGCCTATAGCTAAGGCTATGGATGGGGATATGAGCACGCATTGGGAGACTGGCAAACCGAATAGTTCAACGTTTACGAATGAGGTTGTGTTTGTTTTCAATGAGTCCACTGAATTAAATAGAATGGTATACGCGGCTAGGCAATCCGGTGCTAAAGGTAAAGGTTTTGCTCAAGAATTTGATATCTATGGCTCCACTACCGATGCGGGTGATTTTACGCTCGTGTCTTCTGGAGAATATACAGGCTCAACCGGTGATGTAGTGGAGATTCAGTTCGCACCTACGGTTTTTAAGAGACTTAAATTTGTCTTCAAAAAAGCGAACCAAGATTGGGCGAGTGCGGCTGAGTTTTCTTTTTATAAAGAGGATAGTCTCTCTGCTAAAATGAAAAATTTATTTACAGATGATACCCTGAGCCAAGTTAGTGCTGCCTTTAATACGACAGAGAAATTAACAGCTTTAGAGAATGAAGTGCAGGCACATCCACTGTATACGCAGTTTAAAGAAGAGATAGAGAATGCAAAGATCCTTTTGGAGAACCATCAGGTAGAGGCAACGGCAGCCAAGGTTTCGAAGCTAAAAGGGTATGGTACAGCCTATGAAAATGCCTATAGCCAAGCGTATAGAATGCCAAATGCAAACGTATCAAAAGTAACGGTGAACGGTGGAAGCTACCCAGGTACGAAGCCTGAATATATGCTGGATGACCAGCCCACTACGCATTGGGAAACGAACAAAAACAATGATGCAAGCTTCACGAATGAAGTTGTGTTTGAACTAGCGCAAGCGGAAGTGCTGGACAGAGTAGCTTTTTTAGCTAGAGATAATCGCAAAGGATTCCCAGAGGCTTTTGAAATCTATGCATCAGAGACGAGTAAAGGAGAGACCTTCCAACTGGTATCTAGCGGAACCGCGATTAGTACCAATGATTTTCTGGAATTTAAATTCGAACCGACGAAGTTTAAAAGATTAAAATTTAAGTTCACAAAAGCTAATATTAACAGACCTTTTGCGGCTGAATTTAGATTTTATACAGAAGATAAAGTAAGCGAAGCTGTAAATGGTATTTTCACAGATGGAACGATGAGTGCGGTTGTGTCTGCTTATAATAACGTTGCAAAAATCAATGAATTGGAGGAAGCGGCAAAAGTACATCCGCTCTATCCAATCCTTAAAGATTCATTGGAACTAGCTAAGAAGCTGGTTAATGGCGAGGTTCAAATCGAAGGTACCATCATTGAGGCGGAACAACGTGGAGATATGAAAAAGCATGCGCAGGAAAACCTGAGAATTGGTTTTGGTACGAACAACCAGCCTACAGGTCTCGTTGCAATGCCTGGAGATACGATCAACGTTTATGTGGACGCAGCTTCTAACGATAAGCTACCTTCTTTAGTCTTTTCTCAACAAGAGGCCGCTTGGAATGTTTGGGCTAGAGGTGTGCAATTGCGTCCAGGTAAGAACATTATAACCGTTCCTGAATTTGCTACGAATAGTTATTATGCACATGAAGTGACTAAGGGCGGTACAGTGTATATCGTCAATCCATATACAGCAGAGGAACAAGGGAAAGCCCCACTGCTCCGCTTCGAAGGTTTAGAGAAGATTCCTTTTATGACCAAGACCACGGATCCAGAACAATTCAAAACCTTCTTAATCACATACAAACAAAGACTAGACGAAGATAAAGCGGCGCATCCAAATGTTCAAGATCGTAAACTCATAGATGTGGTAGAAATGGCCAGCGATCATGTTATTTTCACAGGAACGGCGACGGAGGCGTACAACAAATATATTACGCAAGGAAATAACCCGCTGGACACCGTAACTGGGTATGACACCTGGATGAAGAGCATTTTTGCCTTCTATGGCTTGGATGGTAGTAGTGAGATTCATGATGCCAAGCTAATTCGTGAGAATATTCGATTAATGCAGCCTTATGGTGCGATGTATGCAGCGGGAGATCATACAGGTATCCAACTTGGAACAGTAGGTACCATGTTAGGTGATTTTAACAAAGCTTATCCGGGCTGGGGACTGAATCACGAAATCGGGCATCGCTTGGCTATGGGTGAACGGGAATATGGCGAAGTAACTAATAATATGGTGTCTATGTTTATGTCTGTCGCGGCGAATTCGATAGATAATCGTATACCGTATGAATCAGATATCTATAAATATGTCCTCGAAGAAAACAAAGTGGTTATGAATCAGCAGGGCTTATTTGCACAACTCGGAGCCTATTGGCAGCTGGAGCTGGCACATCCGGGATACTGGACAGAGCTGACCAAGCTATATCGGGAGCGGAAGGTCACCCTTACCAACGGTGACAATTCCAAGCAGCAGTATTTGGTGGAGTTCTCCTCCGAAGTACTGGGATTAGATTTAAGCAGCTATTTTGCCAGACATGGCTTCACTGTGAATCCTGAGACAAAAGCGAAAGTAGCCAAGTATCCGGCACCGCAAAAGTTATGGTATTTAAATAACTCGGTGATTAATTATGAGGGAACTGGAATAGCGGATAAAAATCTGGCTATTAAGGTTAATATCACACCTAACACCACGGCTAGAACGAACACGTTAAGTTTCAGTATAGATAAAGAGCTTAAGCAAGACTTATTAGGATATGAAGTGTATAGAAATGATGTGTTAGTTGGTTTTACAGGAACTGACCAATTTGTGGATCAGAATGTAGATGCGAGTATCAACTATACGTACAAGATCGTCGGTTATGATAAAAAGCTGAACCCACTGAAGCCCGTACAGGTTAAAGCCTTTAAGCCAGCCTTGTCTGTTGAAGATCAGCTCACTTTAAAGCTTAATCAAACCTTTGATCCGATGAGCTATATAAAAGCGGCTAACTATCTAGGAAACGATATTACTGCAGATGTCTCTCTGAAAGCCAATAACGTTGATGTAACGCAAAAAGGCAACTACGAAATTGTATATGAAGTGAAAAGCGAAGGGGTTACGGAAACGAAAACCACACAGGTTACGGTAACGAGCGACTACGCCTATATTTCCGATCTCAATGCCAAGTCAGTCGTTGTAGGCTGGGGTGAACTAAAGAAAAATAAAGCCGTTTCCGGGGGAATCATAACCCTTGTTCGCCAAGGATTGGCTGCGACGTACGCGAAAGGGATTGGTGTTCATGCCAACTCTGAGGTAGTTTACGATATTGAAGGTAAGGGTTACGACTTCTTTGAAAGCTACATTGGGATCGATCAAGCCATGAAAGGGAAACCTTCCTCGGCTACTTTTGCAGTGTATGTGGATGGAGAACAGAAATTTGAGAGTGATGTTTTCCGGGCAGGAACAGAACATCAATTTGTGAAAATCCCTGTGACTGGCGCAAGAGAGGTGAAGCTGGTTACAACAGATGCTAAGGATGGCAATGCTTCAGACCATACGGTATGGGCCGATGCGAAGTTCTCAAATAATTCAAGCAAACCTATCATTACAGTGCCGGAAGAGACAACCTTCGTTAAGCTGAACAGCGAATTTGATGTGTTGAGCGATGTAACAGCTTTTGATACGGAAGATGGTAATTTAATTGGAGCCGTTGAAGTACAATCCAATGGATTCACATCAAGCAAAACAGGGACTTACAACGTCGAGTTTTCAGTTACAGACTCAGATGGAAACTCCGCTGTGCAGGCCAGAAAGATTGTTGTATACAGCGCTAGTAAATACCTGAGTGATGTAGATTGGCAATCGGCAAAAACGGATTATAATGTGGTTCGAAAAGATAAGGCTAGCTCTAACAATCCGATTAAGCTGCTGGTAAATGGCGAGGTCAAAGAGTTCGCTAAGGGCTTAGGAACCCATGCCAGCTCTGAAATCGTGTATAATCTGGCGGGTACAAACTATGAATATTTTGAAACATATGTAGGGGTTGATAGAAATATCCCTGAGCAAAGCAACTCCAGTGTGATTTTCAAAATCTTTGCCGATGGGGCAGAGGTTTATAACAGCGGACTGATGAAATTTGGTGCAGAAGCCAAGCTTGCGCGGATACCTGTTAAGGGGGTAAGTGAATTGAAGCTGGTGTTAGATAATGCAGGTAACGGAAATGCTTCAGATCACGGTGATTTTGCTGATGCGAAGTTTATGATCTTGAACAATACACCAGAGCTTACCATACCTAAATCTGTCTCAACCAAAGTGGGCCAAGTGATTGATATCAGTGAAAGCTATTCGGCAATGGATTCGGAAGACGGTGACTTGACGGCTCAAGTGAAGGTCACAGGTCAAGAGCAAGTTAAATTCAACCGGGCTGGAAAGTATCCAATCACTTACACAGTAACAGATAGTGATGGAAATACGACCACGAAGATTAGAACTATAGCCGTAGTAGACATGACGGACTTTACGTATCTGACGGATTACGACTGGAACTCTACTCAGAACAGCTATACTGCACCTTTGAAGGATAAATCTATTAGTGCGAATACGCTGAGATTAACAGATGAGAACAATCAGGCAGTGTCCTATGAAAGAGGAATTGGAGCGCACTCTAACTCGACGATTGTATACGATCTAAGCGACAAAAACGCGGATTACTTCACTTCCTATGTAGGAGTAGATAGACAAATGTACGGTTCTGTTGGTTCGGTGAGCTTTGAGGTGTTTGTCGATGGAGAGAAGAAATTCGATAGTGGAGTCATGAGTTCAAGAGATCCGCAGAAATTCATTGAATTGGATATTAATGGAGCAAAAGAACTGAAATTAGTTGTCACAGACGGGGGAAATGGCAACGGATCTGACCATGCTACATGGGGTGGAGCCAAACTACATTTCGCGAATGGAGATCACTTATTCACTGGAGATCTGGAACAGGCGATTGCAGCGGCTAAAGCAATTTCTCTAGAAGGCTTCACACCTGAGAGCATCGCGGCATTTACGTCCAACCTCTCGACAGCAGAGACAGTGTTGGCTAACTCTTCTGTTACGCAAAGTGAAGTAGACGAAGCTGTAGCAGCGTTGCAACAAGCAACCGAAGGTTTGGTCCAAATAGATCTTACGAAAGAGATTACTGTGGCGGACCCGTATTTAAGTGCTTCGATCAAGACTACATTGGGCGTAACTGGAGAACTAACGCTAGGGGATATGTATAACCTTACAACGTTAACCAGCGAAACCAGAAGAGCCAGATCCTTGGAAGGTTTGCAGTACGCAAAGAACTTAGAGACACTTGATATTACTGGAAATGAAATTACAGATTTCTCCCCATTACAAGGGTTAACTAAACTAACGAGCTTATTGGCCGACCCACAAGTGGTAGAGGTAGGAGAATTTAAGGGACCTGTGGTTGAAGTAGCTAATCTGGTGAGAGGGCTCGATGGCAGCAAAGTGATCCCTAATTCCGCTGGGGTAAGAAACACTAGAACATCTAAAGAAATTGTGTTTGATATGAAGGAATGGGCTGCTAATCCGGATGTGTTCACTATTGACCTATCAAACGAGGAGAAAGGAACTTACATGCTGGGGTTAACTTACCAAGTCGCAGGTAATCTCGTGCAAATCATTTCTTTTATTGATAATAATTAAATTCCCAAGAAAACAGGCGGATTGTGGTCTCTATAACCATGGTTCGCCAGTTTTTAAATGAGGAAGTTTTTATGTAAAAATATCCATTTTGTCATGTGACAAAAGAAATGACAACGCTCACTATAAGCGGTGTAGTCTTTTAACTATACTTAATCAGAAATGCGCCAAATTTAAATGAATACTCTAATTGAAGCTTTTTATACAAAGAAGTAAATAATGTATGCGGTTTAGAGAGAGGTGTTTCTGTGAAAATCATCATTGTAGATGATCATCCTTTAGTTAGAAGAGGGCTGGCATCTGTCATTGCAATGCAATCGGATATGCAATTTGCAGGTGAAGCTACGACTGGTCCGGAAGCACTTGATGTGATTGAAGAGACAAAGCCAGACATTGTCCTCATTGATCTTAAACTTGCTGATGAATCAGGACTGGA
The DNA here is from genome assembly GCF_038002705.1 of Paenibacillus sp. FSL H7-0716. Classification (NCBI taxonomy): domain Bacteria; kingdom Bacillati; phylum Bacillota; class Bacilli; order Caryophanales; family Paenibacillaceae; genus Paenibacillus; species Paenibacillus sp. FSL H7-0716. Next base: position 178,490 of record NZ_JBBODA010000004.1, read on the forward strand.
TGTCATTAAGATAGCACGTACCCGCGGCATTGTTAGTAAATTCATACTGTTGACTTCCTCTGCGAGCAGAGAGGATTTTTTGAGGGCTGAAGAAGTACTGGTAGATGGATATGTACTGAAAGAGGCACTGCCGGAGGAATTACTCTTTGCTATCCAGTTGGTGTACAAAGGGAGAAAATATTACGATCCTGGTCTAATGGAAGAAAAGATGCGAATGAGCGCTAGCAGTCCAACAGATGAATTGACACCAAAAGAGAAGGAAGTCCTGATTCAGCTTGGACAAGGTGCTTGCAATAGAGTGATTGCCACACGTCTTTTTATCAGTGAATTTACGGTAAAGAAGCATGTCAGTCAGATTTTAGCGAAGCTGCAGGTTACTGACCGGACACAGGCGGCACTGTGCGCCAACGCGATAGGATTAACGAAATATGAAATGTCTTATGAGTAGAACGGCAAGATCAGATGTTATAATGGCTTTAACTACTTTGCGAGATTGAGTATTCTGTCTAATTGTAATTAGGGAGTGCTGTTGATGTTTGAATTGCCAGGATACCAAACCTTAGATCTGATAGATAATACCGCAGATATCAGGTTATACAGACTCCTACGTCAAGAGGACGGCCTAAGGGTTATCGCTAAGACAACAATAGGAGAATACCCGGGAGCTGCCATGGTGGATGCTTTTCGTCATGAGTATGACATGCTTAAGCGACTTTGCGGTCGTGGTGCAATAGAGGCGTACAGTTTGGAAATTATGGCGGACCGACCAGTCCTTCTCTTAAAAGATATAGAGGGGAGTACCCTTGGGCAGATCCTGCGTATGCCTGTTAATTCACTGGATCTTCCAGCGCTGCTTCGAATCGCTACAGCTATTGCTGATTGTCTTATGCAAATTCATCGTGAAAAAATAACACTAAATGAACTAACCCCCGCTCATCTAATCGTCAATCCCATTACTTTTGAAGTGAAATTTATTGATATAAGAATGTGCTCTACCGAAAACATCACGAGTCCTTTGTCACCGTTAAGCGGTCGGCCCGATGTTCTGCTTCCTTATATAGCTCCAGAACAAACGGGACGAACCGGAGTCAAACCGGATTACCGTTCTGACTTTTATTCTCTGGGGATCATCCTGTATGAATGTCTCTCGGGCAGCCGTCCCTTTGAGCTGCATGATGTTGTTGATATTGTATATCGTCATCTTGCAGATACACCTGAGCCTTTATACCGCAGGTTTCCCACAATCCCTCTATCGGTCTCTGATATTGTTGGTAAATGCATGGAGAAGATGCCTGAAGCGAGGTATGCCAGCGCGTTTGGCATTAAATCGGATCTTGAGGAATGTGTATCCCGTCTAGAAGAAACCGGGCATATTGAGCCTTTTCCACTAGGAAGCTGGGATATCCCAGAGCGCTGGATGGTATCAGGTCGCTTCTATGGAAGACATCTTGAGCAACAAAGCTTAAGGGAAGCGCTGCAACGAGCATCACAAGGTGCCGTAGAGACGGTCTGGATTAGCGGGGAGAGTGGTATCGGCAAAACAACCTTTCTGAAGGAGACCCTTCGAAATACAGTCTCATTGGATGGTTTCTTCGCCAGAGGCAAATTCGAATCCCGGCATACCTCACTCCCTTATGGCATCTGGCATCAAGTCATAGAAGAGTTGGTTAGTCAGCTGCTGATGGAAACAAAGCTGCAGGTGGAGGTTTGGAAGCTGCGTATTCTACAAGCGGTGGACAATTACGGTCAGTTGCTGATCGATTTTGTTCCTAAGCTTGAACTCTTGATTGGCCCACAACCCTCCGTACCTCCACTGCCACCGCTGGAAGCTCAGCATCGCTTTCAATTAATCATGAGCCGATTTATTCAACTCTTTCCTCATGAGGATCATCCTTTGATCTTGGTATTGGATAATTTGCAATGGGCTGATGATACGTCGCTGCAATATCTCACTTTGCTTATAGAGGATACGGCAACGACTCATCTGCTAATCGTGCTTTCCTATCGCAATCGGGAGATCACAAGGCTACACCCGCTCAGTAGGCTGGAAAAACATCTGATTGATCGCAATGTAGCGATGAGCAGAATTTCTTTACAAGCGCTTGAACTCACCGATTTAAAACAACTGCTACTTGATGTTATGCGTTACGAGGCTGCTGACTTGGACGAGCTGGCGCGCGTGCTGCTTCATAAGACGGATGGAAATCCGTTATTTATTAAGCAATTCCTTCAAGATTTGATAGATGATCAGCGAGTGGAATTTGATGAGAATATTCGAAGCTGGAAATGGGAGCTCCAGCGTATTACTGAATTAAATGTTCCCGATAACGTAGCTTCATACCTTTCAAGTAAATTGCAACAATTTCCTGAACAGACGGTATATGCACTTAGCAGAGCCGCATTCATAGGCAGCCTATTTGATTTACGTACACTTGCTGATATTACGGAGACCCCGATAGAGACATTGAGCGAAGCGTTGGCGGTTGCTGTACATGGGCGCTTGTTGCAGCCCGTTGACGGGGAGGAATATCCGCATTATAAGTTCCAGCATAACCGCATTCATCAGGCGGCATATGCTTTTATTTCCGAAGAGGAGCGTTCCGAGCTGCATTGGAGAATTGGTCTGTTATTGCTAGGCCGAGGCCCGCTTAGTGAAGGAACAACCCTATTTGAAGCTGTCCATCATTTGAATCAGGCACTTGCATGGTTAGACCGCCCTGAACAGAGGCTTCAACTGGTAGAGCTGAACTTACAGGCAGGGATAAAAGCAAAGCAAACAACCGCACATGAGACAGCCTTGCAATATATGCTTCAGGCAACGTCATTATTAGAGGAGCAGAGCTGGGAGGCGTATTATGGGCTAACCTTCCGGGTATTTCGTGAGAGGGCGGAGCTCGAATATTTATGTTCCCATTTTGATACGGCTAATGAATTATTCCATCTGTTAATTGATAAAGCTACGACAAATATGGATAAGGCTTACGTCTACGCAATGAAGGTGCAATTGGAAGCAAGTAATGATAACCACGAAGAGGTGATCTCCTTAGGCCAGCATACCTTATCGTTACTGAAAGTGAAGCATCAATTTGATCCTGGTTATGCTCAATTGACGCTTCAATGGTTACGATTGCGGCGTAGACTCAAGAAGGTCTCCCTCGAATCGCTTACTCTTTTACCTTCAATGACTGATGAAGCACGTAGAATCGCAATGTCTACTTTAGATCATTCCAGCAATGCTTGCTTTTACGTCAATCGAGAAGGGTGGCTTGCTTCTTCCTTCACCATGATTGAATTAACGCTTGATTATGGGATGACTCCGGAGGCTTCCATTGGATTCATAGGTTATGCAATGTTTCAATACTATTACTTCCGTAATGATGAAGAAACATTCAAATGGGCCATGCTGGCGTTCAGCTTATCCGAACCCTATCCGAAACAGCATATGACAACCTTAGCTGCGTTCGCCATGTGCTACGACAGCTGGCGGTATTATGATCCCGCTATGCTCCATACATTTACCGAGAAGGCTGGTAAGGTGGGACTGGAATCAGGTGACTTATGGAAGGGCAACCAGAATGTGCTGATCAACTGTGCCTCCCTTTTGCAATTTGGTCATCCTCTCGGCGATATCTATGAGCGATTAATTACTCATTCCGGAGATTTGCTGCGCCATAACAACAGTCTTCATTGTAAGCAGGCTATTGTAGCAGCGGCCATTCTTGTTCGACTGACAGGTTATCGCTCTATAGATGATCCCTTTCCCATCGCGGAGATTAGCGAGCCTGATTTTGCGCAGTTGGTTCATGGGGACACCTTTGATTTTATACAAGAAATGGTTTGGATCTATCAGTATTTGACGGGCTATATATTTGGAGAATACCGAGAAGCCAGTGAGGCATTAGCCAAATCAGCGGCCATTATAAAATCACGCGAAGATGGCTTAGACAGTCCAATGCAGATCATGTATGAATGTTTAGTCTGGGCTCAGTTGTATGAGGAATATAACGCTGAAGAGCAACGTACCTATCGGGCAAAAATGCGTAAATGCTTGAAGAAAATGAAAAAGCTTGCCAGGCGTTGTCCGGGGAATTATCAGCATAAATATCTGTTGATGAAGGCTGAGCTAACTCGTCTATCGCGAGATCCCCGCCAAGCTGAAGCATTGTATGAGCAATCCATTGAGAACGCTCGGATCCACGGTCATATTCACGATTTAGCGATGGCAGCGGAATGTTACGGCAAATATGGGCTTCGTCATGGCAAAATGCATCTGGCAAGAATCTATATGACTGAGGCCTATGAGGCTTATCTGCAATGGGGCGCAAAGGCTAAAGCGGCTGACCTGGAGCAGCAGCACCGCCATTTGCTGCATATTAAACGAGAGCCCGGGCTCGATCGTGTGGATTCCCTTTCTGTGGTAATGTCTGCCCAAGCATTATCGGGCGAGATGGAGATGAGCCGATTATTGGCCACGCTGATGCGAATCATGCTCCACAATGCTGGGGCAGAATATGGGGCTGTTATTTTTGATCAGGACGGCAAATGGATGGTGGAGGCTTATGGGACCTCAGAAGCCCAGCATATCGAATCTGTTCCACTTGGGGAAGAATCGGGGTTGGTCCCGGCAGCGATTATAGCTTACACGGCAAGAACACAAGAACAGGTTGTATTACATGATGCGCTCTGTGAAGGGATATTTACACGTAATACTTACGTTAGGAATAATAGACTGAAATCCGTTCTATGTCTCCCTATCATGAATCAGAATAAATTGGTTTGCCTGCTCTATTTGGAGAATAATCTATCGCCGGGTGTATTTACTCCAAGCAGACTCGATGTGCTCAAGCTGCTTGGTTCACAATGCGCAATCTCAATCGCTAATGCCAAGCTATATTCGGGAATCCAATATCTCAAAAAAAATCTGGAGGATCAAGTGGTAGAAAGAACTCGCAGCCTGGAGCGTTCGATGCGGGAAACATCTGCGGCTTTGGCCGAAGCTACTGTTTTTGAGGAACGGAATCGTATTGCCCAAGAGATTCATGATATTGTCGGGCATACCCTTACATCGACGATTCTGCAGATTGAAGCTGGCAAGCGGCTGCTTCAGAAGAAGGAGATAGACAGCGGCTTTCAGCGTCTGGCTGAGGCCCAGGATCTTGTGCGGCATAGCTTGAATGAAATCCGCGGCTCTGTCCATATGCTGAAAGAGGACAGGTATTCTGATCTAACCGTGATGCTGAAGCAGTTGATTCGGGATACAGAACGCAATGCAGGCGTTGTTGTTCATGCAGTTATTTATGATCTGCCGGAAGCCATGTCAACAGCCTATAAAAAGGCAATCTATCATGCTTTGCAGGAGGGCTTAACTAATGGGATCAGACACGGAAAGAGTGCGGAGTTCCATTTTAGTCTGGAGTCTGTTGGAGCGAACTTGCAGTTTAGACTCAAGGATTGTGGGCTAGGGATGAGTCCAATCGTCATGGGATTTGGACTTAGGACGATGAAGGAACGGGTTGAGCAACTGGGAGGCAGCTTATCCATCGATTCAGAAATGGATGAAGGCTGTTTACTGGAGATTGATCTGCCCATGCGAAGGGTTGTGGATAGAAATTGAGCAAAATAAAAATTGTAATTGCCGATGATCAATTGTTGACGCGGGAAGGACTTCGCACCATTTTGGATCTGGAAGATGATATGGAAGTGGTTGGTGCTGCCAAGAATGGAGAAGAAGCTTGCGAGATGGTTGAAGCACTCCAGCCTGATCTGGTGCTGCTCGATATTCAAATGCCTGTTATGGATGGCCTTAGCGCCTTGAAGCGAATAAAGCAGGTTCGGCCGAACATCTTCATTCTGATTCTGACTACTTTTATAGAGACTGATTATATTGTAGAGGGAATGGCCTACGGAGCAAGCGGCTATATGCTGAAGGACATGGATGCAGATAAAATGATCGCTTCGATTCATGATACGTTATCCGGGCAATTTATTCTGCCAGCTCCGGTAGCAGCCAAACTGGCGTCGAGGATGAACAGGTTAACAGGGGACTATGAACATTGGCAGAGATCGGGTCTGGATCGCATCAGTCTGACAGAACGGGAAGAGGAGCTGGCACAGCTCATTATCCGGGGACTGAACAACCGTGAAATCGCCGATACATTACATATTGCGGAAGGTACGGCGCGTAATTATATTAGCAATCTTTACAGCAAATTAGAAGTAGTTGATCGGGCCCAAGCGATTGTGCGGCTGCAAGCTATTTTGTAATAGTTGTTGCTGTTAACGAATTACTGCCGGGGCCCAATATTCAAACAGCGGGAGATTCCTCAGTATTCCAAATGTAACGGTCAGAATCAACATTATAGCCATAATTGCCTGGCTAAGAGGCCGGATTTGCTTCTTATTAGTAATCCAATACAACATATACAGAGGTGCTAAAATAAACAGCAACGGGTTAAATCTAAACGCTTGAATAACGTCGAGCTTCAGCAAGGAAAGAATAACTCTTGTGACTCCACATCCGGGACAATACAATCCAGTCCATTCATGAAATGGACAAGGGATACTGATATGGGTTAAGGGTATCCATGCTTTGAGATATACTACGCCGACGAGACTTAAGGACACACCCCAAAATAGTTTAGGATGTGTCCTTTTATAAATCGTAAACTTATACCAGTTTATTAACATCGGATTGTACCAAGGCATACGTGACAATACCCAGACCAAAGAGTGTCAGGATCACATAAAGCACTGAATTATCTGACGGGTATTGGCCGCGCTGTCTTTGAGCTTCAGCAATATGTTTACCTACCTGATAGGCCCAAATGAAGCTCCAGATCCCACACGTAACCAACGTTAAAAGAAAATGTTTTCCTCCTGTAAATGTATAGTCCCCACTCAGTTCGCCTACCTCATTGGTTAGAACAATAAACCAATATATTGTATAGAGCCCACATGTAATTAATGACAAAATAATGGCGAATGCAACACTTCTGCGACTAATCATTACTCACTCTCCTATGTATTTACATAAAAATTCGACATTTCCATCTTATTGAATTAGGAAAAAATATACAAGACAATATTTGAGAATTACTGTCCGCTGTCGAAATCTAGACAAACTTACTGCGGATATCTAGTGGAAACCTTACCAAATATGAAATATACTTTTGAGGCTATGCACTGGAACCACAACTAGATTTACATTAACGAATGGAGGACACTTTGATGTCTACTTTGCCAAATTGCCCGAAATGTAATTCAGAATACACTTATGAAGATGGTAGTTTGCTCGTCTGCCCGGAATGTGCGCATGAGTGGAGCCTCGACACAGAGGCTGAAAGTAGTGAAGAGAACAAGGTTGTCAGAGATGCCAACGGAAATATTTTAAATGATGGAGATGCTATAACTATTATTAAAGACCTTAAAGTAAAAGGAAGCTCATCCGTTCTGAAGATAGGAACAAAGGTGAAAAACATCCGTTTAGTGGACGGAGATCATGATATTGATTGCAAAATCGATGGTTTTGGAGCTATGAAATTAAAGTCCGAGTTTGTTAAAAAGATCTAAAAAATAAGAATCAGCTAACTTCAACAGAAGTAGGCTGATTCTTTATTTTAAACGTTATCTATTAATCTCAACAATCTGATTTCGTCCGGCATTTTTTGCTTGATATAAGGCTTTGTCCACTGATTCGAATAAATCATTTAGTTGATTGGTCAGGCTTTCTGTATATTGTGCTGCAAAATTACTAATGGACAGCAGTCCCATACTAACAGTAATCGAGAGGGAATGAGCAACATCCTCTACATGTACTTTATTAGCTTCTATTATAGATTTGATATGTTTTGCCAAGTGGTTTGCTTGTGTTTGATCTGTATTTGGTAAGTATATGATAAATTCTTCTCCGCCATAACGCGCCAGAACATCCGTCTCCCTCAACGTTTTCTTAATTACCTCTACCGTGCTGCAAATGACGACATCACCGATTAAATGGCCGTAATTATCATTCACTGTTTTGAAAAAGTCGATATCCAGAAGGATGATAGCAAAAGGCTGCTTGAGTTTCATATTTTCTATGATCTCATGCTCTAAGTGCAACGTTAAGTAATGACGATTATAACAACCGGTTAGGCTGTCCGTTATGGCCATCTGCTTAAGTTTTTGGTTAGTCTGCGATAGTTCATCCTGGATTTCAGTTAATGCAGCATTACGCTCTTGCAGGGTCTCGTTCTGGTGATTGGTCTCGGCTATGAGGCGATGCAGCTCGCTTCTGTCTTGAAAAGTGAGAATGCGTCCAACCCTGATTCCACCTACCACAATCGGCGCCGCAGTAATGTTAATGTATGCATCGAGTGAGGTGTAGAATAGTTCAACCTCAGTTCTCTCCATGGGCTGGTTCAAGTATGTATGAAGGAATAAATTGAAAGCTCCGGAAGTTTGCTCTATGGGTGCGATAGTGGACACGTCAAAGTGAGCACCGATTTGCAGATGAATTCTTGGAAAAAGCGAGCGATTGATTTCTACTACAGTCTCACTATCATCCAGTACAAGAATTCCTTCTGTAATGGTGTCAATGATATCCTGATGGGCGATGGTTACGAGATCAAATATTTTATCCCGATGGATAGCAATTACGAAAAAGATTGCCGAGATTAGGATCCCCAGAGAGGTCAGCCCTGGAATAACTGGATCAGATTTAAGCAATACCACATTAAGAAAAACGTCCAATAATATAAATACCGTTAGCACCAGCACCCCTTTGAGCACATGAGCTACCTGTTTTTTGATCCGCTGTGTAGTGTTTGAGACTAGCGCTGAATAGATGATATACAGAGAAATCATTACGCTGGTGGTTAAGAAGATAATAAGCAGCCAAAAAATCGGACCATAATATCTTTCGATATATCCGCCGTTCATAGGGAGAACAAAACTTCCGTTTGGATTGGCGACCACGCCTACTAAGATCAAAGCTGCGAGAATGTATAGGATCAATGTGTTCTTCTTTCGAAGGAGATGTGATTTCCCGGTGAGTAGTACCGTGAACAGAAGCCAGCCGATCGTTAACAGAACTGAGTCGATAAATGCGAGCTTCACATAAAACAATTGAAACTTGGGATCATCGGTTGTTTTGATAGCGAATTGGCAGAAGGGCCATAACATCATAGTAAAATGAAAAACTAAGTAAGCTTTATGTAGGTTAGTGATGGTTACAGACGCAAATATGTAGATGAACAAAGCGAACAAAACAAAAAATAATAACAAATCAATCCATGTCATGATATTCATTTTAGTGACACCTTCTCCCACCCGGTTAACAGTTCTTTCATGTTACCTTGAATTTTATTCGTTTGCCATATGATTATTTGTTCTACGACAACGGCTATTTGTTTAAGAGTCTTTCAACATATTCCTTCAAAATCCTCTATTTGTAAGCGTGGTTTTGCAAATTTTAAGGATGAGTTTCCCGGGAAACTGGGGTTGGACAGAATGACTAGCTTTTTTAACCTTAACTTGTGTTATAATCAAACAAACAATTTAAAGAGGAAATTATAGTTAAGGGGGATTTGTAAGTGGAAATAGGAATAAGCACTTTCGTAGAAACAACACCGGATGTTCATACGGGTGAAGTGATAAGTCATGCGCAGCGATTGCGCGAGGTTGTAGAGGAGATTGTGCTTGCAGATCAGGTGGGTTTAGATATATTTGGCGTGGGCGAACATCATCGCAAAGATTATGCGGCGTCTTCTCCAGCAGTTTTACTGGCTGCGGCGGCCTCACAGACGACACGAATTCGGCTAACCAGTGCGGTTACAGTACTTTCCTCTGATGACCCCGTACGTGTGTTTCAGGATTTCGCTACCCTGGATGGAATCTCGAATGGACGCGCAGAGATCATGGCAGGCCGGGGATCTTTTATTGAATCGTTCCCGTTGTTTGGGTATGATTTGAATCATTATGATGAGCTGTTCGATGAGAAGCTGGACTTGCTGCTCAAAATACGGGAATCCGAAAAAATAACCTGGAGCGGCGTGCACCGTCCTGCCATTAATAATCTGGGGATTTATCCGCGTCCCGTGCAGAATCCATTGCCAGTATGGATTGGCAGCGGAGGAAATACAGAATCCGTAATTCGTGCAGGTCTACTAGGGTTACCACTTGTGCTGGCTATCATTGGCGGCAGTCCGCTACAGTTTGCTCCGCTCGTGAAGCTGTATAAGAAGGCTGCAGCGCAAGCGGGACATGATGTATCGAAGCTGCCCGTTGCTTCGCACTCACACGGCTTCATTGCAGAGGACAATCAGCAGGCTGCCGATATGTTCTTCCCTTCTACACAAGCTAGTATGAATGTTATTGGCCGGGAACGCGGATGGGGTCAATACACCCGTGCAAGCTATGATGCGGCGCGTAGATTTGAAGGTGCCTTGTATGTAGGTGACCCAGAGACCGTTGCTGAGAAAATCATTCACTTGCGCAAGCAAGTAGGCATCACACGTTTTATGCTGCATGTGCCGCTTGGCACAATGCCTCATAAGGATGTAATGAGAGCCATTGAGCTATTGGGTACCCAAGTAGCACCCATTGTTCGTGCTGAAATATCGAGATGGGAAGCAGAGGTTGAAGCTAAGTAGTAACTATGATCTTACTAAATTATTGAAGCTGTTGATAATGGAGGGGGAGATGGATATGACAGAGCACACTATAGCGAGCAGACTCGAAGCATTAGGGGTTGTCCTGCCCGAGGCTAGTGAACCGGCGGCAAAATACGCTAACTACGTAATTGTTAATGGTTTATGTTTTGTGTCGGGAAAAGGACCAGCGGGCCATCCCAAAGGAAAGCTGGGACAAGATTACACTACCGAAGAAGGCTACCATTTTGCACGTTTAACGGGTATAGAGATCCTTGCCGTCTTGAAGACAGCTTTAGGTTCTTTGGACAAAGTGAAAAGAGTAGTTAAAATTCAAGGCTTCGTTAATGCAGACCCCCTCTTTGAAGAACATCATAAAGTGCTTAACGGTTGTTCAGATTTAATGCTTGAGGTGTTCGGAGACAAAGGTGTTCATGCTCGTTCTGTATTGGGTGCTGTTTCTGTAAGGGATAATCTTCCCATCATTATTGATTCCATTTTTGAAGTTGAGGAACCTGTCTAGCCGGCTCTATGAGGCATATTTAAAAAGAGGACTATGATACCGAAAGGTGATCGTATTCCTCTTTTTTTTAGGTGCTTATGCCGTAGGCAGATGCTTACCCCAAAATTTGTAACAAAACTAATCACCCTTTTTTTAGTAACAATAGGTGTACATATCAATCAACGAGGTGATGACATCATGAAATTTCAAAAGAAAGCTATGTTACTTTTACTGCTTACATCTATGCTCTATACTGCTCCGGCCTATGCGGCAACAACGCCTCAGACTCCGGTTACAGCCGTTTATCTGGATGATCAACAGCTACAATTGGGGGCTCAGCCCTTGTTAGTAAACGATACAGTACTAGTTCCTATGCGTAAGTTATTTGAAGCTCAGGGGGCAAAGATTACTTGGAATAATGATACCAAGACCGTTAAGGCAACCAAGGGAGACCTGGTGCTGACCTATCATATTGGCGATCAGGCAGCGAATAAAAATGGCCAGTCCTTAAGCGTAGCCGTTCCCGGCCAGATTGCTGGCGGTTATACGATGATGCCACTGCGTTTTGTTAGCGAAGCTTTGGGCAGCACTGTGAAGTGGGATACCGCTACTCGTGCCGTTCGTATCTACTCGGCAGTGGATTACGATACGACAATTCTGTATGGGGTTAACCTGCGAAGTTTGCCAGACTCGTCAGCCCAATCAACGGTGCAGCAAATGTTGTCAGCAGGAGATAAGGTACATGTGGTTAGAGAAGTAGATGCTCTATGGTTAGAAGTACAAACACAGGATAACAAGAGAGGCTATATATCTGCTAAACCTAAATATAGCAATTATACTAGTACGGCTCTTGTAGAGCGGCAGGGAAGCGAGCTGCTTGCTTACGGAGAAAAATATCTGGGAACACCTTATGAATTTGGTGCAGCTACTAACCAGACATCTACCTTTGACTGTTCTTCTTTTGTAGGACATGTATTTAAGGATGTGTTGGCAATTGACCTGCCACGTGTCTCTTACAATCAGGCCAAAGAGGGCAAAGAGGTTGGAATTAACGAGCTGCGCAAGGGGGACCTGTTATTCTTCAGTGCACGAGGACTCGATATTGGGCATGTGGCGATTTACGCGGGAAATAATCAGATCCTACATACGTACTCCAAGGAGCTTGGCGTTCATTATGAAGCCTTAAGCGACAAGTGGAAGAAACGTTTGGTGACGGCTCGCAGATTGTTTTAGCCAGGTGTTAATTAGGATATAATTATCACGGTGAAGAAGCATCCGAATACATTTGGGGGATGAAGCAGATTGGCTAAGACCATAGTAGAAAAGTGAAATCCCCTCTCCATTAAAATTTATTTGCAGGCATAAAGACGGTTTTTGAGTCTCTTTTCCGTCTATGTTATGAGCTTGATGTTAAGGAGGAAAATAGTGACTTGTACGGACGCAGAACTGGTAGATAAGGTGTGTAAAGGTGACATGGATGCATTCAGTGTACTTATCGGCAAATATTCCAATGCAGTATACGGGGTTGCTTATGGTAAATTGGGTGATTTTCATACCGCACAAGATATTGCCCAAGAGGTTTTTGTTAAAACCTATCGCAAATTACCCAACCTAAAGGAGCCTGAGAAACTCGCCAGTTGGTTATATGCGGTTACTGCACGGGAATGCATGGATTGGTTTAGATCAAATAAAAAGAAAACTGCTTACGAATTCATGCAAAAAATGGAGGTTCCGCAGCTAGAATCTACCGAAGATCAGCTGCTCAGAAAAGAACTCCAGCAAGATGTGTGGAAAGCCTTAAACACCCTATCAGAAGCTAATCGTATAGTCACAATTCTCTACTATATCGACAATTACAAGGTTAGGGAAATCGCCGATTTCCTTGATTTATCCAGCGAAGCTGTTGAGAGTAGACTCCGCAGATCAAGAACGATCTTAAAAAGGGAGATGTTGAGTACAGTGAATAATAATCTTAATGAAAACAAATTACAGGACGAATTTAAGAAGAGAGTCTTTCAGGATGAAAGAATGACTGAAACGAATTTTCGTCGTGTGGCTATGGGCCAGAGTGAATTTGATGATATTGATATGCATAAAACAAACTTCTCCAATGTAAATATGGAGGGGACCGGATTCGATAATATTAATATGAGCAGTACTACCTTTAATGACATCAATATGCATTCTGTTAAGTTTAATGAAGTGGGGCTGTGGGAAATAGAGGTTAGTAATAGTGAACTAGGGGAGGCTTATTTCCACGATATTCATTTGTACGGTAAAGGCAATAAGTTTGAGCGATGCCAGCTGAACGGGACATCCTTTGTAGATTGTGATCTTTCGAATGTGCATATAAGAGACTGCAATCTTTCAGGCGTCACAGTAAATGGGATTTCATTAGAGCTATTGTTAGACCGCTATAATAAAAGTAAATAAACGATATAAATCATAGATTTAATCGGAAACCACTTCTTTCTAGGAGTGGTTTTTGAGTTTAGGGTATAATGGATGAAGAGTGTACAGCACAACCTATAGGAGTGAAAAATAGATGAAGCGCATCACCATTTTAATTGCGGATGATGAGGCGGAAATTGCCGACTTGGTGGCCTTGCATTTGCAAAAAGAGGGGTATCATATCCTCAAAGTGTCCGATGGAAGGGCAGCGGTACAAGCCATTGAGTCGCAAACGATAGATTTGGCGATTCTGGATATTATGATGCCGGGGCTGGATGGTTACGAGGTAACCCGCCATATTCGGGAGCATCATCATCTGCCGATTATTTTTCTGAGTGCTAAAACTTCCGATCTTGATAAAATCACCGGACTGGTTATGGGCGCAGATGATTATATGACCAAACCGTTTAATCCAATGGAGCTGGTCGCCCGGGTCAATTCCCAGTTGCGGCGCTCCATACAATTCAGTCAGCCCGCAGCCATACCTAAATCGGTGCTAGAGGTTCGGGGATTGGTGATTTCACCGGATGAGCATACGGTTACTCTTTATGGTGAGGTTATTGAGCTAACTCCAAAAGAGTTTGATATTTTGCATTTATTGGTCAGTCATCCCAAGCAGGTGTTTAGTGCGGAGAACATTTTTCAACAGGTGTGGGGCGATGCTTATTATGAGAGTGGGAACACGGTCATGGTGCATATCCGTACCTTGCGCAAAAAGCTCGGTGAAGACATCAATAAGAATAAATTCATTAAGACGATCTGGGGCGTCGGATATACTTTTAATGGGTAAGGCCCGTGAAATTTATTTATTTTAAGAAAAACTTTATATTTGTCCTGCTTTTTCTTTAAAGTGTCTTCGTTATTCTATTCCTATCAAGGAAATGGGAGGACATTGCTGATGAAGAAGTGGGGCTTTTTGGCGTTGGTTGTGTTGTTGCTTGGGTATGCAGCGGCTCGTTATTTACCGAATACGGGTAATTTAGGATACGATGATAAGATTCGCAAAGAATCTATTAGAAATAACAATAGTTTAGAGGTAGTAACACAAGATCAAGTGTATCAAGGGGATTTGTTGCTGGTGAACAAACAATACCCGGTACATGAAGATAGTGTGAAGTCTGATATCGTGACCTTATATGAGCAGGCGGATCTGGTGCAGGGTTATGGGCTGCTGGATACCTCGATTCGTTTGTCTGAAAGTGTAGCGCATAAATTCAATAAGATGGTCAAAGCTGCCGAAAAAGAGGGTGTGAATCACTTTTTAATTAGCAGCGGGTACAGGGACTTTGAAGAGCAAGAGAAATTATATCAGGAAAAAGGCTCGGACTATGCTTTACCGGCGCAATATAGTGAACATAATTTAGGATTATCTCTAGATATCGGGTCGTCTCAATCAGAAATGAGTAAAGCGCCTGAAGGAAAATGGCTGCAAAAAAATGCCTGGAAATACGGCTTTATTCTCCGCTATCCGAAAGACAAAACCGAGATTACGGGGATAAAATATGAACCCTGGCATTTCCGTTATGTAGGATTGCCGCATAGCGCCATTATTCATGAGAAGGGGCTTGTGCTAGAACAATATTTGGATTTCTTGAAAGAGAACAAAGAGATTTCCACAACAGTAGACGGCAAAGCTTATACAGTAAGTTATTTTCCGGTATCCAAATACACTACGATCAAAATTCCACAGGAAGGGCAATATATGACGTCAGGCGATAACATGGATGGCATAATTGTTACTACATATTAATGACTAAAGAGCCGAAAAAAAAGTCTGCTATAAACCTTTTGCTGGCAGCGATATTTATCGTCTATATGTATTTTTTAATCCGAATTATTTTATTTAAAGGTGCACCGGTGAACTTATTATCGCTTTGGGAGCAAGCGGGACGTATGTTTGAACATCCAGACCGGATTTTTAATCGGCGAGGCAACTATATCCCTTTTAAGGAGATCTCCCGGGGGATGGACGATCTGTCGCTTTCAGATCCTTTTTCATCTATTAATTTAGTAGGGAATTTGTTGGCCTTTATTCCGTTTGGGATCTTGGTGCCCATGCTGTTATCGCAAAAAGTAAGGCTGTTTCGAAGAGTTTTCTTCCTCTCGCTGGCGCTGAGCTTCTGTTTTGAATTCACACAATTAGTATTGTATATCGGCACTTTTGATGTGGATGATCTTATTTTGAACACTGGCGGCGGGGTGGCTGGTTACTGTATCTATAGACTGTTGACTTCTTTCGGATGGATTGCATCTATATCAAAGCGGTGTTAGTATTTGTGGATATAGATCTAGGGTAGAAGGGGCATGGTATGAAAAAGCGTATTTCGGATATTGTTTCCATCATTGTAGGAGCTTTGTTATTCTCCTTGGCTGTTAATTTGTTTGTGATTCCGAACGAGTTCGGTGAAGGCGGGGTCACGGGACTGACTATGATTACTTACTATTTGTATCAGTGGTCACCCGGTATTGTTAGTTTGATTCTTAACGCTTTATTATTAATTGTGGGGTACAAATTTCTAGACAAAACTACGACGGTATACACGATTATTGCGGTGTTTTTCAATTCGTTATTCCTGATTCTTACGAAAAATTGGAATATTGGCAGTGATGAGTTGATAATTAATGCAATATTCGGGGGTATCTTCTCAGGTGTGGGTATCGGGCTGATTATACGAGTGGGTGGAACGACTGCAGGGTCAACCATCATCGCCAGAATCCTACATAAATATTTGGACTGGAACGTTAGTTACGCGCTACTGCTCGTCGATTTAATTGTGGTGTTCGCTTCGTATTTCATCATTGGAGTACAAAGTCTGATGTTTACGATCGTGATGCTCTATGTAGCCACTAAGATAATGGACTTCATTATTGAGGGAGTGAACCCTAAGAAGGCTGTTACGATTGTATCCCAAGAGCAGGACAAAATTGCTGAACAGGTTAATGGAATTATGGATAGAGGCGTCACAGTAATATATGGCCGTGGGTACTATACCAAGACACCTAAAGAGCTGCTGTATATTGTGATTAGCAAGCAGGAAGTGACTATGCTTAAGAAAATCGTCAAATCCATTGATAAAGAGGCATTTATTACCATACACGATGTAAGAGATGTATTCGGAGAAGGTTTTGTGGAGCTGTCAAAATAATAAGATAAAAAGCTATCCCGGAAGCTATAATGGCTGCTTGGATAGTTTTTTTGATTTTGGGCACGTTATTGTGATGGATATCATTGCAATTATTGGATCGTTCACATTTTTTCAATTTCCCGTGTGATTGAACGCACACTATGGGATGTGCAGCTTCTATATGCTTTTTATAGAGGAATTAATTTATTGCAGGAAAGAGGGTATTTAGATGTTAGATCAACAAACCATTGAAATCATAAAGTCAACGGTGCCTGTCTTGCAGGTTCATGGGAAGACCATCACAACTACTTTCTATCGCATGTTATTTGAAAATCATCCGGAGTTATTGAATATATTTAATCACGCCAACCAACGGGAAGGTAAACAGCAGACTGCACTTGCTAACGCCGTACTCGCGGCGGCAATGAATATTGATCAGCTGGGAAATATTTTGCCTGTGGTAAAACAGATTGCGGAGAAACATCGGGCATTGGGAGTATTGCCTGAACATTATCCCATCGTAGGTGAGACTTTGTTAGCTGCTATTGGGCAAGTACTTGGCGATGCGGCGACGCCGGAAATTATTGATGCTTGGGCAAAGGCGTATGGCGTGATCGCAGATGCCTTTATTGGTGTCGAAGCAGAGAAGTATCGTGAAGCTGCCGAAATTCCCGGGGGTTGGAGTGGATTTAGAAACTTTGTGGTTACTAAGAAGGTTAAAGAAAGTGAACTTATTACTTCCTTCTACCTTTCTCCTGAGGATGGAGGGGCTATAGCTTCTTACTTGCCGGGTCAATACATCACGGTTCGTGTTCAGCCTGAGGGCGAGGAATACACCCATGTTCGCCACTATAGTTTGTCCAGTGCGCCGGGGCAGTCGTATTACCGCATCACAGTTAAACGGGAAGGTGAAGGGCCGGATAAACCGGCTGGAGTCGTATCTACTTTCCTTCATGATGTCGTACAAGTGGGAGCTATATTGGAAGTAAGCTCGCCAGCAGGTGATTTCGTACTAAACAAAGATAGTGATCGTCCAGTGGTTCTTATCAGTGGCGGGGTTGGACTAACTCCTATGGTAAGTATGCTGGAGACGTTAATTGCTACGCAGCCAGAACGAGAGGTAACGTACATTCATGCAGCCATCAATGGAAGCTTGCATGCTATGAAAGAAATGGTCGCGGATTTAGAGCAGTCCCATCCTACCCTACGATCCTATGTATGTTATGAAACCCCAAGTGAAGGAGATACGTTCCATAAAACAGGTTATATTGATCTAGCTTGGTTGCAAGAAGTAACAGACGTAAACTCTGAATTCTATTTCTGCGGACCCACACCTTTTATGAAGGCGATATATAAGGCTCTTAAGGAATGGAAGGTGGCTGAAGACAGAATTCATTATGAATTCTTCGGCCCGGCGGGAAGTTTGGAAGCATAAGCTGTAAAACCAAAAGAGCGTCCCAGTCCTAATGACTGTGACGCTCTTTTTTACAATAGAAGTTTATTTGAAGGCAGCGAATGGGTTAGTTCCCTTTGGTAATATTGAACTGAAATTAAAGGTATACGTAGGAATTCCAGCCGCATAAGGGGCAATTTCATACTGTTGGTAGAAGATTGCAAGGCCACTCTCGGAAACGTAGAAGTTTGGTTTTTCTGTTAGTCCGCCAGGTGTATCTGGAAAAGCTAGCTCCTTGGTGCTTTCCTTCAACATTTTATCTAATTTTTGTTTGTAGTTTGGCTCTGCCTTCAGCAGGTCCTTAAGTTCTATTGGTTTGCCGTCTTTCAGCGAGAAGGTAAATCCTTCACGAAGGGCTCCACCATGAGCTCCACCTGTATAACCATACTGATCCGTCACTAAGCTTAGTACACCTTCACGGTTAAAGGAGACAACAAAAGTTTGAGAGAAGTCATATTTATTCTCTATAGTGCCATCTCTATGACTAGCCTGTTCTTCGCTCTCTGCGACGAATTGTTCAGCTTGCTTTTTGAAGATTGCATTAATCTTAGTTTGTACTTCATCTGTTAAGCCGCTGATTTTTGGATATTGCACTTTGATACTAGCATTTTTATTACTCTTATCTAAGGTTTCAGAGGTAATTTTGATGTCATTCATTACTTTTTTACTTAGATCAAGTGATTTCAATGAAGGATTATAAACGCCTTGCACTCCTAAATAGTCAGACAAGAGTTTGAATGGAACATAAATCCGGTCGTTGATGACCTTCACATCATGACTGCCGGTCATGCTGTAAATGTAATAGCCATTCAGGGTTGTACTAACACCGTAATCTGAGACCTCCATGTCCAGCTTCATGGAATCGCTGCCCACACTATAAGTTTTGGTGCTTGCATTATAGTTAATGGAAAGGCCAAAAGCATCCCGTAGTACAGTTAAAGGGATCATGGTATTGCCGTTTACTATTTTCGCCTGCTGCGATAAGGTCTGGCCTTTATATTTAAGCACTACAGAGGGTTGCTGTGCGGCTTGTTTTACCGTATTTCCTCCGGTAGTTGCGGCTTGAACTGAAGTTCCTCCTACTAGTCCCGACCCTCCAAGCAATACTCCAGCAGCCAAGATGGCTGAGGTCCATTTCATACTTTTATTCATAACTTAATCTCTCCTTCCCAAGGATGGGCTTATGTAGTTGCAATATGATATTTTTTCCTCTATCACTCCTACAATTATACCTAGGTCCCAAATAGATTTGATTACAAAGGCGGTTACAGTGTTGTTGCATAGATATGCAAAAGGTATATACTTTTTAACCATTTTGTACGATTAAGACACTAGCATTAAGAATGTAAGGTAATTACGGTGAGCTCGGGGCGACAATTAAAACGAACAGGCATACGAGTTACTCCTATCCCGCGAGTAGTGTAGACCTGTAGTTGGCTGTTGGGCAGTTGATATAATCCACTTGAATATTTACTTCCGTGAGGCGGGGTATATAAAGCTCCGACAAAGGGAAACCGCACTTGGCCTCCGTGGCTATGGCCAGACAATTGCAGATCTATAGGCAGCTTACAAAAGTCATCGGCGAAATCAGGTTCATGGGCAAGGAGAATTGTGCAAGCCTCTTCCGGGATATGAAGCAGCGCTTGGGCAATGTCTGCTTTTCCGACCCAAGGATCATCTATTCCGGCAATATAGAGCTTGTCCGTACCTTGGTTTAAGACGATATGTTCATTATGGAGCACGTGGAAGCCCGATTGTGTTAGCCCTTTCGTTACAACCTTTCTGGTCCCAAAAGCATCATGATTGCCTAATACTGCAAATTGTCCAAAAGGAGCACGCAACTGAGAGCACAAGGCTACGGCTTCTGAAATATAATCGGCTGAACGATCTAATAAATCGCCGGTGAAGCAGATCAGATCTGGATTTACCTGTTGAATTTGCTGCGCTAACTCCGTTAAAGCTTGCGGCTTGGAATATACCCCCTGATGTAAATCACTAAAATGAACGATACGAAATTTATCGAAGGCTGGAGAGAGTCTAGGGAGTGTAATATCTACGTATTTGATTTCCAGCCAGTAGGGTTCGATCCAATGTGAATAGATACCGGATGCACCAGCTGTTCCAAGGAGGCCTAGAGTTACTTGAGCGCTTTTCTGTAGAAATTGTCGTCTGCTAATAGTATTCATAAACAAATCATACGTGGGGATTGTTACTCTACTATGACAATATTCATTTAATAACCCATTGTGACGATAAAACTACATATACATTTTTTTTATATGGGAGATGAAGAGATGAGTATTATCGATGCCTTAGTCCTCGCAGCACCTTATTTCAAAAAGATTCACTCGCAGGATATTATGATTGGAATCACGGACAGGGAGATCTTCCATTATTACGCACCAAGTAAAGTTATTGATCTCGGATTGGTTAAGGGTAACCCTATCCCTCCTGAAGATCTGTCGCTTTCAAATGGACTGAAAGGTATAGCAAGCTCTAACCGAATCCCAGCAGAAATTTATGGAGCTCCTGTAATCTCAACATGTGTACCTATCTACGGAACGGATGATGATGTAATCGGGGTTTTTGCCATTGCCTATACACTAGAGAACGAGAATAAGCTTGAAGGATTCACAGATGAGATTAATGAGATAAGCAGTCATCTAATGGAGATGGTGCAGAGCGTAGCTGCCCAATCTCAGGAATTATCAGCTACTTCGCAGCAAATATTAGATAATACGCGTAGAGCCGTAACGGAATCACAAGAAGTGAATAAGGTTGCCGGCTTCATTCGTGAGATTTCTGAGCAGACGAACCTGCTTGGGCTGAATGCGGCAATCGAAGCCGCGCGTGTAGGAGAGCAAGGGGCAGGTTTTGGGGTGGTTGCTACGGAAGTACGCAAACTGTCTGTTAACACTAAAGAAGCAACCCATAATATTGAAAAATCACTGAGTGATGTTCAAAAGTCCATTAAGCAAATGGAGCAAGAAATTGAAGCGATCTCTGCTTCTTCACACTCACAAGCAGAATTGGTCACTGAATTCAGCGGTGTCATTGAGCGCCTGAATAAAGCGAGTAATGAAATGACGTCCTTTATGCAATCCATTATCCAGTAGATAGTGAATGCATAAGATTACTTCACCCAAACCATGCTAGAAGAGAACAGGCGCATTTCAGAAGGGAGCGTATTTCATTTATGAAACAACCCGATTCCAGTCTGCAAGCGAATGACAATGTAACTCAAGCCAAAAATTCTTTGGGTAAGCTTCATTTCTCTGTCTCTCAGGCACTTAGTCATCCAACAGAACAGACTTTGGCACAGGCTGAGAACCGCCTGGCACATACTGAGCAAGCGATTCAGCAAGCTCAGGACTGGCTAGGTCCTCAAGGTGTGGAGTTGGCTGAAGAACTGTTGACCGAGGATAAGAGCAGACTTGCCTCATTGAATAAGCAAGGGAAACGTTCAGAGCGCTAAATGGTCCTGCCGCAACCTGTGAAGCTCCAAGCTTCACGGGTTGTTCTTATGCGCTGTTCCCTGAAAGATGTGGCATAGGAAGAGGGATGTTATACTGGATTGAGAGTTTAAGCAAGGGTTTAGATGGGGGATAAGGGATATGGATGGCAAGCACATCGAAGAATTAACCCGGCAGGCGGAAGCTTTCATTCGACAATGTTACGCTGAACTAGACAAGTCTGAAGCCGAGACGGATCATCGCATCCTAGCCGTACATGAGGAAATTAACCAATCAGGCAGTTACACACATACAACGGAAGAATTAGCGCATGGTGCAAGAATGGCCTGGCGCCACAATAGCCGCTGCATTGGGCGTCTTTTTTGGCAATCCATTGAGTTAATCGATGAACGCCAAGCAGAGACTGAGGAACAAGTTGCTGAAGCGTTGCTGCGACATCTGGAAAAGGCGAACAACGGAGGACGTATTCGTTCACTCATCACGGTCTTCCGCAGCGGAGAAGATCCGAATCAGCGGATTAGGATCTGGAACCACCAATTGATTCGTTATGCCGGGTATCCTGGCGATGAAGAACACGGACGCGCTGGCGATCCGGCATCGGATGAATTCACAAAAATATGCCAGCAACTAGGTTGGCAAGGAACGGGTGGCGATTATGATGTATTGCCGTTAGTGATCAGTATTGGCAACGGTCATCCCTGCGTTTTCCCTATTCCTGATCACTTCATTCAGGAGGTACCGTTAACACATCCTGAAATTGAACGTTTTGCTGAGCTTCAGCTCCGTTGGTATTCTGTACCCATTATCACGGACATGCAGTTGGAAATTGGCGGTATTCTGTACACGGCTGCTCCTTTTAACGGTTGGTACATGGAGACTGAAATCGGCTCGCGTAACTTGGGGGATACTGGACGATACAACACTTTGCCAGCTATAGCTGATGTGATGGGACTGGATCGCTCCAGCAACACAACGCTTTGGAAGGATCGGGCGCTTCTTGAGCTGAATCGCGCAGTGCTGCACTCCTTCAAGCAAGCAGGGGTCAGCATCGTGGATCACCATACAGCAGCAGATCAATTTGTTCGATTCCAGCAACAGGAGAACGAGCAGGGGCGTAAAGTCTCAGGACGCTGGTCCTGGCTGATTCCGCCTATGTCACCTTCGTCTACACCGATTTGGCATGATCGTACGTTAAAAGAATATGATTTCAGCCCTCGTTTTCTTTATCAACAATCACCCGTCGCAACCTGCCCATTTCACTAGCTGACGAAGGCAGTATATAGGTCGCAACTTGAGTCTGGATAGAGGCATTTTCCTCGGAAATGTCTCTTTTTGTTTGACTATAGAAAAAGCGCCAAGTTCCCCTCCTAAGGAAACTGGCGCTTTTTAGGCTTTTAAATGATCCAGAAAAATTTGTTTAAGCAGCTCAAGCTGATCGTCGGAGTCTAGATCCGATTCCAGCAGGAGAATGTTTTTTTTCATCGTTAGTTTTCTGGAAAAGAGGGCAAAGCTATTCATGAGCGTAATTAAGGTCTCTTTTACGGGGAGACCCGCACGAATAGAACCGTCTTCTACCCCATTTTGAATGATCCTGGAGTATTCATGCCAAATTTTGCGGTTGAGTGCATTGAAACTTAGAACATCCTCAACAGGCTCACTTGAGTGTGAGGCGTAGCTTTCGAAATTGACCATAAAAATAATACTTAGATGATTCTGATCCTGAATAAAGAAATCAAATAATTTCTCGATTTGTTCAAGACAAGTAAGGGGCAAGTCCGCTACGTATTTAAAATGATCGAGCATAGGCTCCAGCATTCGGGTGGCTACAGCCACTACGAGTTTTTCTTTTCTGGGAAAATAGCGAAATAACGTCGCAATCCCGATATTGGCTTCGCTTGCGACATCTTGCATCGTCGACTTTTCGATTCCTTTTTGTGATAATACTCGTTCTGCGGATTCGAGGATCGTAATTAATCGTTGCTGTTTACCATCGGATCTTTCTTTTTCGTATCGTGTTTTAGGATTCATGAGGGCTAGACCCTTCCATTTTTTGATTGGGATTTTCAATTATTAGTATTATATCCACCGTTTATTGGATTAAGCAAGGAGTGGTTGTAGTTCTTTTGTAAAAATGATATGATGTATATCACAGTGATAGTGTGACTATCATCACTCAAATATTATATCACAATACGATTATAGAGGAGACCTAATTATGAATCGTCTAACTAATAAAGTAGCAATTATTACAGGTGCAGGCAGCGGTATGGGCCGTGAAGAAGCCCTTTTATTGTCCAAAGAGGGTGCTACAGTTGTAGCAACTGATATTAACGAGGCTGCCGTACAAGCAGTTGTGAAGGAAATTGAAGCAAATGGTGGACAAGCAGCAGCTTATGCACATAATGTGGCTTCCGAAGAAGACTGGATCAAGGTTGTAGAAGATGTGATTAGCAAGTTCGGGAAAATCGATATTTTGGTAAACAATGCAGGGATCTCATTCCCGGTTCAATTGCTCGAATCCACTGTTGATCAATGGAACAAAGTAATGAACATCAACGTGAGCAGCGTATTCCTTGGCATGAAGCATGTTGTTCCTCAAATGAAGAACAATAAAGGTGGTTCCATCGTTAATATTTCATCCATCGCAGGTTTGACTGGCAGCAGCGGTGCTGGTGCTTATACAGCTTCTAAAGGTGCAGTTCGTATGCTAAGTAAAGCAGCAGCTGTAGACTTTGGTAAAGATAACATTCGTGTGAACTCTGTTCACCCAGGATTTATCGAAACCCCAATGAGTGCTGAATTTGTAAATAACGAAAAAATGCATAGCTTCTTTATGTCTCAGACTGCGCTGCCACGTGTTGGTCGTGCTTCTGAAGTAGCTGAAGCTGTATTGTTCTTGGCTTCTGATGAAGCTTCTTACATTACAGGTGTTGAGCTGCCGGTTGATGGCGGAGTTGTAGCTAAATAATAGTCTCTAATTAAGAAACATTAAGAAGCCGTCCCATACGTAGATTTTCTCTACGCACGGGATGGCTTCTTTTGCTGTTTTAAGCCCATTTCTACCGAACTTTAGCCTACACCCCTGCATACCATATAGCACTCGGATAGTAGGAGAAGGGTGTGGTGCAGAGATGGGCATCCAGTTAACAGCGCTCCATTATGTATATCTGGCATTTATCGTATTTATAATGGCACTTCTGATCAAGAGACGGGACACAACGATGATCTGTATTGCGGGCATCTTTGTACTTGGGTGGTTAGCCACGGAGACCGTCAGTGGTTCAGTCACAGGTGTATTCAACTCTTTTGTATATGCAACCAAGGAGCTAATGGGTACGATCATGATTATTTCGATCATAGTAGCCATGAGCCGGGTATTAACACGCACGGGGATTAACGAGATCATGGTTGCTCCACTTACCCGCTTTTTGCGCACACCGTTCATAGCCTTTTGGGGGATCGGTCTGATTATGATGGTCACCTCATGGTTCTTTTGGCCTTCACCTGCAGTGGCCTTGATCGGGGTTGTGCTGCTGCCGGTTGCCATTCGAGTGGGACTGCCGGCTCTTGGAGCGGCGATGGCAATGAATTTATTTGGCCACGGGATTGCGCTCTCAGGTGATTACATTATTCAAGGTGCACCTAAACTAACAGCAGATGCGGCCGGACTTCCAGTGACCAGTGTCATGGAGGCGAGTGTTCCGCTTGTAATTGTTATGGGCGTGGTGACTACGATAACGGCGTATTGGATGATGCGCAGAGATCAGAAGAAGGGAACTTGGCGAGACGGGCTTATTGCCGGGAAAAGTGCCGTGAGTGCGTTATCTGCAGAGAATGATACGGCAGAAGATCCAGCGGTGATTCATCCAGCATTGAAACAATGGCTGGCTATCGCCATTCCCATTCTGTTTTTAGCTGATGTAGCAGGCATGTTCCTGCTCGATTTGCAGGGGGGAGATGCAACTGCCTTAGTTGGTGGAACAGCGGTGTTCATTCTGGTTGTAGTAACCTTGTTGGCACATCGTAATAAAGGGTTGGAGCAAGTAACTTCTTATCTGATCGATGGACTTACGTTTGGCTTCAAAGTATTTGGTCCTGTGATACCGATTGCCGCTTTTTTCTATCTGGGGGATTCAGCGTTTGCTGAATTATTCGGCAAAGTGCTGCCCGCCGCATCTCAGGGGATTGTAAATGATCTAGGGGTCGCTCTAGCACATAACGTTCCTCTGAACGGCGCAGTGGGTGCTGTGACCGCAACTATAACCGGAGCCATTACAGGCCTAGATGGTTCAGGGTTCTCGGGCATTTCACTTGCCGGGTCTATTGGCAAATTGTTTGCGGTGGCCACACATTCCGATGCGGCGACTTTAACTGCGCTGGGGCAGGTAGCTGCCATTTGGGTGGGTGGAGGCACACTGATTCCGTGGGCATTGATTCCGGCGGCTGCTATTTGCGGAGTAAGCCCCTTTGAGCTGGCGAGACGGAATGTTAAGCCTGTACTCATTGGGCTGGTAGTCACGACGATTGTCGCCATGTTTCTGGTGTAGAGGTTGGATAACTATAGGAAACCAAAAAAAGGCTGCCGAGAAGATCTCTGGCAGCCTTTGGATGTCTTTAATGTATCCCTTTCATGAAATTCTGAATTTTGGAAGAGAATAGGAAGAGGATAAGCGCAAGGATAAGGGCCACTCCACCAATTACTCCAAAGTACATCATTTCGGTATCCGGGGTATAGAACTTCACAATCTGAGCATTAATTGCTTGGGCAGCGGCATTCGATAGGAACCACATACTCATCATTTGAGCGGTAAAAGCCGCCGGTGCCAGTTTGGTCGTAGCTGATAAGCCCACAGGGGACAAGCATAACTCCCCGATTACAATGATAAAATAGCTGAGTACCAGCCATAATGGATTCACAAGTGAATTAGCTCCACCGAAATAAGCAGGTACTAGAATCACCAGGAAGGATAAACCGGCAAACAATAAACCAAGCGAGAACTTTTGCGGAATCGAGGGTTGACGGTTACCGAGCTTTAACCACAACCAGGCAAATATAGGTGCAAGAGTGATAATAAACAGCGGGTTAAGCGATTGGAACCAAGCAGGAGAAATGTGTAAGCCTGCAAAATCCAATTGGGTCCGTTTATCAGCAAAACTAGCTAGAACTGTGGAAGTCTGCTCTTGAATCGCCCAGAACATAATCGATGCGATAAATAAAGGAATGTATGCAAGAATTCTTGACCGTTCAACGGCTGTTGTTTTGGGACTGCGGTACATCATAATGAAATACAT
The DNA here is from genome assembly GCF_038002705.1 of Paenibacillus sp. FSL H7-0716. Lineage (NCBI taxonomy): Bacteria > Bacillati > Bacillota > Bacilli > Caryophanales > Paenibacillaceae > Paenibacillus > Paenibacillus sp. FSL H7-0716. The sequence continues at coordinate 205,414 of NZ_JBBODA010000004.1, forward strand.
CGTAGGAATAAGTAAGCCTAACACCCCTACTATTTTTATTAATGTTTCAAAGGTAAGCACTCCGGTAAGAATACCGATTGTAATCAAAATCGCAAGTACAACTAATCCTACACCAATCCAAGTAAAGATTTTTTTCTTCTGATCTGCAGGAATAGGGTTGTGTACAATCGTACCGGCCAGACCCAGGTTTTTTGTGCGAGTCATAATATAAACGACTAGTCCAATAAACATTCCGACTGCGGCAATCGAGAAACCTAGATGGAAATTATTCATGCCTACTGCGCCAACAATTAGTGGGGAGAGAAATCCTCCAAGGTTGATGCCCATATAAAAAATGCTGAAGGCAGCGTCACGGCGGTTATCCTGCTCGCTATAAATTTCGCCGACAATACTTGAAACATTGGGTTTCAGTAGACCCGTTCCGAGTACGATTAAAACCATCGAAGCAAAAAACAATGTGGTATTGCCTGGAATAGCCAGTAGTATATGCCCGAACATGATGAAAACGCCGCCGTAGAAAACAGCCCTCGAAGTCCCAAGGAGCCGATCCGCAAGCCAGCCTCCAATGATCCCTGACATATAAACAAGCGATCCATAGATAGACATAATAGAAAGTGCCATATCTTCAGGTAATCCGAGACCGCCTTGGCTCACTTCATAATACATGTAGTAGACAAGGATAGCTCGCATGCCATAATAAGAGAAACGCTCCCAAAATTCTGTGAAGAAAAGGGTGAAAAGTCCCTTAGGATGTCCGAAGAAACCCTTTTGCGGGACGCTATCTACTATTTTTTGCCGGTCTGTTACTGCCATGAATCAAATCCTCCTAGATGACAAATATCTATATATCATGATGCAAACGCCTCTATTTTATTTATAATCCTCTCCTGTCTAAGACCGCAACCCTTGGGCAGGAAGGTTTTGAATAATGCCATATTTTTTAGTAATATTTCCATTAGATCAATCGAACTTGCTTTTATTGTATTTATTTGACTGCGCCAGATTGAATGGTCTTACTTAGCGATTTATGATACTATTTACTCCTATATAGAAAGAGGACGTGAGCTAATGATCAACATAACGATTCCAAAAGCGGATGTTAGTATTACTAAACAAATTAACCCGCAGTTAAGCAATATTTACGGATTTACGGACTTTCACCTGATTCCGAGAGATTACGGCGGTATCTTTATGTTCTACAATGATCAGGATGAGTTGTTGTTTGTAGGTAAAGCGAGAAAGCTAAGACCAAGAATTAAAAAACATTTTGAAGACACCGTATCTGACATCAAGCAACATCGGGACGAGGTCACCAGAATTGATGTGTGTTTAATCGAAAGTCCAGTTCATAGAGAGATCTACGAAACCTATATCATTAATGAACTGAAATCTAAATACAACGTAGATAAAGTGATGTTTAGATAAAAGTAAGACCCAGGCACCATCCATGTGATGGTGCTTTTTTGTGTTCTGAGAATAGTTGCGAATGAAATGGAAGTAATGGTGCACAATATACAAGATATTCAAATCCATCACTGTTCACAAGGAGATAGGTCATATTGAAAAATAAGTATTTGATGTTGAAGCTAACCTTATTGTGTATGTTTCTGGTTGTAAGTGTTACACCTACAATTGCCGATGCTGCAGCAGCTAAAGAGAAAAAGAGCTCCCACAAGCAATGCTTAACCCCCTCCGTAATTGAGCTTAAGGATAATCTTAGGAAGTTATGGATCGATCATGTGGTTTGGACAAAGAACTACATTGTTAGCGCCTTTGCAGATTCTGAGGACAAGGATAAGGTTCTGGCAAGGCTGTTACAGAATCAGCAGGACATAGGGGATGTCTTTAAACCGTATTACGGTGAGGCAGTTGGAGATAAGCTGGCTCAATTATTGCGGGAGCATATTCTTATTGCCGGAAAAGTTCTAGGTGCTGTAAAGGCTGGAAATCAGGCCGATGTGGAAAAATACAATAAAGAGTGGTATGCCAACGCTGATGACATTGCCAAGTTCCTAAGTAGCCAGAATCCCAAATATTCTTATGAACAATTAAAGGAAATGCTTCATGAACATCTGGAATTGATTACTGATGACGTGACAGCTAGAGTTAAAAAGGATTGGGATGCCGAAATTGTCGCATTTGATAAAGGGCTGGAGCATATGATCATGTTCGCAGATATCTTAACCGAGGGATTGATCAAACAATTTCCCGATAAATTCAATTGAAATCAAAGCACCCGAAGGGGTGCTTTTTTTATTTTGCAGAAGAGAATAGGTCTTTAGGTGCATTTCAGAAAGTTAGATATAAAGGCTCACTTACATACAAGATAAGTAAACTATAATAGACTCGTGGGCACTCGACATTTTTTGACATTTTTTTATAATTGAGGTGATAAAATCGATGATTTCCCCCTTTTTTAAAAAGAAAGATTCAGTGGATAAGCAATCCAAGTCGGATATGGTTCAAAAGGTACAATTATTAGATGAACAGGTCGAAGAAATAGAAGAAAAGACCTCGGACGAGACTTTAGCTGGATTGGTTACTACAGGCAAAGCTCAGCTTGATAAAAAATCACTCGATTTGATCTTCTCCGTAGAGCAGATTATTCAGGCCAGACAACATGCGGAGACCAATATTAATGAACTTCAGGATCGGTTAACCCATTCCAGCAGTCATGTGGAGCGCTTAAACCGGGATATGAAGAACCTCAATAAGGTTATTGAGGAAAGAGAAAAGAATGTCCGCGAGCTTGAGCATAAGTTGATTGAGAGAAATTTGAAGGTAGATCAAGTGCTGGAGGATTACCGGGAGCTTCAAACTACGCTCACAGCTGAGATTGAGGAATTGAAGAGTACCATTGAGCTGGAGCAGCAAAAGTATGTAAATCTGATTCAAAAACATAACGAAGCCCATGCAGAGAAACTCAAAAAGATGAATGATCTGGAAGAGAAAATCGGACGGGTTGAGATTGAGAATGCACATCTAAAACAAAAGTACGATACGATTCGCCAAGAAAAGGCGTATCTCTCGGGTATGATCAGCGATTTCACCAATCGGATGACGGTTCCTTTTGGGAGTGGCAGTAGTCTGACGGATCGAAATGATGGAAACGGAGATACATAGGATTCATGGCATCTAAGGAACCGGACACCATTCTAATGATTGAGTTACTGTCGCTTGAGCATGAACAGGCCGGTTATCAGATTGAGGTAGGTCTAACCCGTAATGTTGGGTACGCAAGAAGCAAGCTCACCATAGATGAATTTACATACGAACAATTGAAGGCGCTAGGTCCCTTTTCCGGAGGGAGAATGAGATTGTCGCTGTATCCGAAGTGGGATCCGTTTCGGAATAGTTACTACAGCACGTTGATTATAATGAACAGAGCTTACAGCGAAACATTGTATTTTGCCTGTTCGGAATATTATGTAACCCAACTTCTTCAATTAAAGCAGCAGGACTATCCTCAAGTAGAAGAGGAGAGGGTAGTTCAGACCATGCTTCCCTCTACAGAACCAGGGCATAGGATAAGCAGAAAGAAGACCAAACGAATTGGACTGGTTGCACTGCTGTGTCTCATGTTCGCTTGTTTGATATTTGTGTTACCTCTGCGAATGGATGGACAACTCGTAGATAGCGCTGAAGCACTGGAGGAACCCGTATTAGGGACCGACTCTGAGCCATTACTTTCGGTACCGTTCGTTACCCTTGCGCAGACGATATCGGTTCATAACCAGCAAGCCGAGCCTACACCAGAACCTTCAGTCCCTCCTCAAGAACAGACATTACCGTACGAAAAGTATGAATTACCCGAGAATGAATTTTTGTATAGTTTGCCGAAGGGTTACGTTGCCTTGTCATTTGATGATGGACCGTCAAAGTATACGAAAGAGATTGTAGATATTCTAGTAGAACATAAGGTGGCTGCCACCTTTTTATTCATTGGGAATAAGGTAGCTCATAATGCGGAAGCCGTTAGGTATGCTAATGAGCATAAGATGTCGGTTGGGAGTCATTCGTGGGATCATAGCAAAATGACTGCTAATGGCGTTGAGGAGAACCGGATTAACTTGGCGAAGACTAATCAGGCGCTGGAGGAAATTACACAATCACCGATTACTATTTTTCGGCCGCCATATGGGGCGATCAATGACAAGTTAACCGCCAAGGTGACGGAACAGCAGATGAAGGTATTATTGTGGAATCGTGATCCCGAGGATTGGAACGTCAAGAATCCAGAGGATATTCTTCAATATGTTCATCATGCCGATCCGTCCGGCGGAGTCTATCTATTTCACGAAAAGAAGATTACTGTAGAAGCTTTGCCTGCTATCATTAAGTATTTCCAAGAGAAAAACTTGAAATTTGTTGTTTTTTAAATAGAATCAGAGAATCCATGTTATTGCAGAATAAAAGTGGCTGTTACAGGGTTGTGATCACTGTGTTCAAAGGATAACTCATGACCCTGTACGCCGCTTATGCTGACGTTTGGTGAGACTAGAAAACCATCAATCACTGCGCGGAAATTCACACCTTCTGTATAGGCAACATCGAGCGTCCGGACGGAGGGTACCTTGGCATCTACAGCCCACTGAAAGCCCTGTTGAAAATGTTCAGGGAATTCTTGCAGCCATTGCGGCCAATCCTGCGTTGTCTCGAAAGCATCAGGAGCTGTACCCGGAAGGGAATGGTTCCAATCTCCCCCTAAGATGAGGTAATTCCCTTTGTCATTCTCCTTCTTGATATAAGCCGATAAATACTCCAATTGCTGTTTGCGAATCGTTCCGCCTTGGTCAAAGGCTGATAAATGAAGATTGACTAGAATCAGTTCTTTTCCGTTATCAACGGGGAATCGGCTCTCCACAAAAGCACGGTCGAGATCAAACTGTTGGCGAGGCCAGGTTTCTTTGCCCGGGAGATCATATCTAATATTACTTGTGCTGTTAAAACGGGATAAAGTTAATAAACCGCTGTTCACCGAGCCCATCGGATCAAGAACAGGAAGCGGTACCCAAGGTACCTTGTAGTTGGTCGCGAATACATTGCTGTAATCAGCGAACTTATACGACAAGTAAGAGACTTCATCTATACCGTTGCTACGGGAAGAATCGATGTCGACCTCCTGCAGCATGAACAGGTCCGAGTCTGTAGCTGTCATAAGGGATGCTACGGCCTCAAGGTTTATCTTCGTTTGTTCTCTACTGCTTGAGCGTGACTTTGTTCCGCCATCCATAAAGAAATCTTGGCCTTTATCCAACCCGGCGTAGCCAATATTAAAGGTGGTTACAGAAAAGGACTCTCCTTGCTTCATTACTTGCTGCGGATTATTGTTTACAGTAAGTGTAGTAATCTCCTGTGGTTTATAGTCAGTGAGGGTAATATACACTAAAAAACCGCCAAGGATTAGAACGGCAGCTAGAAGGGTGAGGCTGATTGCTTTTATTCTTGTTGAACCCATATGATTCCATCGCTCCTTAGATACATGTTCATAGAACAGACTTTAATGGTGTAAACTTCGACACAACCCAATAACTCCCCTTGTTTTAATAAAAAAAATTTGAGACAATGAGTAGTGATGGTCTGAACTTTAACGTTTTGAAAAGAGGATAACGAATGAATATAGAATCCATTTATGGATTAACTTTTGATCAACTGGCGGCATGGCTGTTAGAACGTGGACATAAAAAGTTTCGGGCTACGCAGGTCTGGGATTGGCTTTATCGGAAGCGGATTACAGACTTTTCGGAAATGCTCGATGTAAATAAAGATTGTGTAGAAATATTAGAGCAGAATTTTGTCATTCATACCTTGGAAGAACATGTGAAGCAGGAATCTGCGGATGGAACGATTAAGTTCCTGTTCCGCCTAAAGGATGGCAACCTGATCGAGACAGTGCTTATGAGACAGAAATACGGTCTGTCCGTATGTGTAACCACGCAAGTGGGCTGCAATATCGGCTGCAGCTTCTGTGCGAGTGGACTGTTGGCGAAGAGCAGGGATCTCTCCAGCGGAGAGATTGTGGAGCAGATTATGAAGGTCCAGCAGCATCTGGATGCGGCGAACCTGGATCAAAAGGTCAGTCACGTCGTAGTGATGGGCATTGGCGAGCCATTTGATAACTTCAAGAATTTGCTCGATTTCCTGGCGATTGTCAAAGATCACAAGGGACTAGCAATTGCAGGTAGAGGCATTACCGTATCAACGAGCGGATTGGCTAACAAAATCGTTGAATTTGCGGATGCGAATACGCAGGTGAACCTGGCGGTTTCTTTACATGCCCCTAATAATGAACTGCGGACGCAGATCATGAAGATTAACAAGGCCATTCCAATAGAGAAGCTAATGGAGTCTATAGATTATTATTTGGAGAAAACCAAGCGGAGAATTACGCTGGAATACATTCTGATGAAGGATGTAAACGACGGCAGAGAGCATGCGCTTGAACTGGCCGAGCTGATTGGCGATCGACGCCCGCTCGTCAATGTGAATTTGATTCCTTATAACCCGGTGGATGAACACAGCCAATATCAAAGAAGCGAGCGGGAGACGGTGCGGGCCTTTTTTGATACCTTGAAGAAGCAGGGTGTCAGCGTAAGCACTCGTCTGGAGCATGGTGTGGATATTGATGCTGCCTGCGGACAGCTGCGAAGCAAACAAATCAAGAAATCCAAAGCCATGGCTTGACGGACTACCTCGACAACAATATGTTACTTTTTGTGATACAATGACGTGGCAGGTATTAGGAAAAGAGGTTGATTGAGTTATGTTGACATTTACGGGCTACAATGTGGAGAATGTAAAAGATCCTTTTGGTATACTAACCGGTAAACGGTATGAATTTGTCGTTCAACTGGACGTTCCAGAGGATGATGAGCTGTATGTAGAGAACGGAGTATCCGCTAGAGCGATTATTAAGGTGGATGAAGATCAAGTCAGCATCGTAAGTTATGATCTACAGGAGACAACTTCAGGTCAACTGCTCGATTTCGATATGGAAGAGGACGAGGAAGAAGCGTTACTCCTTTTTTGTAAAGAGCATTTGCCAGAATAATTAAGCAGCATTGACCTCCTTGCCCAATGTTCAATTGTGGCAGGGATTTTTTTAAAATATAAGCATTTATATGTTTTGTACTTTAAAGTATCTTTATATTTCTATGAGAAACGGTTGTCGTCCTTTAAGGACGACAATGTTGTTTCTTCTTGTAAGATCTTTAGCAAGTTTGGGATATATCGGTTAAAATATTATAAAGCATCCAAAATAGGAGTTGTATACATGTCTAATGAAGAAGTGTTCTTGACCAAAGAAGGGTTGGCTCAATTAGAGGAAGAGCTGAAGGAATTGAAAGGCGCAGGGCGTAAGGAATTGGCCGCACGGCTTAAATTGGCGATCAGCTATGGAGACTTGAAGGAAAATAGTGAGTACCATTCGGCCAAGGACGATCAATCGTTCATGGAGACTCGTATTATGATTCTGGAGAAAATGTTGACCAAAGCCAAGATCGTGGATGAGAGCCAAATGGATCTGTCAAAGGTTAGTATGGGTTGTATTGTTATTCTGAATGACATCGAATATTCGGAGAAGATCGAATATAGAATTGTTGGAGCTGCTGAAGCAGATGTTCTTAATAACAAGATTTCCTATGAAAGCCCGCTAGGCAAGGAATTGCTCGGTAAAAAGGTCGGCGATATTGTTAGTGTAAATGCACCGATGGGCATCATTAAATATGAGTTGCTTGAGATCAAAATGATGTAACAATATATTGAAAAGCTCTCAACCCTTTGTAAGGGCTGGGAGCTTTTTTTGTTGGCATGATAGGTTTTGGCTATGAGGTATATTGATTTCATATCTTAGACGTTCTGCGCTGTTACGCTTATAGTTTGAAGTAACCTACAGCAGAGGAGTAGTTCTATTCATGATCCAAAGTGTGTTATCGACGTTATACCAAGTCATTGTGCCTTTGTCCATTCCTGTGATCGTGGGTGCGCTACTTGGGCGGTTTAAGAATCTGGATACGAAGCCGTTATTGACGCTTTATCTATACTTTTTAACGCCGGCAATTATTTTAAATACATTGGCTACTGCCGAGATATCCATGGATGATGTTTATAAGACGCTCGCCTTTTCGCTTCTGAATCTAATCTTTTTATGGGCGATTGCGAATATAGTCGGCAAATTATTGAAGCTAGATCCATCCGAAGTATCCGGTCTGACCTTGATTTCAACGTTTACAAATAGTGTGAATTATGGACTTCCGCTGGTGTTGCTAGCTTTCGGACAGCTTGGTCTCGATAAGGCCTCTGTATATGTGATCGGACAGATGATTATCGTGAATACGATAGGCGTTTATTTTGCAGCAAGATCTCAGTTCTCGGTAAAAAATGCAGTGAAATCGGTCTTTTCGCTTCCTGCCATTTACGCAGCGCTGTTGGCCCTTCTTCTCCGCATCTTTGGCCTGCATTTGCCTACAGAGGTGGCTACAGGGGTTGCCTTGGTAGCTGGAGGATATTCGCCGGTGGTACTGGCGATCCTTGGCGCACAGATGGTTAAAGTGAGAACCATGCCATCCGCACGCAAGGGCCAGTCTACTTTTTGGACAGGGATGTCGATTCGATTAATCTTAGCGCCGCTAGTGGCTTACCTCGGATTATCGATCCTGCAAATTACCGGGACCTTGTTCTCTGTGCTGCTAATTTTGGCTTCTATGCCAGTTGCCGTCAACGCCGTAGTGTTAGCCGAGCGCTTTAATGCCTCACCGGAGCTGGTATCCAAATGTATTTTGTGGACGACGCTTGCTTCGTTTCTCGTGTTGCCGGTGCTTATAGTGTTAGTGCAAGGTGCGTAAGCCCTTAGAAATCAAAATGATCTGGGTCTGGACCTACCCGTTGATCTTGGTTGAGAGAGTTAATTAGAGTCATATCCTCGTCAGATAAATTGAAATCAAACACGTCTACATTTTCGATGATCCGGTGTTCTTTAGTAGACTTAGGAATAGTGATAATCCCACGTTGCAGGTCCCAACGGACAATAACTTGAGCGACGGATTTGCCATGTTTGGCGGCAATTTTTTTCAGTACAGGCTGATCGAACAATTGACCTTGCATTAATGGAGACCAAGCTTCTAATTGGATTCCTTGCTCTTTGCAGAAGTCTAGCAGCTCTTGCTGATTCAAATAAGGATGTAATTCAACTTGATTGACCATAGGCTTAATCTCAGTATCCTTCAGTACATCTTCAAGATGGTGAATCTGGAAGTTGCTGACCCCAATGGCTTTTACCCGGCCCTCTTTATACAACGTTTCAAGCGCTCTCCAAGACTCTTTATATTTTCCTTTTACAGGCCAGTGGATAAGGTACAAATCCAGGTATTCAAGTCCGAGTTTAGCTAAGCTAGTCTCGTAGGCGGCGATGGTCTCTTCGTAGCCCATATCTGCGGTCCAGACCTTTGAGGTTACGAAAAGCTCTTCTCTGGACAAGTTGTTCTCTTGTAGAGCCTCTTGGATGGCTTGTCCCACGCCTGTTTCATTCTCATAAATTGCGGCAGTGTCAATGCTGCGGTAACCGTGTTTAATAGCGGACTTGATCGCTTGTATCAGTTCTGCGCCTTCTTCTACTTTAAATACGCCAAGCCCTAGCCAAGGCATATTTACACCGTTGTGTAATGTAGTTGTATCCTGTAGATGTTGAGCCATAATAAAGTAACCTCCTAAGATATTTAAAAGTTTGTTTGGGTTGTTAATGGACTGCTGTTTAAGCAGCTTTAGTCTGGAGAGGAGCCTCATCTTTCTTCTCCAGAGCACGGCTCCATGCCGTCAGTAATACTGCGGACAGAACCATGATTGCACCTACCCAAGTGGTATGAATCAGTCCCATATGATCTGTGACGATGCCGCCAAGGTACGCTCCAATGGCAATACCAGCGTTAAAAGCAGCAATATTTAATGCAGAAGCTACATCTCGTGCACTTGGCGCATATCGATCTGCAAGCGTAACAACATGTACTTGCAAGCCGGGCACGTTCATGAAAGCTAACAGTCCCATAAAGAAGATCGTAATCAGTGCGGCAACCTTGTAAGGTGCGGTAAAAGCTAAGACAAATAAGACGACAGCTTGGACTGCAAACATATAGAATAGAGCATTCATTGGTTTGCGGTTGGCGGCTTTACCTCCAATCACGTTCCCGATGGCAATCGCAATGCCGTAGACAAGCAAGATGACGGCGACTGTATTCTCTTTGAAGCCGCTGATCTCATGCAGAAGGGGCGATAAATAAGTAAAGACTACAAATGTGCCCCCATAGCCCAAAGCTGTAATCGCGAAGGCAAGCAGTAAACGCCCATTGGTGACCAGCTTAACTTGCTCACGAAGGGGTGTGTGGGTACCTTTGCGCAGCCCGGATGAAGGAACAAGGATCAGATTGCCGATGAGTGCTATAAGCCCGATGGCAATAATAGCAATAAATGCAGTACGCCAGCCGAGTTGTTGGCCAAGGAATGTACCTAGCGGAACGCCAGTAACAGTAGCTACTGTAAGTCCTGTGAACATGATGGCAATGGCACTGGCCTTACGATCCTCAGGCACGAGGTCGGCGGCAATGGTCGAAGCAATCGACATGAACAAGCCATGGGCCAGTGCGGAAATTACTCTCGCGATTAACAGCAATGTAATCCCGTCCGCAGCCGCCGCAAGACTATTGCCGATAATAAAGACGATCATAATGCTTAGCAGTAAGGTTTTGCGCGATATCGACGTGGTTAGCGACGTTAAGATGGGTGCGCCAAAAGTTACTCCTAAAGCGTATAAAGTAACGGTCAACCCGGCTGTGGTTACCGGTATATGCAGATCCGTGGCGATTAGAGGCAGCAGCCCCACACTGATAAACTCAGTGGTACCAATCGCAAAGGCACTAATGGCTAGAGCTAAGAGCGCCAAGGTGCTTCTTTTTTTATCTAAGGACATTTTTTTCACTCCTACGCTGTGTTAATCACCGGGCCGGTAAGTGCTATTATGAAGAGATCTGTCCATTAAGTATAGTACGTACTTTAAAGTGCTATAGGTACTAAAAAGTACCTATAGAGCAACTCGCCAAACCACAAAAAAGCATGGGCACCCTGATCTCGTCAGGATTGCCCATGCTTTTTGCTATGCTTGTTATATAGTCCCAATAGGGTTAACGGGACCGTTGTTTGAGGTGGCACCGTTTAGTTGTGCCTTTGTTAGTGGCGTGCCCACCTGATCCTCCACCAACTGCCTGCTGCTGTCTTGTTCCTGGGCTTTCAATAGCGGAGTTTGTTCCACCGGTGCTGAACGTTCCGCCTCCGCTTGCTACCTGAGTTGCGGAGGCATTCTGACTCCGTTTAGGCAGTTTAACCGTCTGGGTATTGATAACGACCACAACTTCTTTGCGATACGGATATAATAAGAGGGGCTTAGCTTTGCCGCGTTTGTTGCCCCCACTGCCTAGGTTAGTCGCATCACCGCCTGCGCCGACACTTTGTTGTTGGCGTGTATAGGGAGAAGCAATGGCGGCATTATTGCCGCTTGCGCTGCTGCGTCCTGCTCCACTTGCAATTTGTGTAGTGTTGGGGGCGTTCGTATATTGATTGTTGATGACAAAGACTAATCTGTCCACTCCGTGGAGTGGGGTCCTTGTAATTATGCGCCGTTTTCCTTTTTGAATAATGACCACGATCCGGTCTCTTTTATAGGCCACCCATATTCACTCTCCCATACTTTGACTTCATTAACATTAATGCAGATGGGGGGAATAAGTGATGAATACGGGCGGTCTATCTCGAAAAACAATCATTTGCCTAAGTTAGCTGCCTACTAAACGGGTTTATTTATTCAAAGCTATATTTGATCCCCCATTGCTCCCGGACATTGCTCATAATGTCCATGACATCCAAGGAGAGGTTGAGGGTCTCTTTATGGTTTTTATCTGCAATATACCGCTGCATATCTTCAATCTCGTATTGCAAAGCCCTAGCTGTATCTCCAGCTTCAATCGTCTCTACTGTGCCATCCAAATACTGAATGGTGGCTTTGCTGGCCCGCGGGAAATTGTCTACGGTAATAAATCCGAGTTCTCCTGCAACCACACCCCGTTTAGGCATTTTGGAGCGCATTGTAAGGGAGACCACCGCCATTTCATCTGCAGCATTGTTAAGAATAATGCCGGATTGCTCATCCACTCCTGTCTCGAATCGTTTTACCGTAGTAAGAATCTCATGGGGCTGTTTGGACAGGAAGAATCTTGTGAAGGACAACGCATACGTCCCAATATCCAGCAGGGCTCCGCCCGCCAGATCTTTGCTGAAGAAACGGTTGTTCACATCATATTCTTTATGGCTGCCAAAGGAGACCTGCACCATTTTGAGGCGCCCGATGATGCCATCATCAATGAGCTGCCGCAGTTTTTTATACAGTGGCATATGGTAAATGGTCATAGCTTCGGCCACAACCAGGTCCTTTTCAGCGGCAAGTCGGGTGACCTCTTGAAGTTGTTTGCTGTTCACCGTGATTGCTTTTTCGCAGAGAACATGTTTGTTATTCTGTAAGCTTTCAATGATGTATTCATAATGATTGCTATGTGGCGTAGAGATGTATACTACATCAATTGCGGGATCTTGCAGCATTTCACTGTAACTGCCATAAGCTTTCGTGGCTCCATATTGAGTAGCGAAGTGTTGTGCTTTCTCCAAGCTCCGCGACCCAACCGCATACAACGTTCCTTCCGTTTCATTCAGCGCAGCCGCAAATTCAGCAGCTATACTTCCTGGACCAACAATTGCCCACTTTAAAGGGGTCATTTCCAGCACCTCATTTGTTTGAATTGTTTGTTTTTATTTAGTGTTAACCTTAATTCCATCTGAACCATTCATCTTCATAAAAGTTTTGATATTAAGCACATTTGTGCAATATAATAATAAATGTGCAAAACAATCGTCTACAGTATAGCGGGGGGTTCTAAATCCGTCAAACTGTCGAATACAGCGGGGGCGTTGTAACATGGATCGAAAAGAAGATAAGAAGCTGCTTATTAAAATAGCACAAATGTATTATGAACAGAATTTAACGCAGAGTGAAATCTCCGGCGAACTTGGCATATATCGTACCACCATCAGCAGGATGCTAAAGAGGGTACGTGAAGAAGGGATCGTTACAATAACTATTAATTACGATATTGGCGATCATTTTACATTGGAGCAGGAGCTGAAGGAACGGTTCGGGCTACAGGAAGCCATTGTTGTGGAGGTAGATTCTGCACAGTCCAGCACGATAAAACGCAAAGCTATAGGACAAGCCTGTGCGAGATGGCTCGAGCAAGTGCTTCAGCCGAAAGATACGATTGGATTTTCTTGGGGAAGCAGCTTAGCTGCCGTCGTAGAAAGCCTAACACAAGCCCAGAGACCTTTTGTAACCTGTGTACCTACGGTTGGCGGCCCATCAGGAAAGATGGAGAGCGGGTACCATGTAAATAACATCTGTTATCAAGCTGCTCTAAAATGGGGTGCGCGCTCGTTAATGATTGATGTTCCAGCGATCACGGAGCAAAAGGAAACTAGAGATCAACTGATGAATTCGCAGTATTATCAGTCCATTGCCAAGGCGTGGGACCATCTGGATATCGCTGTGTTCGGTATCGGATCGCCGGAAATGAAGGGGGAAGAGGCGTGGCGCGGATTTTATGGTGATGCAGTGATTGCTGAGCTGGAGAATGGAAAGGTCGCTGGTGATATCTGTTCACGATTCTACGATGGCAACGGGATTCCTGTGCATACCGGAATATCGGATCGAACGCTGACTATTGACCTGGAGCAGATCAAGCAAGCACGGTTTTCCATTGGTGTAGCGGAATCACTTGAGAAGGCTACAGGGATCCTTGGTGCGCTAAATGGGGGTTATATGAATGTGCTTGTAACGACCCAAGAAACAGCGCAGAAGATATTGGAGTAGCAACTACTAAATGTAAACAATTGAATTTCGTGAAAATAACCTGAAAATGGCATGCAAATTGCTTAAAATTTTGCTTGTAAGCACCAGACAGAGCGTGTAAGATATACAAGGTATTCATATCGAACATTTATAAAAATATAAGTTTCACATTATACATTATCTTTATATTTGCTTATCAACTCATATAATCTTGGGAATATGGCCCATAAGTTTCTACCGGATAACCACTGTAATTATCCGACTATGAGTGAAATAGCGCATCTAGGGTTCCGCTTCCTGACTATGGAAGGACTGGACCGAGCGATGCGGACACTATGCAGTGTTACACCACTAAGGGACAAAAACCCAGAAGGACAAATTCACTTGAGAGAAACGGCTCAAGGGATTTGTCCTTTTTTTGTTTTTAATTCAGAAGGAGAGATCAAGTTTACTATGAAGGTACTTCAAGAGCGCATCAGACAAGAGGGTCTTATTTTATCAGATACGGTACTAAAGGTAGATTCATTTCTGAATCATCAGGTGGATACGGAGCTTGCCTTACAAATTGGACAGGAGTTCAAGCGGTTGTTTGGACATTTGCCTATCACTAAGATCATCACTATTGAAGCGAGTGGCATTCAATTCGCCATGGCTACGGCCATCGCCTTAGGCGTACCGTTTGTATATGCGAAGAAAAAGAAAGCAGTGACCTTATCAGAAGCGGTCTATTCCGCGCCGGTACATTCTTTTACACGCAAAGAGGATTATATGGTTAGTGTCTCGCAAAAATATATCGGACCAAGCGATAAGGTGCTTATTGTAGATGACTTTTTGGCTACTGGTGCTGCTCTTGTTGGACTGGTTGATATCGTGCAAGAGGCTGGCGCTGAGCTCCTTGGCGTTGGTTGTGTGATTGAAAAATGCTTCCAAGAAGGCCGGAGTCTACTCGAGGATAGAGGGATAGAAGTCCATGCTTTAGCCCGGATCACATCTATGTCACCAGGGGAAATTCACTTCATTGATAATGAAAGTTCAAAAGAGCCAATCAAGGAGAGTGCGAGATGTTAAGCAAGAAAAAAGTATTTGCGTTAGGATTTCAGCATGTACTGGCGATGTATGCCGGAGCAGTTGTTGTTCCGCTGATCGTAGGGAACGCGCTGAACCTGAA
Source organism: Paenibacillus sp. FSL H7-0716 (assembly GCF_038002705.1). NCBI lineage: Bacteria > Bacillati > Bacillota > Bacilli > Caryophanales > Paenibacillaceae > Paenibacillus > Paenibacillus sp. FSL H7-0716. Next base: position 220,518 of record NZ_JBBODA010000004.1, read on the forward strand.
TGCCACCCAAATGGCCTATCTTATCGCAGCTGATTTGTTTACTTGCGGGTTAGCTACTTTGCTGCAGATTATGGGCACTAAGTATTTTGGCAGCAGGCTGCCGGTTATTCTTGGATGTACCTTTACGGCAGTAGGGCCGATTATCGCTATCGGCAGTGCCAACAATTTGGCGACGGTGTACGGAGCAATTATTTTATCTGGTTTATTCGTGGTACTGGCGGCCCCCCTTTACGGGAAGCTGCTGAGGTTTTTCCCAACGATAGTAACGGGCTCAGTCGTGACCATTATTGGGTTATCTCTTATTCCTGTAGCTATGAATAGCGTAGCTGGCGGAGAAGGCAGCGCTGATTTTGGGAATCCCCGCAATTTGTTGCTTGCACTGATCACACTGCTGGTCATTTTAGCGGTTAACCGTTTTACTACAGGATTTCTTCGCTCGGTCTCTGTCTTGATAGGTCTTTTAGTGGGTACAATTATTGCTTATGGAATGGGCATTGTCAGTTTCTCTACAGTAGGTGAAGCCTCTTGGGTAAGTGTTGCTCAGCCTTTCTACTTCGGATGGCCTCAGTTCAATCTTACGGCTATTTTCACTATGATCATTGTTAATATTGTTAGTATGGTTGAGTCCACAGGTGTTTACTTTGCGATTGGTAAAGTAACGGATCAGAAAGTGGAACAAAAGCAGATCGTAAACGGGCTGCGTTCGGAAGGTTTGGCGATTATGCTGGGCGGGATCTTTAATGCATTTCCGTACACAGCATTTTCGCAAAATGTAGGTCTGGTCTCGCTGACCCGGGTCAAAACCCGGAATGTTATTTTTGCAGCCGGCGGGATTATGGTTGTGCTTGGATTACTGCCTAAATTGGCGGCTCTGACAACGGTTATTCCCAATGCCGTACTGGGTGGAGCGATGATCGTGATGTTCGGATCGGTTGCTGTTTCCGGGATGTCGATTCTGTCAGAGGTAGATTTGCGTAAGGATGGTAATCTGCTGATTGCCGCTTGTAGTATCGCTGTTGGATTGGGTTCAGCAACTGTACCTGCGATGTTCGATCAATTGCCTGAATTCGCTCGGATGCTGCTGCAAAACGGTATCGTATCCGGTTCCCTTACAGCGATTGTACTGAATATCTTCCTCTCGAAGACAAAGGATAATGTTCTGGCAGAAGATCCTGCTGCCCCTGTTCTAACGAAAGAAACCCAAGTTTCTTAGTACGTCTAATTCATGTTAAAAGACCAAGCTCTGGTGTGCTGATACCTAAGCTTGGTCTTTTTCTCATGCTCATAGCTTGTGCATATGCACAAAAAAATAGGTTGTCCCGTCAATATTATTGGGTTTGTAAGCGCAGTATACTCAGTTTAGAAAGCGTTATCAAATTACACACTGTATAGTGTCAAATTCTTATACTAGGGGGCAACTAGAGATGGAAGGCACAGTAATTAACTGGATGGGCGCGATTGCGGGATTGATTCTGGCCGTCGTATTGATTTTCAAAAAGGTTAACCCGGTCTACGCACTCTTTTTAGGCGCGATTGCCGGAGGGATATTAGGCGGGGCATCCATTGCAGAGACAGTACAATATATCATCGACGGAACGAATAGTGTTATGGGTGCAGTTGTACGTGTTCTCGCAGCTGGTGTGCTGGCCGGGGTATTGATTGAATCAGGGGCAGCCGAACGAATGGCCGAGACCATAGTAGATAAGCTTGGCGAAAAGAAAGCGTTATTATCTATAGCGCTGGCTACTATGATAATTACAGCAGTGGGCGTATTCATCACAGTTGCTATCATTATTGTCGCTCCAATCGCTTTGTCCGTAGGTAAGAAGATCGGCATTTCCAAAACCGCTTTGCTGCTCGCACTGGTCGGTGGCGGTAAAGCCGGTAACATTATTTCACCGAACCCGAACACCATTGCCGTAGCTAAAGGCTTTGATGTAGATTTGGCTCAGGTCATGATTCATGGATTCATCCCAGCCGTTGCGGGTCTGATTGTCACTGTTATTATTGCTAATCTGCTGGTCAACAAAGGTGTGAAAATTGCAGAGGGCGACGTTGTAACTAAAGAGGAAGACAGTACTAAAGTTAAACCTAGCTTTGGCCGTGCCATCGTCGCTCCAGTTGTCGCTATTTTACTTCTAGCCATTAACCCAATCGGAAATATTCTAAATATTGAATTGCTGAAATCATTTAAAGTCGATTCTATGATCATCTTGCCTCTTGCCGGCATTATTGGATTGATTGCTATGAAACAAACGAAAAACATCATTTCTTTTACAACCTCAGGGTTAAATAAAATGACAGGTACAGCCATTATCCTGATTGGTGCTGGTGCTATCGCTGGTATTATCTCGAAATCGGATTTGAGTGCTACTGTTGTAGATGCAATAACAGCTATGGGGATTTCCGGAACGTTCCTTGCTCCAATTGCAGGGATCCTGATGGCGGCTGCTACAGCATCAACCTCTACGGCTTCTATCGTGGCTGCCGGATCATTTGGTCCCGCTATTCTTTCGATGGGCACAGCGCCGCTAAATGCAGCAATTATGGTACACACCGGGGCTACAGTTATTGACCATCTGCCACACGGTAACTTCTTCCACGTGACCGCAGATTCCGTTAAGATGAACATTAAGGACCGGATGTCACTGATTCCTTATGAAAGTCTCGTGGGTCTGACGATGGCTATCGTCGCCACTATATTATACGGCTTCATCCTATAATTTATATTTGCAACTAGAAGGGACGGATATTCTATGAATAAAGACTTTGTCATCGTATTGGCACCGGATTCTTTCAAGGAAAGCATGACAGCCAAAGAAGCTTGTGAAGCCATGGAAAAAGGCATTCATAAAGTAAATTCTAATATTACTTGTATTCATGTACCCATGGCAGATGGCGGCGAAGGAACGATGCAGTCCTTGGTCGATGCAACGGAAGGTACAGTATATATAACAAAAGTTAAAGGGCCACTGGGCAATGAAGTTAGCGCATCCTACGGAATCACAGGAGACGGGCTGACAGGGGTGCTGGAAATGGCTAGTGCGAGTGGTATTCAGCTGGTATCCCCTGAGACACGTAACCCGTTGATTACAACCACCTACGGGACAGGACAATTAATCAAAGCATGTCTGGATCGTGGTGTCAGCAAGCTGCTGATCGGTATCGGTGGCAGTGCCACCAATGACGGAGGCGCCGGGATGGTGCAGGCATTAGGCGGCAGGCTGCTGGATGCCGAAGGCAATGAGCTGTTGTTTGGTGGTGGTGAGCTTGGCAGATTAGCCCGTATTGATCTGAGTGGATTTGACCCTCGCCTGAAGGATGTACAGGTTGAAGTGGCCTGCGACGTTACGAATCCATTATGTGGTCCGACCGGAGCTTCCAATGTATTTGGTCCGCAAAAAGGGGCTACGTCGGATATGATCAAACAGCTGGACAGCAATCTGCATCATTATGCGAGTGTCATCAAAGAGCAACTGGGTTTCGATATTATAGATATGCCTGGTGCTGGTGCAGCGGGTGGCCTTGGGGCAGGACTGGTAGTGTTCTTAAACGGAATATTAAAAAAAGGCATTGAGCTTGTGATCGACTATACTGGACTTGAAGAAAAAGTGCAGCAGGCAGACATGGTATGGACCGGGGAAGGAAGCATCGATTTCCAGACCCAATATGGCAAGACCCCGCTTGGCGTTGCTGAGGTCGCTAAGAAATATAATAAACCTGTGCTGGCCTTTGCGGGACGGATCGGCGATCAGACGGAAGTGCTGTATGATAAAGGGATCGATGCTATTTTTGGCATCATGCCAGGTGCAGCTTCATTAGAGGATGCCTTGAATAAAGGGCAAGAGAATCTGGAAAGAACGGCTGAGAATGTGGCTAGGTTAGTCATGCTGAACCAAGGAAGCTGAATGAATTATACAAAGTGATAGAGGGGCTGACTGAACGGAGTCAGCCCCTTTTTTCTTTTTTAAGGTAGAAGCTTTCTGAGTAGAATATAAGGGAACAGGAGGTACAGACATGAAGATATCGAAATCACTCGCAGGACAAATAGCACAAGAAATGATGAGCGTAGTTCCTTATAACATTAATGTTATGGATGAGAGCGGGTTTATTGTGGGGAGCGGAGATCTGAAACGGGTCGGAACCTTACATGAGGGAGCGAGAATAGCCATTCAAAGTGGTCATGTCTTTGAAGTGTACGAGGATGGCAGCGGCATGAAGCCGGGGGTGAATGAACCCATTATTATAGATCATAAAGTTTTGGGTGTGGTAGGTATTACGGGACATCCGGATGAGGTTAGGCCGTTTAGTAAGCTGGTCAGAGTCACTACTATATTACTTATTGAGCAGGAAGCAAGGAACAAGCTGGAACAGGATGAGCGAGTAAAACGTGTGAAATTTTATCATGAATTGTCTTATCGTAAAGAAGCATATGATCTTGAGTTTCTGGAACGGGCGGGCAGCTATGGGCTTGATCTTAAGAAAAAATGCTGGGCCATCCTTGTGGAAGGCGATGTGAACGGAAAAGAATTCAAAAATGTATTTAGGTCTTATCCACATTACTGGAATTTGGAGAATGATAAGGCGGTTTTTTTCATAACGGATGTTTTTCTTTATAAAGAGCTTATAGGAAAACTAAATTCATGTGCGAATGTGGGGCGAATAGGTTCTGGCGAAGCAGAGGAGTTAGCTGCATATTCACTTGAACAGGCCCAGTCGGCGATTAGTGTTGGCAGTAGAGTCGACCCGCTCAAGAAACTGTACACTTATGAGGAACTAAAATTCTTAATTCATCTCTCCTATGACGGGGCGGAACGGCCTGGAACGATTTATGCTCTGCTGGATCAGTCGGGCGATAAGACAGGCCTGATTGAAACGCTGCAAGTATTTATTGCTGAGAATGGGGACCATAATCGTACTGTACAGAAGCTGAATATTCACCGAAATACACTGAACTACCGGCTTAATCGCATTCATACATTGACGGGCAAAAATCCACGCAACTACATGGAGTTGTTTGAATTGTTGTGCGGATTGATGTGGCGGAAGTAGTCTATATCCCCCTATTCCAATTGCCATCCTGATTTTATAGGCATAAACTTAGATAAGCTTGTATAGATAAATTAGGACAGGGATGGATAGGAATGAATGAGAAAGTAGTAATGAATGATAAAGTAGTCATGCCATTATGGACCATGTGCCTTTTTATCGTAGTGATGAACACAACGATGTTTAATGTATCGCTTCCAACCATTATTCAGGATCTCCAAATTTCTGCTGATCTAGGTTCATGGGTAATTTCGAGCTATTCGATTGGATATGCTTTATCGACGGTTATTTATAGCCGCTTATCAGACGTGGTGCCGATTCGGAGACTTTTGACCGTTGGCTTAATTACTCTCGGGTTGGCCTCAGTGTTTGGATTATTTGCGCATGACTTTAATACATTATTGATAACGAGAATAGTACAATCTGCTGGCGCGGGTGCGATGGCTGGATTGGGTCTCGTACTGGCTAGCCGTTATGTGCCTATTGAAAGACGTGGTGCAGCTATCGCCATGATCTCCGCAGGGAGTGCCATGGCCTTTGGTTTGGGCCCGATTTTTGGTGGTGTCATCAGTCAGTATTTTGGCTGGAACGGGTTATTCGGAATTACTTGCCTTGTGCTTGTTGTATTGCCAGTACTACTGCGGTTATTACCTAAGGAACAGCCGCAGCCTGCAAGCTTTGACATTATTGGGGCGGCGCTGACCGTTATAAATGCGGCAAGTCTGCTGGTAGCCGTAACCACCCAATCTCTGGTATGGTTGGCAGTGGGCGTAGTGTCTATTATCGTGCACGCTTGGTATTTGAAAAAGGCGAAGGAATCCTTTATTAACCCGCAGCTGCTAAAAATGCCGGGATACTTGAAGCTAGTTACCATAGGCTTTTGCATTCTAGTGCTGAACTTGGGGAATTTGTTCCTGATGCCGCTTGTGCTCGCTAATCTATTTGGTAAATCGGCGTTGATGATTGGTTTGTTTATCGCACCAGGTGCGTTATTATCCGCATTTCTTACCCGTTTTGTTGGACGTTTTATTGACCGGTATGGCAACTTGCGCTTCTTAATCATAGGGCATTGTATTCTTGCCGCTGTTATGGCTGCATTTGCGCTGAACCTTTCTGTATCTCCTGTAGTTCTTCTGCTTGGTTATCTTTGCTTCTCTCCGGCCTTCTCGGCGACAATGGCATCCTTAAATAATGAAGCTTCTCGGGTTCTTCCGCGAACTTGGATTGGTTCAGGTATGGGGCTTTTACAACTGATTCAGTTCTTTGGAGGTTCTGTATCTGTTGCGGTCTGTGGGCTGTTGCTGCATACTCAGCGTGATCTTGCGCCGGCAAAAGCATATGAGCATGTATACGGACTGTTGCTCCTTGTCAGCTTGTGTTCGTTAGGAGTTCTCCTTTTATATAGTCGTTCTTATTCCAAAAGTAATACTGGGCAATCTATACAAGCTTAGAACTGAAACGAAAAGGTGATAAAAACGTATCAGATGCTATAGCAGATATAAGGAAGGAATGGTAATAATGGATAACGGGATGAGTGTAGTTTTAATCGAAAAAATGCCAGAAGGTGATCTACGAGTGATTGAAGAGCGTACGTGGAGCATGAATATGATAACTGCACTTGAACATGTCAATTATATAGTGGTGGGCAGTAAGGAATATGAAGCGGTTGAAGGACGACTGAATGTGGATGAGGGCAAGCTGGAGCTTTTGCTTGTTCCGATGCACACAGAGGGATAGAAGATCATCAGGGAAGGAGAACCTTACGATGGCTAAAGAAGAAAGGGATAAGGAATTGCCTGCATCAAAATTATTTACCGCTGATGGCAAACCCATCCGTGTATTATCAACATCGCTAGGCATAGCCTTATTAGCGAATGCTATGTTTATTCCTGGCGGAGCGGGGGCTAGCGCGAATACTTCTGCGGGCGAACCACAGCTAGTCTCTTGGTCTAATGAAGAGGTTAAAGCTTATTTTGATAAAAATGTGGATTGGAATATTCCCTACCCCGAAGAAGGTACGAAAGAGGTAGAGGAGCAAGGCCAAGGCGTAGTAACTTCAAACGGAACAACGGTAGTGAATAACTATGGCGGTTATCATTCAGGTTTTGGCTGGACGGATTTGCTTCTGTATCACATGTTATTTAACAGTGGTGCCAATTACTCCTCCAGAGGATGGGCTAAGGACCGTCCTACCTATTATGGAGGCACGAGAACCACATATAAACCACCAACTTATAGCAGTGAAAAGTTCCAGAATAAAAAGGTGCCCGGTTCTGTAGTGAAACCTAAAACCTCAACCTCATCCACGGGTTCCATCACGAGAAGAGGTTCCTCTTCAAAGAACGGAATCGGTGGCACTTCCAGTGGCTTAAACTCTTCGAAGAACTCTAAATCAAGCTCAGGCTCGAAGTCTTCATCGAGATCTGGCTCCAGTAAGAGTGGTTTCGGCGGATGAGTGATCAGCAGAGCGTGTTTGAGATTCTAGATTTGTCTGATCTGGAGCGGGGCCCACGGGTACAAGCGCTGCATGAGCTTGGGTTCACTTGGGCAGATCTAGAGGAAGAAGAGTACTGGATGGATGCAATAGCTGTGATGCGCAGTGACATTTACCAAGAGCTTGAGGAAGCCTCCACAAAGCTGTGGGCTATCCTCGATAAAGCGGTTCGGTATATACATCTAAAACGCGATTTGTATGAGCTGCTGGGCATTCCTCCTGTTCTTTGGGAGATTCTTGATGGGTTCCCTATTCCAGAAGAAGGTCTAATCAGTCGGTATGCAAGGTTTGATTTTGCGATAGCTAATGATGGAACCATCAAGCTTCTGGAACTGAATGCCGATACACCTACAGGTTATGTGGAGGCTTCCATAGCAACACCTTGGATCTGTGAACAGGCGGGTGTGACTAGTCCAAATCATGCGATGAAGGAACAACTTGCCGCAGCATGGCAGATAGAACGTCCAGATACCGCAGCTTGCGTTGCTTATGGGTCTCATCTTGAAGATTCGGGTACGATTGAAGCCTTGGCCAGACATAGCGGGCTTACTATTCAGTGTGTGGATTGTCTCGACCTGTGGGTCGATGAGGGCATTCTGAAGGACGGGGAGGACCGGGTGATAAAGCGGATGTTCGCCCTATATCCTAAAGAGTGGATGGCCGTCGATGAGGGTGGAGATGCACTTGCCTATGCTGTTGAGCAGGGGAATCTTCAACTTTTTAATGGACCACACAGTATCCTGTTGCAGTCTAAGGGATTAATTGCAGCTGTGTGGGGAATGTATGAGCTTGGCTTATTATTTGACAATGAAGAGCGTGAGGCGATCTCACGTTATATTTTGCCGACTTATAATAAGCCTGTGTTCTCTGGCAGCTTTGTGTCCAAATCTGTATTTGGCCGCGAAGGCGGTTCTGTACGTCTCTTTGACGATAGTGGAACTCTAGAAATTGAGGACGAAGAGGGTTATGATAGCAGTCAGCTTTTTCCCTCTGTATATCAAAAAAGAGCTGAACTAGCCCGAATATACACCGCCGAAGGTGAATTCCACCTACTGACAGGCATGTTCGTCATTAATGGGAAGCCGTGTGGGCTGCTCGGCCGGGCTGGCGGACTGATTACGGGCAATGCCAGTCATTTTATCGCGTTGGGAGTGAGATAGTTGGATAAAAGTAAGGCTATAAACAAGTCGTCTACTAGATTAGTAAAGGCCCGGATCGGGGCTTTATGTATGATGCTTCTAACGGTATTGCTGCTTAGTGCATGTTCCAGTAATCAAGGGAGTGTGTTTGATTCAGGCACTGCCGAAACTTCTGACAGTGTTGCACGGGTACCTTGGGATTACCGGGTTGTGGAGAGTACTGTAGGTGATCTAATTGGCAGCGATATGACGGTGTTGCCGGATAATGAGCTGCTGCCGAATGATGAGAATTATGCTACTGGCGATAAAATATGGACATTGCAGTTCATGGACGCTGAGCTGATCACAGATGCCGACCAACGCAATGAAGTCCGCCTATCTTCCTGGACGACCATTAAATCGTACCCCGATGAAAAAACAGCGGTCGAGGATCTTACCAACCTTAAGGTATCGGTAACTACGGATGTTGATCTTGTAGGAGTATACAAGACAAAATATAATGAGAAGACAAGAAACTTTGCCGTCCTTGAGCTGCCTTCCGGCAACCGGATCAAGCAGCCGATAGACGATGAGCGTTATGCAGCATTAGAGAAAGAAAAGACCGCTTCCGTAGTCCTTGAGGAAGTACATGATTTCGCCGATTATGACTCGGCATATGCGAAATTTCGGGGGTGGGCAAAGTGACGATTGTTGTTAATTTAATAGTCAGTATATTTGTGATTATTCTTCTGCAATTGTTGGGTATGGTTATCTTTGGCTTGATGACCCCGTTCAAGGATATGGAAGAGCTGAAAAAAGGGAATGTGGCTGTAGCTCTAGCGCTTGGCGGCAAATTTCTCGCTACAGCAATTATCATTGGAGTAGCGGCGTATACAAATACCTCTATTCTGCATATGATCATTTGGTTTGCTGTCGGTTATGTGTGTCTAATCGCTGCTTATTGGATTTTTGAATTGGCGACCCCAAGCTTTAAAATTTCAGAACATCTGGAAAAAGGCAATGTGGCAGTAGGCACTATGCTCTGCTTGGTGTTTATCGGCACAGCATTTGCAGTCAGCAGTTTGATTGTTTAGTTCAAAAATCGCAGATGGACATGGATAAGGCTGCCCTCAGTAATAACCTCGAGAGGCAGCTTTATTAATGTGAGGAAGGGATGGCAAATGCATTTTTTTCTGAGAATATCCACCAGGATGATGCGTTTACGCAAACGGTCGATCGGTCTGATTATTTTGATTTTTATAATTCTTAGCGCATCGATAGCTTACCTGCTTGAACCGAGTACATTCCACAACTGGTTTAATGCCTTCTATTGGGTCATGACAACGATGGCCACCGTTGGATATGGGGATTATTTTGCCGAGACGGTAGTTGGTAAGCTATTCACCATGTTTCTATATGTTTTTGGGATTGGTCTTCTCAGCTTGGTTATTGGCAAGGTCATTGATTCTATTGCAGAGGTGCAGAGAAGGAGAGGAGCAGGAACATTGAGCTTCCGGGGAAAGGATCATGTGATATTAATCAATTGGAGTAAGAAAGCGCAAGCTGCGGTAGATGAGGTATTATGCTATTCACCTAAATGTCATATCGTCATCATTGATGAGATAGGACGGCATCCGCTGGAGCATATGGAACAGGTCCACTTTGTAAGCGGTGATGCTTCCAGTGATGAGATTCTCCTAAAAGCTAACATACACGAAGCCAGGGCAGCCATTGTGTTCGGAGACACACGGATTGATGAAGCTTCGCTAATTGACGGGAAGTCTCTGCTTATCGCCTCCAGCATTGAGCGCATAGCGCCACAAGTACATACTACCGTAGAAATTATGCAGGAGAAGAATATACAGAATTTCAGGCATGTTCAGGTCAATGAATTCGTTCTGTCGCATGATGCCATTTCTAGATTGGCTGTTCGATCCGCTCTGCAAGAGGGGAATTCAGAGGTGATTACGCAGCTGCTGAGCCGCCAGTATGGGGATGATATTTATGAGATTCCAGTGAATAGTGCATGGAAGACCTATGGGCAGGCGTTTCAGGAATTGCTCCTTCAAGGTGCAACTTTACTCTCGGATCGTAGTGACCTTAGCATCAATCGCAAGCTGGACCAGCCTATTCCTAAAGAGGCTAGATTATATATTGTTTCGGATGAAGAGACGTACCGGAGAATTAAAGGTTAGGTCAGAGATAAGCGCGTAAAGCGGATTTTCGGGAGAATGGCTTCTCGGAATTCCGCTTCTTTTTGTTTGCAGTTCCTTCCTTAAGGGTAAGAGATGAATATTATCGTTACTCTACCTTTCGGAAGGAGCCATTGTTAATGAGTGAACAGCAAAAAGTGAACGGAAATAGCAAAAATGAGCAACTGGAACAGTTTCGCAGTAAGGACGAAGGTCACGCTTTAACAACCAATCAGGGATTGAAAGTATCCGAGGATGAGTTCTCCCTAAAAGCCGGTGACCGGGGGCCAACCTTGCTGGAGGATTTTCATTTTCGGGAAAAAATGACCCATTTCGATCACGAGCGGATTCCTGAGCGGATCGTGCATGCACGCGGTTTTGCCGCCCACGGGGAGTTTGAAGTATATAAATCGTTGAAAGAATATACGAAGGCGAAATTCCTTCAAGATCCGTCCGTGAAGACCCCGGTGTTTGTCCGGTTCTCAACGGTAGCAGGATCACGGGGGTCAGCCGAAACTGTGCGGGATGCCCGGGGCTTCTCGACCAAATTTTATACCGAAGAAGGCAACTATGATTTGGTAGGCAATAATATGCCGGTCTTTTTTATACAGGATGCGATTAAATTCCCTGATCTAGTGCATGCGCTTAAGCCGGAGCCGCATAATGAAATGCCTCAGGCGGCATCAGCCCATGATACCTTCTGGGATTTCATCGCCAATAACCAGGAATCGGCCCATATGGCGATGTGGCTGATGTCTGACCGCGCCATTCCGCGAAGCTTCCGGATGATGGAAGGGTTTGGAGTGCACACCTTCCGTCTGATCAATGAACAGGGGAAAGCGCATTTTGTTAAATTCCATTGGAAACCAGTGCTTGGTGTACACTCTTTGGTGTGGGACGAAGCACAGAAAATATCAGGAGCGGACCCTGACTTTCACCGCCGTGATTTATGGGAATCGATTGAAGCCGGCAATTTTCCGGAATACGAGCTGGGCATTCAGCTTCTTAGTGAAGAAGACGAATTCAAGTTTGATTTCGATGTGCTGGACCCTACAAAGCTATGGCCAGAGGAAGACGTGCCCGTGCAGATCGTTGGGAAAATGACCTTGAACCGCAACGTGGATAATGTTTTTGCCGAAACGGAGCAGGTGGCTTTCCACCCTGGACATGTAGTGCCAGGTATTGATTTCACCAATGACCCGCTGCTTCAGGGCAGACTATTCTCTTATACGGATACCCAGCTGATTCGGCTTGGGGGTCCTAACTTTCATGAATTGCCGATTAATAGACCGGTGTGTCCTTTTCATAACAACCAGCGTGACGGATATGGGCGGCAGACGATTAATCAGGGCAGTGTGAGTTATCATAATAATTCGCTGGCCCAAAATACGCCGAGAGCTGTCCCAGAGGCTGAAGGCGGTTATGTGCATTATCAAGAAAAGGTTGAAGGCCGTAAGGTACGGAGCCGGAGTAAAAGCTTTGAGGATCATTTTTCACAAGCCAAGTTATTCTGGAATAGTATGAGCCCTCCGGAACAATTGCATATTATCGAAGCTTATTCTTTTGAGCTTGGAAAGGTTAAGAGTAAGTCGGTCCGACAGCAGGTCGTAAATATGCTCGCTAACATTACCTCCGAGCTTGCTGTACCTGTGGCAGAAGCCATTGGAGTAGCAGCTCCAGAAGTTGGCGGTTCCGAGGTCACTCAAGCTTCCCCTGCCCTAAGTCAGGCTAATACGAAAAAACATCCCAACACGCGTAAAGTAGGCGTGATTATCGGAGATGGTTTTGATGAGGCTGCGGTAATGCCTGTATTGGACACGCTTATGGGAGCTGGGATTCAACCGGAGCTAATCAGTGATAAGCTTGGATTTATTAAAGGCTCAAACGGCACAGAGCTTGAAATCATCCATACCTTGTCCACTACAGATTCGGTGCTCTTCGATGCGATTTATGCGGCTGGTGGAAATGCGGAACGCAAGAAATTCCATAAAGATGCAGCGTTATTCCTCAACCAAGCCTATGCACATTTTAAACCTATCGCGATGACCACAATACTTGCTGAGCTGCTTGCAACAGATGAACATAGAAGCAGTCCGGGCGTCGTAATAGGCGATGGTGGGGAAGTTTTTGCGGCTAGCTTCGTTGCGGCCATTACTGCCCATCGTTTTTGGGAACGTATGGAATGAAGTAAGTAGATGACAGAAAAAGGGGGATCCGCTCGTCAGAAGGCGTGTGGATCCCTCTTTTTTTCATCTAATAGTTTCATAAATTTAACATTTGGATTAAGTATGTGATGTATATTACCTTTATAGATAATACTAGGCAATATAAGCAGATCCTTAGGGAGGTGATTTTTTGAGGAAAGAGATAGCTGTTGTTGTAGTGGTACTTACAGGTTTTACAGCATTAACAGCATGCGAGCAAACAGCAACACCGGCATCAACATCCTCGCCCTCCGCGAATGTTCATACAACAGAGCCACCGAATTCTACGGGTTCGGCTAATAATGATGTGGGGGACCATTCACAGGAGTGGGATGCTTTAGAGCAATTTATTGTTATGAAGCTTACCGGCTCGTCCGGTGTTTATACGAATTTAATTGAAACAGAGCAATCCGGGGAAGCAGCAAGCGGCCATGAGATACTAAGTGAATCTGCCTCTCTGAGGATGCTGGCAGCCGTACGGAGTGGTGAGAATGAGCGATTTGCAGAAGAATGGGCGCTGGCTAAGCAAACCTTTGATATGAAGGGCGGTTTTAGCTACCGATATAGCCCTAAACATCAGAAATTATATCCTGTGAATGCTGCCGTTGATGACTTACGTATCATTCGTGCGCTTTATGAAGCTGGGGATACGTTTAGAGATAAACACTATTCAGAAGAAGCGGCTAAGTATGGTGAGAGGTTTTATAACCATAATGTAAAAAATGGATATATGTATGACTTCTATGATGAAAATTACAAAAAAACCAACACATTCGTTACTTTATGTTATATTGATTTAGGTACAATGCGAAAATTGTCGGTTTCTGGAGAATCTCGTGACTTTTTGTTGAATAATATGAGCGTTATACTGAAAGATGGGTATTTATCAGATGAGTTTCCCTTCTATGAAACAAGGTTTAATTATGAGAGTGGAACCTATAGTTCGGAGAATATCAATACCGTAGAATCGCTACTGTCCATTCTGGCTTTGGCAGAGGTAGACCTGCAGAAATCCTCCAGCATTGATTTTATCAAGCAGCAGGTCGATGCTGGCAAATTATATGGACAATATTCGCGTGAGGGAAAGCCGCTTAACGATATTCGCTCAACAGCCATTTACGCCATTACGGCTATGATTGGTGCCGAGATCGGAGACGATGCACTCTATCGCAAAAGCATTAAAAGAATGAACGAGTTCAGAATAACCGATGCCAGCAGCTCACTGTATGGAGGCTTCGGCGATGTAGCTAGTGGCCAAGCCTATTCCTTTGACAATCTGATGGCATCATTGGCCTATGTCTATTAATTTAAACCTATAGTAACGAAGGTGAATCTGCATGATAAACAACACGGTGAAATCACCTCTGAGGCAGGGGATGACACTCGCTAACCTACCTTTGCCATTGTCCCCGGCTTTTATCACTGCTGTTGGAGTGTTGCTTATAACCATCATAGCCTTATTTACCGCCCCGTATGTCGGAATGGCGGATAATGGTGATTTTTTTCGCAGCATCTATAGTAACGGAATTTATTTCAATCTGCCGGATTATGACGAGCAATACTTTGGTTATTTTGTAAAGCAATATGGAATCTTTCAGTATTTTAATGAGAATGGCGCGACATTATTTTCTTCACAGTCCCTATTTATCCAGCTGGCCATTGGACTTAATAAGCTGTTTTTTAGCAGCGAGGTTTTCGATATCCGGTTTCAAGCAGTCATTTATACGATTTTATATGTTGCGGCGATCTACTTATTAATAGAGGCAATTACATGGGGGATGACCCGCAAGCAGGGCTGGGTCACTGCTGGTATTGCTATTTTTATATTTGGAGATACCGGGTATACCGCTTATTTCAACTCCTTTTACGGCGAGAGCGTCGTGATGATCACGATGATTACTATGTTCGCAGCTTGGTTGTTGTTATATCAAAAAAGATACAATGACTATGTGCTGCTGGCCCTGTTCTTGATCAGTACGATCATCCTGACAACTTCCAAACAACAAAATGCACCAGTGGGTATAATCATTGCGGTTCTGGGGTGTTCAATCCTTTGGATTCGCAGGGAAAAGATCTTTCGTATTCTGACCCTAGTTTCCCTTGCCTTGATCCTGTTCGCAGGTGTGTTCACCTATTTGAATATCTCGGATGAGTTCGTGAATATTAACCAGTTCCATGCCATGACCCGAGGGGTGCTGAAGGATTCCACCGATCCGGAGAAGGCACTGAAGTCATTCGATATTGATGAACAATATGCCATCTTGAAGAATAGCATTTATTACGAGAAGTACGGAACTATTGATGTGAATTCACCAATCCTCCAAGAGAACTTTTACAGTCGTTACGGATTTGTTTCGATCCTTAAATACTATATATCGAATCCGGATCAGCTTAACTCGATTCTTAATGTTGCTGCTCAAAGTGCATTCTCGATTAAACCAGCGGCGATGGGCAATTATGAGCAATCCGTTGGGAAGGAATTTCGAGCACAAAGTCACTTTTTTACTGGATATAGTCAGCTGAAAAAGGCTTTGGCACCACGAACGATAGGTTTTATCTTCCTTTGGACAGTGCTTGTCATTGGTCTGTATATGCCTTCCCTCGTAACAGCCATCAAGGCACGCAATTTTAGAGGATTGCAGCGGATGGTATTGATTGTCGCTACGATAGGCATTGGTCTTTCAGGCATTTTTGTATCGATTATTGGTGCCGGTGATGCCGACATTTCCAAGCATGAATTCTTGTTCACTTTATCTTTTGATTTGGTGACCTTTCTGACAGTATCTAGTGTGATCGGACGCAGATTCTCGAAAAATCGCAAAAAGCCGGTTAACGAAAGTCCCACCACTTCTAGTCCATATACAAAGCCTCAAAAGGATGTGAGTGTTTGAAGCGCAGAGGGATCTTATACTGTATATTGCTGCTGACCCTGAGCTTAACCATCCTATTGCTTCCCGCCACTCCTGTTCAATCTGCTGTATCACCACAACAAGTCTTACTGCTCTATGACAGCCTTGCCAAGGGGACCGCTAAGGATGGAAATGTGACTGAACTTCAACGTCTGCTGGCGGCTTACTCGACAAGGGTTACACTTCGAAGCCTAGATCAATACGAGCAGGGGATGCTGAAAAATTACTCCAGAGTGATCATGGTCCGTAACGAAGCGGATATTTCGATCACGAATAAATCCTATATAGAGGATTGGGAGCATTATCAGGGGCAGTACTTGCATATTGGGTACAACCCACCCGCTAGTCTAACGAAGGCGTTACAGCTAACCACTGATGTGATCTATGACGGGAGTGCTGAGCTCGAAATTGGACAGTTCTCCGGAATTCAAGCTAAGGTGCAGGATATGCCTTATATTGTAGCGAGTCAGGCGGTCAAATCCTTCGGGCAACTCTCTTTTGCGGAGGAGGGTCTGCAAGCACCGTACGCTGTGAGTAAGGGGAATGATACATATGCCCCATATTTTGAACAAGGGAATGTCAGTACGCTGGGGATGGCGTATGTTCTGAAGGATTGGCTCCATATCACTGCTGCTCCTAAAATGTACCTTGCGATCAAAGAAATCTATCCTTTCTCTGATCTGCGATTGCTGGCAGAAACGGGTGAGCGGCTATATCAACTGGGGATTCCGTTTCTTGCAAGTGTGCGGCCTGTGTTCAGCAATACCGATTATCCGGCCATGCAGCGCTATTTAGTGGCCATGAAAAGTGTGCAATCCAGCAATGGAAGCATTCTGGTCAATGCCCCAGTGGTGATGCCAACGATAAGCTCCAGTGACCATACGCTTAAAGGAAAGATGAATGATTTCATCAATCTGTTGGCCGAAAATGGGCTTGGGCCGCTTGGAGCCGGGGCGGAAATGCATTGGTCGTATGACAAAGAGTATTCAGAAGCGGGGATGAGCTTTTTTGATTCCGTGGTGTTATATCCGGATGAACAGATTGATTATATGGAGCAGAGCGACACCTCTAAATCCTTTCCATCCTCTTTATATAGCGTTCCGCTGGAATTTCTTCAGGCTTTGCATACATCCAATAAAGTGATCCCGCAATTGCCGCTGGATACTGTAATCACCGTCGACATGCCCGAGGATGAGCGTCAGCTTGAAGAAATGCTGCAAAGTCTGGAGCGGAATTGGGTTTCTTTTGCCGATTATAAGCAAGCAGAGCATCAGGTGGTTACTGATCAGAACACAATCTCCTCATTAGATGGAATGATTTCTATTAATGGACAACCTCTAAGCCTGGACTATACACCGGAAACAGTGGATAGCGATTATCGCTACACAGAGGAGCAGCAAAAGAGCTTCACCCGGCTTTTTAATATTCAGAATCAATTTTTTATTGTTGTGATCATGATTTCTCTGCTGCTGTTTGGCGGATTGTTGATGATCGGATACCGGTTATATCGCAGAAAGTTTTTGAAATGAGACAACTAATCGTGATTTGGAGGACCCTATGACGATTTCAGACGTGCTGATGGTGATTGCGGTGATCTGTATTTGGTCTCTGCTGCTGGTGAATGTGACCCTCATTATCGCGGGCTATCTATATTACATTAAATCCGAAAATGAGGATATACCAGAGATAGAGGGTGAATATCCTTTTGTTTCAATTATGGTTCCCGCTCACAATGAGGGGGTAGTGATTTGTAAGACGGTTGAATCTCTGCTCGCGCTGGATTATCCGCAAGATCGGTATGAGATTATTGTAATTAATGATAATTCCTCTGATAACAGTGCCGAGCTGCTGGCGGGAATACAATCCCGAAATCCGGGGCGTCAGCTGGTAGTCATTAATACGGATGCAGTTACAGGAGGCAAAGGTAAATCCAATGCCTTGAATATAGGCTTTACCAGCTGTAAAGGGGAGCTAATCGCCATTTATGATGCCGACAATACTCCGGAGAAAACAGCTTTGCGTTATCTGGTTGCTGAGATCATGCATGATTCCAGCCTCGGTGCAGTGATCGGGAAGTTCCGGACCCGTAATCGTGATGCAAGTTTACTGACCCGGTTCATTAATATTGAGACCTTATCCTTTCAATGGATGGCTCAAGCGGGACGCTGGAAGCTGTTCAAGCTTTGCACTATTCCGGGAACCAATTTCATTATGCGCAGGTCAATTGTGGAAAGCATCGGTGGCTGGGATGTCAAAGCGATAGCCGAGGATACAGAAATCAGCTTCCGGATTTATATGATGGGTTACCAAATCAAGTTCCAGCCGAAATCCGTCACGTGGGAGCAGGAACCCCAGACCCTAAAGGTCTGGTTCAAGCAGCGAACCCGCTGGGCGAAGGGCAATATTTATGTCATTGTCAAAAATATTCCGCTGCTGTTCAATAAATCGGCCGCAAAGGTCCGGTTCGATATTCTTTATTTTCTATCCATTTACTTCTTGCTGCTGCTGTCGTTAATCACCTCCGATGTGCTGCTGATCCTGCATGCTTTGGGTTATGTGCATACTACTATTGCAGGTCTTAGTAATTTCTTATGGCTGCTCGCTATTATTCTTTTCGTTGTGGGGACCTTCATCACGCTAACGACAGAAAAGGGCGAGATGAGCTTGTCCAATCTAGGGATTGTGATGTTGATGTATGTGTCTTATTGCCAGCTGTGGATGGTTGTCGCGGCTAACGGGTTATATCTATACCTGAAAGACCTCATCTTCAAAAGAGAAGCCAAATGGTACAAGACAGAGCGCTACTAACGAGGCACCAAAAAGTCATATGAGAAAAATGTAATCACAGGAGAAACAGAACATGAAGATAAAAAAACAGCTGGTTATACTGTTAACCTGCCTCTCCCTTTTGTTAATTCCAATCCATCCAGCTGCCGCAGAGACGTTGCCGCAGGATCATAAGTCGACTTATACAACCTCATTTACGGGAACGGACTCGTCCTTAACAGGTTCGAGTGCCCAGCAGCAATATTTTGAGGTTCTGGATTATTGGAATGTGGATCAAGTAAAGATCAAACTGCATTTTCAAATTTCACAAATTACCGAAGAGCAGATTTCTAGTGTTACCTTAACGCTAAACGGCAGCCCGTTCTATACGTTTCGTCCGTCACTACAAGACAACGGCGAACAGCTGTTGAACCTTGCGGCACCCAAGGGGTTTCTGAAAAAAGGGACGAATACACTGGGCATTCAGGGCTATTTGAAGACAGATCGTCAAGATGACCTCTTTTGTTCGGTCGATGAAACGTCGGATAATTGGCTGCATCTGTTCAATACGTCCAGTGTTAACGTGATTTATACCGCAAAGCCCTTGAGTGGAGGGATCAGTGACTTCAGCGAGCGATTCGCCGGGATAGATACCTTAACGAAGAATCAGAGTATTCTGACTGTACCGGACAAAAGCACAGCGGCAGAAATGGAAGCAGCCACTTATGCTCTCTCCGGGTTTGTTAAGGGGATTACGTTAAATGATAAGACTATTCCCTTGCTTCCCTACCGGGCAGACACTGTGCAGAATAAGGCCGCCGTTGTACTGGTAGCTATGTATGACAGAGTACCAAGCGGGCTGAAAGCTCAGCTAAGCTCCACTGAAGATTTGGGTACGCACGCGCTGCTCCAGCTAGTGAATAAGGATACCCAGCCCACCTTGGTTGTAACCTCGAAGGATGAGAACTTGCTGATTAAAGCGGGTCGTTTGATTGCTAATCCAGAGCTGATCGGGCAGATCAGTAGTGATCTGAAAACAGTAACGGATGCTACAGAAGTGTCAGCACCTGCGCTTTCGATTAGCTCTAACATCGCGTTCACTGAAACAGGTGATAAACTGACCGGGGCACATCATCAGGAGCAGACGTATTTTATTTCATTGCCAGCGAACCGCTCGATTGCCGATTCCGGTAAAATCAGCCTGGATTTCCGTTATGCACAGAACTTGGATTTTACTCGTTCATTGGTTACCGTGAGCATCAATAATACTCCGATTGGCAGTAAGAAGCTGACCAAGGAACTGGCGAATGGCGATATTCTTAATCTCTCGGTGCCTCAGAACTTGAATATCTCCGGAAATTTCTCGGTGACTGTGGCTTTTGATTTGGAGATCGAAGGAGCCAGATGTATTATCGATCGGGATCAAATGCCGTGGGCTTATATCAGTAAAGATTCTGTAATGCAGCTGAATACGAAGGATCGCACGGATCTCTTATTTAATAACTATCCATATCCGTTCATCCGCGATGGGATCTATAATCATGTGGCGGTTGTACTGCCCGAACAAATGGATGATTACGCCTATTTAAGTGTATCGAATATCTTTAATCTGCTTGGTAAATATGCCAGCGGAAATATAGGGAATATCCAGTTCTATACCGATACTGTCAGCGCCGATCATTTGAAAAATAATAATATCATCGCTATTGGTGCTTATAAGAATAATAAGGTGATCCGTGATCAGAATGCTAAGCTTTATTTTCAATATAACGGAGATGGAACCACAATTCGCTCCAATGAGAAAATGAGTATTGAAGAGCAATACGGCGCACGAATCGGAACTCTGCAGCTGATTGATTCGCCATTTGAGGCGGGACGTGCATTGCTTGCGGTTACGGGAGTCAGCTCGGAAGAGTATTACTTAGGATCGAAGCTGCTCGCTACAGAGCGGGACAAGTGGAAGGTGTTTGGCGATGGCGCAATCGTTGATAAAGACGGTAATGTCAGCGCACACCGCTTCAAAACAATCACTGGAGCAGCCGAGGACTCTGTGGTCCAGAAAATAATGGAACGGTCGGATGTACTCAGTTTTATCATCGTGATTTTACTGGTGCTGACACTGGTAGTTCTATCGCTGATCCTGCTGCTTCGCAAACACATGAAGAAACGTGGTGATAAGCGTGAGACGTAATCGCAGCTTAGTGTCGGACATCGCTCTCTTATCATTCCTGGTGTTATCGTTCCTCTGTATCGTCTTCATTGCCGGGGCACCGGATGATTACCTACAGAATATTATCATTTTAACGGTGGCTTTCATTCTGGCCATTGTTACGTATTTTACAACCGTCACTGCCGGGCTGGTCTTGAATCTGGTGTTTATCTTTGCTTACGGATTCTACACGATGTACCAGACGATAACGCTAGGGGAAACGATTAGCCTGAATACTTATTTCTGGCTAATTATGACTCCGCTATTAACGGTCGTTCTATGGGTATTCACTTTAAGCAGCCGTGATTTGCAGGTGGAGAATGAGCAGCTACGCAAAAAGACTGCCAATATGGCTATCGTCGATGAAAACACAAATTTGCGGAACAGTATTTCTTTTCAGACGGATGCTACATTATTTACAAGCATTTCGACCCGCTATCAGATTCCGCTCACCCTGCTAGTGGTGAAGGTGAAGTATTGGAAAGAGATCAGACGGATCATTCCTGAAGATCAGCTGGCAGAAGCTATCTATGACGTGTCTCAGCTTAGCCAGGCGAGTATTCGTACCAATGATGCACTGTATCTGCTAGATAAGGATGAAGCAACATGGGGCCTGCTGCTGTTCACGGACAGCGATGGGGCGAAGATAGTGATCGAGCGGATTAAGCTCAAGCTTCAGGAGTTGAATGACAATAATTTTTCCAGAAAATACAAGGTCAGCCTGGGTCTTAAGATTGGGGCGGTCGAATACCAAGCCGGCACGATTGAGAATCCGCTGGATTTCATTGTTCAGGCCAAAAAACAGCTGGAGTACGACGTGTAGGCCAGCTTAAAAATCAATGATTTCACTATCAGCCTCTGTATGGATGGCGATGAGCACGCTTGCCGGCTCATCGCCTTTATTTATGACCAGATGGGGCACACAGGCATTCCAGCTAAAGGAATCCCCCGCTTGGAACTTCCCGAAATCTTCACCTTGCTCTGCATAAACCTCACCTTTTATTACTAAATGGACCTCTTTGCCTTCGTGCGCCTGCGGAGTTTCACCCGTAGAAGTACCCGGAGGGAAATGGACAAGCACCATTCGTACACCACCTGCCGAGCTTAAATGCTCAACTTGCAGTCGATCACTTCCGCTACTGGTGATTTGCCGATCCTCGGATCGTACCACCTGCATCCGCTCTTCCTTTTTTAACAGCAAATAAGCCAACGGAACGTTCAGCGCATCCGCAATCAGGCTAAGGGTTGCGATCGAGGGAGAGGTCTTATTAGTCTCAACCTGGCTCATAAAACCCTGTGACAGGCCAGTAGTTTCACAGATTTGGGCAATCGTTATATGTTTTCTTTTACGGATTGTACGAATGTTTGAACCTATATTCATTAGTAAAGCCCCTTTTGATATTAGTAATAGCAAATATATTTTTATATTAACAAATTATTAATTGACATACTAGCCAGAGGTTTATAATATTATCCTTACAAATATTATTTTTGTATTACAAATATTTTGAAGGAGTGTTTAGTATGAAAGCACCTTATATATATGATGTCAGTCTACCTTCCGGCTACGATGAGAATCGGGTTTATCCGGTTATCTTCACCTTGCATGGCAAAGGTTCCAATGAGAAGAATATGTTCGGGCTTGTGGAGTCCTTGTCTGAAGAGTTTATTATTATCGGGATTCGGGGAAATATGATTTTAGGGGCAGGATTTCAATATTATGATCTCAAAAGTCTAGGTCATCCCATCCGTGAGCAGTTTGATCAGGCTGTATTGCAATTGCAGCAGTTTATCGAATACGCCACCGACAAATATCCTATAGATGCTAATTACCGTTATCTGCTTGGCTTCAGTCAAGGAGCCATTTTGTCCATGACACTCGCTCTTACAATCGGCAATTCGCTTCGGGGAATTGTGGCGCTGAACGGTTATGTTCCAGGATTTGTGAAGACGGATTATGAGCTGAAGAGTGTGCAGGAGGTATCGGTCTTCATCTCGCATGGTGAATATGATTCTGTATTTCCAATTTCAGTGGGGACAGAAACAGCCGCTTATTTCGAAGGTCTAACCCCATTATTAACCTTTAATACGTATCCTTCGGATCATGGTGTATTACCGCAGAATCAGCAGGACCTGATCGCTTGGTTACTGCAGAACTTAGGGAGTGATAAACTATGATACCTTCTTACTTTATTGCCCATGGTGCTCCTTCTCTGGTACTTGATAACAATGCATATACGAAATTTCTGGGCGAGCTCGCTGAGAGCAATGTCAAACCTAAAGCGATTGTTCTATTTTCTGCACATTTTGAAGAACACACACAGTCGGTTGGAGTTATGAAGACTTTCGACACCATCTATGATTTCTATGGCTTCCCAGATGAGATGTATCAAATGACTTATCCTGCCAAAGGGGACAATGAGGTTGCACAGCAAATTATGTCTCTGTTCCACAAGAATGGAATTGTCAGCAAATTAAATACAGAGCGTGGACTAGATCACGGAGCTTGGGCTATTCTTAAATTAATCTATCCGAATGCAGATATTCCTGTCGTGTCTTTGTCAGTTAATCGAGAGCTGTCCAATGAACAGCAATATTTAATGGGTAAAGCTTTATCTGAGCTGCGTGAGCAGGATATTATGATTATTGGCAGCGGTGGAACCGTTCATAATTTGCGTAGCGTGAAGTGGGGAATGGAGAATGTCGAGAAATGGGCGGAGACATTCGATGATTGGCTGCAGCACAGGGTGGAAGCTTGGGATACAGAGTCGCTATTTAACTATCAGGAGCTTGCTCCCTATGGCGTTGATGCAGTGCCGACTAATGAGCACTTTATCCCTCTGATAATAGCTATGGGAGCTGGCGATAAAGGGAAAGAAGCGAAGCTGCTGCACCGAAGTTATCAGTATGGCAATTTAAGTCTTAGCTGTTGGGAGTTTAATTAAGAAGGAGGCATTAATGATGGACTTGGGACTTCGTGGGAAATCAGTTTTTGTAGCCGCAGCAAGTAAAGGGTTAGGACTCGCAACTGCGCTGGAGTATGCCCGTGAGGGGGCGAAGGTAATGATCGCCAGCAGGAGTATGGAGCAGCTTGTAGACGCACAGAAAGAGATTCAGGCAGCCACAGGACAGCAGGTGAACATTGTTCAGATGGATGTGACTGTCCCAGAGGATATCGTACATGCTATTCAAACGGTTGTATCCCAAAACGGTGGGCTAGATGTTGTAGTGACCAATGCGGGGGGGCCTCATGGCGGAGGTTTCGCTGATATGGAAGACGCGGATTGGAACCAGGGGTTTGAGCTCACACTGATGAGCACCATTCGTTTGATCCGTGAATCACTGCCGCATCTGCGCTCTTCTGGGGCAGGGCGAATCGTTAATATAAGCTCGATTTCTATCAAGCAGCCTATTGAGGGGTTGATTCTTTCCAATGTTTTTCGCGCTGGCGTGTATGCCTTGACCAAGAGCTTGGCTACTGAGCTGGCTGCGGATCGCATTTTAATTAATACGATCGCACCAGGGCGTATTGCAACCGACCGGATTCTTCAACTAGACGGCAAACGTGCACAAGCAGAGGGGATCCCTATGGAGCAGATCCAAGAGGAAGCGCTGCTGCAGATCCCACTAGGAAGATTGGGCACGCCCGAAGAATTCGGCAAGGCTGCTGTTTTTTTAGGCTCTTTTGCGAATACTTATGTTACGGGACAATCTCTTTTAGTCGATGGAGGAATGGTGAAATCACTCTAACCTCCGGCGTTATGGGTAGGCTTTGAAAGGTAATGGAAATATTAGTAATTTCAATATTAGTTGCTTTGTGCTCTAAATAAGCGTATGATGGAGCGGTGGTCTAAATCGTAAGATTTACGAATTTTCCTACGTTTATTAGGTTATACTATATATAAACCTACAGATCATTTGGATAATTTACCATAAAGGCTCCACGAATTTATTCAGAAGGAGGACGATCAGAATGAGAGAAGGCATACATCCTAAGTACAACCAAGTGATTTTCTTGGATGCAAGCGTAGGCTTCAAATTCTTGAGTGCATCTACTAAATCATCCAATGAAACTATGGAATGGGAAGACGGCAACACTTACCCAGTGCTCCGTGTGGACGCAAGTTCCGCATCCCACCCATTTTACACTGGTAAACAAAGAGATACAGAACAAGGCGGCCGTGTTGACAAGTTCAAACAACGTCTTGCACAAAAGAAATAAGAATCCTTACGGATTGAAGAGGGACAACCCATGTAGAAGCAATCGCTTCGGGGATGTCCCTTTTTTGTGTTCAGGCATGTTAAAATGAGATGAATTTAAAAATATACATGGCGTCGAGGGAGCGATCAGTGATGGAAAATGTAATAAAAGTAGATACAGTCCTAAAGAGTGAGGACGTTCAGGAGTTTAACTTATGGTTCAGCTTGAATAGCCGGATTATACTTAACTCTTTCAGCGTAGTCGCTTACTTTATGATTTTGTTATTAATTACTAAGGATTACAGTACTCAAAGCATCTCAATCCTGGCTGTGACTGCTATAATTCTTGCCGCTGTCTTATGGTATATGACCAAGGCAAGCTTGATCAAAAAATCGAAAAAGGCGTTCAAAACAGATAACCTAATTCAGCAACCGCAAAATTATACGATTTCAGATGAAGGCATATCTTATCTTTCCGAAGCGGGCAGTGGACAAGTGAAGTGGGAAGAGATACATAAGATAGGTGAAACTACGAACTTGTTTGTGTTTTTTGTGTCCACACAGAGAGCGCTGATTATCCCTAAACGTTTCTTTGAATCGGCACAAGATAAAATAACATTTAAGGATTTAGCCAGAAAATATATGTTCTCCAACCGGGTGAAATTTAAGGCATAAGATGTGCTGTTATTGTTGATTCATTTGTATCAAGGATTAGGCTATAATGATAGGAGCGACTTGAAAAATAGGAGAAATATGGCATGCCATGGATTCAGGGATATCCGTATTACTTATTAATGGGCAGTGTTCTAAGTCTGTACATGGGCGTCAGCTCCTATCGGCACCGTAAGTTAGCAGGGAGACGCTATTTGTGGATCTTAATGCTGTTAGTCAGCCTTATATTTGTTGCAACGGCGGGAGAGATTATGTCACCCTCTTTTCAGTCTAAGCTGTGGTGGAAGAATGTGCAGCAGGCTCCGCTTTTTTTTAGTGCGCTCTTTACTTATGCTGTGGTAAAAGAATACGTATCTCCTTCCACAGGGCGCCTGCCCGTGAAGCTTGCCATCTTCTCTATCCCTATTGTTATGGATGTACTTCTTATTTTTACGGATAGCTATCATCATCTGATGCGCAGTGAAGTGTCCGTCCTGACGGTCGCGGGTGTTAGTGGAATTGCTGTAAAGCCTACGCTCCTTAGTATGGCTTTTATTGCGTATGATCAGCTTTTTGGGCTATATGCAGTCTGCTTGCTGGCAGTTTCCCTACTGAATACCCCGAGAGTTTATTTGCGGACTAATATCCTGCTGTTGGCGGGTTTGCTGGTTCCGGTTATTTCCGTCTTTTTACTTCCCCTCTTGAAGATTACCATTACAGGTTTTACGGCGTTTACTTATTTGCCTGCAATTATAGCGGCTTATTTCGCACTTTTTGTTAGCTCCAAATTAACCATCTTCCCTCTAACCAAAAACAAAATTCTAGAGCACATGAAAGATGGCGTAGTTCTGACTGACCGTTATGATAATATCATTGGCATAAACGATGCGGCGAATGCTATTTTATACGACATTACCGGAATAACGAATGATAACTGGATGGGAAAAAACATTGATCTTTTTATGAAGTCTCACAAAGACATTGCAGCTCATTACAGTCAGAGGACGGAAGGACAATTTGAGGTAGTTTGTTCTGGCGCAGGGGAGCTCTGTTATGGGGTTTCTTTAATTGCTACGGAACATGCGACAACAGAGAATAAAGGTATGCTTATTGTGTTTAGTGATCATAGTGAGAAAAAGCGATATGAGCGTGAACTGGTCTATCAGGCAACGGTTGATGATTTGACGGGGCTTTATAATCGCAGGCATTTCATGCAAAGGGTCCAGAATCAAACGATACCGGATGGATTAGGATTGGCTCTGCTGTTATTTGACATTGATGATTTTAAATTAATTAATGATACTTATGGTCATTTAGCGGGCGATCAGGCGTTAGTTGATTTCTCGAATAAAATACTTCAGGTATACCAGAATAAAGGTATTGCTGGAAGAGTAGGTGGCGAGGAATTTGCCGTATGCTTTTTCGCTGAAGATAAACGTGCAGCCTTAAAAGAAGCAGAGGATTTTCGTACAATGATGAGTGATTACACGATAATCTTGAATGAACAGGATAGCATTCATCTTACCGCAAGTATCGGAATCTCTTTTACGGAGCGTAGAGAGGTGACTTTCGAAGATTTATATCGGGAAGCGGATGAAGCGTTATATCACTCTAAGAATACAGGGAAGAACAGAGTTACGTTAGGTCGTGAACCAATCATAAGAGAAACTGTTAAGGGATAAGAACATCGAAGAAGAGGGAGTGGTCTAATGAATCTGACTGTTGATGGAGTGATGAGCAAGCTTGAGGAGATGGGTACAGAGCAGACGAAACGTACCTTCTTACGACATGGCGCAGTGGAACCTTTATTTGGAGTAAAGGTAGGGGATATGAAGAAGCTGGTTAAGGATGTGAAAAAAAATCAGAGTCTGGCAAGAGCTTTGTATCAGACAGGTAATTACGATGCAATGTATTTGGCTGGACTAACGGTCAATCCTAAGAGTATGACGAAGGAAGAGCTTCAAAGCTGGGCTTCGGCGGCCCGTTGGCATGCGGTAGTGGAATATATAGTATCCCCTCTCGCCGCAGAGAGTCCATATGGATTGGAACTTGCGAGAGAGTGGATTCGTTCCTCGGATGAACTAATAGCCGTTTGCGGCTGGAGCACTTATGCAAATTACATTTCAATTACACCGGATGATAAGCTGGACATCGCTGAAATCAGGGAGTTGTTACAACAAGTAGGCGCTACTATTCATCAGGAGCGGAATCGTGTCCGTTATACGATGAATACTTTCGTAATTATGGTGGGCAGCAGTATCACAGAACTGCATGAGGAGGCAGCAGGGATCGCAGCAGGTATAGGTAAGGTCCAGGTGAACATGGGACAAACCGCTTGTAAAGTACCCATGGCTGTTGATTATATTGCTAAGGTTGAACAGGCTGGGAAGCTTGGTGTGAAGAAGAAAACTTGTATTTGCTAGGTTAGATATTTAGGTAACCCTTCAAGGTGAAAGGCACTTGTGGGTTTTTTTATTCCGGGAAAAACAAATGTTTCAACCCTGCGGAAATTGTTTAAATTAGCAGCAGTCAAAATTTACATAGAAGAATAATGAAGCCTTATTCAAGTAATCTTTTGCAATGATGTAGAATAGAAAGGGGTTTATAGTTAGAAGACAGGACGGAGGCCAGTTGTGAACAAACGCCGATTCACTTTGCAGTATAAAATACTGTCAATTACAGTTTTAATCGTGATCTGTCTATTAGGATTTGTTTTTGTCATGCATGGCAGAATCAATGCTCTACAGCGGGAAACCAGCTTCATCTCTCATCAGGATCGAGAGATTACTAATTTAGCTAATCTAATTGAGAAGAATATTTTAGATATGGAAACCGGACAACGTGGATATGTCATCACCGGCGATAACAAGTATCTGGAGCCCTACAATTTGGGTAAGGCTGAATGGGAAGCTAATTATGATAAGCTTTACGTGCTGACTGCTAATGATTCTTTACAGCTACAGCGCCTGTTGGGTATTGAAAGTAAAATTAAGCAATGGATCGAACAATCCGGAAATTATGTAATCCAGTTGAAAAAAGAGGGACAGGACGCCGAGCTCCTAAGATACTTCAATTCCGACGACGGCAAAGATCAAATGGACCGGATTCGTAATCAGATCAGCACTTACCGCGAGACGATGAAGGAGAACACTAACAGCCTGATAGCTAGACAAGCAGACAAGAATAAATTATTGCTAGAGCTTCTTTATATTGCTTGGGCAATTATAGCGGTTACCGCGATGGTCGCTTCGTGGGTCAATTCACGCTCTATCGTTAGTACAGTCCGTAAAGTTACCCATACGATTGCAGGTTTGGATTCTGACGAAGATATGAAGACAAGGATAGAGATCACAACGAATGATGAGATCAGAGATCTGAGCGTAGCTACGAATCATCTGATAGACACGCAAGAAGAGCGGATATGGATTCAGGAGAAAGCAAACGACCTGATGGCCAAGTATCAGGGGATTACTCGAGTCTCGCAGCTCGGGGACATTTTTCTGTGTAAAACGGCAGAGGTAATAGAGTATCCATACGGTGCCTTATATGTTCGGTCACAAGAGCATGACCAGGACTTTTTAAAAAGAGTCTCTACTTTTGCCGGGAACAGCAATTTCTCGGATTTACAAACCTTCTATATTGGTGAAGGACTAGTTGGACAATGTGCTAAAGAGGCGCGTGTGATGCAAATACAGGATCTGCCGGAGGATTATATCAGTATTGAGTCCGGGCTGGGCGTCTCTTCACCGAAGTCGCTGCTGCTGCTGCCGATTTCTTTTTCAGGTGAAGTAGTTGCTGTGGTGGAAATCGCCGCCTTTGCTCCACTTACGGAATTCCAGATCAAGTTCTTGAAATCTATTTCGAATGCGTTTGGATCTGCCATTAACAGTACGATTAGCAGTATGAGAATCGATCAACTGCTGGAGCAATCTCAACGTCTTAACGAAGAGCTTCAAGTATACACCGAGGAACTACAGACTCAGTCTGAGGAGCTGCAGATCCAGACGGAGTCACTGCATGCAACAAATAGAAAGCTGGAGGATAAGAATCTGCTGGCGGAACAAAAGTCATTGGAGGCGGAAAGAGCTCAAATGGAGCTTAGTGAATACACAGAGTTATTGCAGCAAAGCTCACAATATAAATCGGAGTTTCTGGCTAATATGTCTCATGAACTGCGAACTCCGCTGAACGGCATTCTGCTGCTCTCCGAATTTCTTATGGAGAATCAGTTGGGAGCTTTAAGCGAAGAGGATATTGAATTCTCAAAAGCCATTCATTCTTCGGGACAAGATCTGCTGGCGTTGATTAACGACATTCTGGATTTGTCCAAGGTTGAGGCAGGAAAGCTGAATATTGAAATTGAAGCGATAAATATATCGGAGATTCCAGAGGCAATGATCCAGAACTTCAGTCAGCTTTCCCGCAAAAAAGAGATTCCTTTGCAAATACAGCTCGGAGAGGACTTGCCCCCGCTATTTTATTCAGATGCTCAAAGAGTACGGCAAATTATTATAAATTTGTTGTCCAATGCGTTTAAGTTTACAGCAGAAGGTGCAGTCACTCTGGAAATCCGTTTAGCAACTAAGGGCGAGCTGCTGGATTTGGCAGATTTGGGTACTGGGGTATTTATTGCCTTCGCCATCAAAGATACTGGAATTGGGATTTCAGAAGACAAACAGTCCATTATCTTCGAAGCGTTTCAACAGGCGAATGGAAATACAGAACGTCAATATGGGGGAACTGGGCTTGGTTTATCCATATCCAGAGAGCTGGCTACATTACTTGGTGGTAGAATTACGCTGGAGAGCCAAGAGGGTGCGGGCAGTGTCTTTACAGTGTATTTGCCTTTGCAGCTTGAGGCTCCAAGCCTTGTGGAGGTGGCTGATCATGCGACTGTTATTCAAGAGATGGGAAGTGGAGTGGTCCTTGCCGCTACAACGGCTGCGGATACACGTACTGACTTCACTTCTCTGAATCAAAAGCATGTACTTATCGTGGATGATGATGAACGGAATTTGTTCGCTTTATCAAATACCCTAAGAAAGCGCGGGCTGCATGTAACTACAGCTACTAACGGAGAGAGCGGCCTATATGAACTGGTGCAAGCAGCTTCTATAGACATCGTTCTTATGGATATTATGATGCCAGTGATGAACGGGTATGAGGCAATCAACCGGATCAGACAAATGCCTGCAAAGAAGGATATTCCCATCATTGCACTGACTGCAAAAGCGATGAAGGAAGATAAGGCTAAAATCCTTCAGGCAGGGGCAACAGATTATCTCAGCAAGCCGATTAACCTGGAACGTTTATTAGCGTTGATGCAATTGATTCTAGCTAGCGATTCATGAAATAGATATATGGAAGGGAACAATCACGGGGTGTCCTAGCAGTCATGACAATGGCTGCTGGGGCACCCCTGTTTTGTTGACCTTGAACTAGACCTCCAACTTCGGACAACTCGAGTGAAGTTGCGCGAACGAAGTAACTATAATCTGCTATCGGACACAGCTGACTGTTAACGTTGCTTTTTACCACATTTGTAATTCTAACGGACCCCACTGACGCTATTGGTATGCAAAACACCGAATATGCCCTTCTTTTTAATGAATAGTGGCGCTGGAGTCCGAAAATTTGCTCTGAAGGCGGAAAGATCGCAAATAACGTCAGCTGGGTCCTTGAGTTTCGCGATTATGATCATCTAAAACTCTGCAGCAAGGCGAGCAAAAGTGTGCCTAGGCGTTAAGCCGGCTTTCATTTACCTCAAATCGGCTGAAGCGAGTCAGCCAACCTATTGTCTCAAACGCAAAACAGCGATCCTCTCATAATGGAAGGATCGCTGTTTTAATGTCTCATTGGAATCCTTTTAATAAGATTCCAGTGTCTCTCTTATTGTTGCACAGAATCAACTACAACTTTGACAGCTGTGCCGATGGGTGGCAGGCTTCTAGTCAGCACCGGGCTGTAGAATCCGATAACCTTTGTACCTTTAACAAGCTCGCTGCTTTTAACAGCTTCGCCGTCTTTGTTAATGAGTACTGTATCTTCGCTAATGCGCAGCACTACTTCTTTTTGTGACAATTCGCTCAGGCCACTGCCTTTAACAGTGATGCTGATATTTCCCTTATCGTCTTTTTGAACTTCTTCAATAGTACCAGCAGTACCTAGAAGATCATCTTGTTTCTGCTTGTCCAGAACAGTGATCTTGTAAGTTGGTGTTTGTGGCGGAAGACTCATAGTCATGACCATGGAGTGTTCTGCTTTTACAGTCATCCCGATATGGAGATCTTTGAGTGCTATTTTAGTGCCGTCTGCCATCTCAATAACCGTATCTTCCCCTACATTTAATACGATTCCATCCGTACCTACACCTTGGATTTGAACGGATTGGTATTTACCACCATCATAGACAGCTGTAATCACACCAGTCTTAGTCATGTGCTGCTCGGCGGCATTTGTGTTGATCACAATGGAATCTCCCTTCACAGTCATGTTTTGATGAATTACTTCGCTTAAAAAGGAAGCTGGGACATACAAAGTGGAGTCAACCAATTGTGGTGCAGTTCCAAGTGTTGTATACATTTTGTTGATGCTATAACGGTCTTCTCCAGCCTTCACTGTAGTGAATACAGCGCCATTGATAAGTTCAACGGATTTATTCTGTGCATTCCAGGTTAATTCAAATCCAAGGGCTTCAGTAATCGAACGTAGTGGCACCATCGGTTCTTTGCCGCTTGTGCTTTGGAAGCCTGTTTCTTTAATGGTCGATCCGTTGATTTCAATCGCAAACGTCTTTTGATTAACGCTAGCGGAGGTTTGTGTAGCCTCATTTTTAGCAGAAGTTGTGGTGGGTGCAGCATAAGCTGCTCCTGTAGATAGGGCTAGGGACAAAGTTAAAAGAACTGTACTTGTTTTTAAAATGTTGTTCATGGTTGTGAGCTCCTTTTAAAATCTTTTGTTAGTGTTGTTATTATTCTGACGGGACACCCCTCCAAAATGTTGCAGTTTTTTTGCATCCCGATCGTAATCTTCATTCACTGCAAATATAAAAAAAGCATAAGACCCCCCAGCTATATGTAGTAATATGTAAGTATTAACAATCGCTCACATAAGGAGGCGCTATGGAGTCATTCAAAGATCGACTGAGATTCATGAAGGTACAGCAGGACGGGCTTATTAAGGAATATGAGGCTCTGATTGCGGAATATGAAAGTCACGATCTGGTCAACGAGAATGAATACTTGAAGAAGCAATATGAGAAGCATAAGCTTGCTTTGGTCGAGCTAAAGACTCAGGTAGGTAAGCTTCAAGAAGAGAATACTGAGCTAAGAGTTGCGCTAACGGAACAAATTTTAGATGAGAAGCTGGGCATTCTTAAAGTGTCGAGGCAGAAGCTGCAGACTTATTTTGCCTCTAGAAGCCACGCTCATACGGATCGGCTGACGGTTTTTGAAGTGGAGACGAAACGTCATATTCAGCAGCTGTACCACAAAGCCTCCAGGCAGTTAGGTGAGGAACAAGCAGAGATATCCAGTCGACTCGGGGCGTTGGCGGCAGAATTAAATGAGCGCGTGCTGGCACAGCGGCAGAGACTGAGGGAAGCGGAACTTCGCCTTAACTCAGGCATGGATAATGGATTACATGATTTTGCCTCGGAAGAGATCACTGAAGAGGTGCTTAAGCGCCGAAGAAAACAAAATCAGATCGAAATGAAGATTGGACTAAGCTGGATTAATAAGCTGGGTATTCTGCTGTTGATTTTGGCGGTGGGGGCAGGCTTCCGGTATACCTATTCCAACTGGTTCACAGGTTATATGAAGGGAAGCGCTTTTTTTCTACTGGGCTTATTGATGCTGGGAGGCGGGGAGTGGTTATACCGCAAAGGAAAAGGCACCTTCGCTTTAGGGCTGCTTGGCGGCGGCATTTCGGTGCTGTATGGCTCTATTTTTTATAGCTATTTTCTGCTTGATATTATTGGTATATATGTAGGGTTATCCTTGTCTGTACTCGTTACTTTAACTGCGGTACTCCTGTCTTTAAGGTATGAATCACGGAGTATTTGTGCGCTGGGCTTAATCGGAGGGTATCTGCCCTTATACTCTTATCTGGGGGCGTTTGGACTTTCGGGCAACGCGGTTTATGTGGCTATGGGTTACTTGTTTCTATTGAATTTATTTATCTTATTGATTTCTTTCCGCAAACGCTGGAACGTTGTAAATTATATCAGCTACTTATTTAATACACCCTCCATGCTTATATTAATAGCTTTGTCGGATAGCAACGGAATTAATATGTGTTATGCTGTTTTGACTTTTGCGATGTATCTGGGAATTACCTTGTGGTATCCGTTCAAATATCGTTCCAAGCTGTCCTGGTGGGATTTCTCTCTCTTAGGATGTAATACGTTTATTAGCTGTCTCACCTTGTATATTTTATTTATGGATGCAGGACTGAAGGATTACAATGGTGCACTGGCGTTGCTTTTCTGCCTGCTGTATCTTGGTCTGGGTCGAGGGCTTGAGAAGCTGATGCCACAGGAAAAAGAAAGCATGCTGCTGTTCTACGCCACTTCACTGACCTTCGGGATATTGATGATTCCATTTCAATTTGGAGCGGCTTGGTGGTCCATCGGTTGGCTGATTGAGGGCGTCGTTCTTACGCTGTATGGAAATCTGAACCGCTTTAAGGGGATGGAAAGGGCGGGCTGGGGCATTATGATGCTCTGCCTTGTAGTATTCTTCTGTCTAAATGTACCGACGCAGTGGGTTGCAGACTATCAATGGACGAATTTTAGAGATGTTTACTTCCCGCTAAAATATGTCTTTATCACAGCAGGCATGCTGATTGTCGCGGTGTTGTATGCTGTTCAGCATAACCGTAAGGATGCTCTTCAGCGCAGCGAACCTTATGAAATCACCTTAGCGTTGTGGTTTAAATATGCGGCGTTATTAAATTTCTGGATCTACGGCTTGTATGAATTGGGAAGATTGTATCATCTGGTTGTACCGGAGGACTTTGCGCATAGAACCTTCTATAATTTGCTGCTGTCCGCTGTATGGACCTTGGTTCTGGCTTACGTGCTGCCAAAGGTGAAGGTGCTGTATGACACGATTGTTAAATATTTTGTGAGACTTCTGTTTGGGATTGGCTACGTCATTTGTATAGTTATTACAGTAGGTCTGCCAAGTCTGCAAAATAATTTGGCGCAAAATACAGCAGCTGATTATATCGCACTGGCCGTGCTGATTATCTTTAATATCTTTGTTTGGTTTAGCGGACGTGATCTGCTGATTGCAGCGCTGAATCGCCAGTTTAAGAGTATGGAGATCTATCCTGTTTTCATGGCGATTTATCTACTCGGCATTATCACCGCTTTCTTAGGAGTGCAATTGCAATTGAGTGATGCAGGTTTAATTTTTAGTCTCATTTATCTACTATTAGCCGTTCTGTTTATCATGTATGGCTTCCGCAAAAGGTATGTATACATCCGGCGCTTCGGCCTTGGATTAACACTGCTGGCAACGGGCAAGCTGCTGCTTTATGATTTGGGTCTGCTGAACACTGGCAGCAAAATCATAGCCTATGCCAGCTTTGGCATCTGCTTGCTCGGCATCTCCTATCTCTATCAAAAGGTGTCAAACCGGATGGAGGAGGGCCAGACAACCGCCGATAATGGCACTAAGGGATAAAACACAACGAGAATAATAGGAAGGAAGACGGTGGATGTACGAGACTTATATTTTCGACCTGTATGGCACATTAATCGATATTCAGACAGATGAGGAGAAACCGGAGGTATGGGATCGGTTATCGCTCCATTTCGGATATCAGGGGATGTCCATAACAGGAAGTGAGCTACAGGCACAATTTCTGCGGGAGAGGGATTTACAGCTCACCGAAGCCGCGCGGAATTGTCAGTATCCAGATTTCGTAATGGAGGATGTGTTTCGTTCTGTGGCCCGTCAATTGGGTGGAGAACCGGATCAAGCGTGGTTACATGAAACGGTTAGATGGCTGCGGACATTATCGATGATCCATATCTCACTTTATGAGGGTGTGGTTGAAATTCTGCAAACATTAAGAGAACGTGGCAAAAAGGTATTTTTGCTCTCCAATGGCCAGAAAACCTTTATAGAAGCAGAATTAACGATGCTGGGTATTCTTCCTTTATTCGATGGCATTGCCATTTCCTCCGAAGCAGGAGTGAGTAAGCCAGACCCTCTATTTTATCGTTATTTAGTTGAGCATTATGGAGCGGATTTGCGTTCGGCCATCATGATCGGGAATGATCCCCGTACGGATATTGCAGGGGCACTAACGATAGGAATAGATTCTTGTTACATTCGTACGGCTTCTTCACCCCCCAATACGACTGTGGAGAGTACTCAATCGATATGGGACGGGGATTTGCGGAAGATCCCCGGATGGAACGCTTAGACACACAAAAAGTCCCCGTAACCGGATTCTTGCTGACCGGTTACAGGGACTTTTGTATGTCGGGCGTCCGTGACTAGAGCGCCGGTAATTTATCTAGATTACACCTTCAGCCAGCATAGCGTCGGCCACTTTTTTGAATCCAGCGATGTTCGCTCCTGCAACAAGGTTGCCGGACTGTCCATATTGCTCGGATGCATTTACAGATTGTTCGTAGATGGAAACCATGATTTCATGCAGCTTCGTATCTACTTCTTCAAAGCTCCAGGACAACCGCATGCTGTTTTGTGCCATTTCAAGCGCAGATACAGCTACGCCGCCAGCATTAGCAGCTTTAGCAGGTGCGAATAGTACGCCAGCTTGTTGGAACTGATGAATAGCTTCAAGGGTGGATGGCATATTGGCACCTTCGCCTACTGCTTTTACACCATTCTCAATCAGTTTCAATGCCATGGCTTCATCAATCTCATTCTGAGTAGCACTCGGAAGGGCGATATCACAAGGAATGGTCCAAATTTGCGTGGAATCTTCAGTATATACAGCGTTAGGATGTTCATTCACATATTCACTAATCCGTTTTCTTTCGACTTCTTTCAGGCGGCGGACAGTTTCGAGGTTAATCCCATTTTCGTCATAGATATATCCCGCGGAATCACTACAAGCTACGACTTTAGCGCCTAGCTGTACAGCTTTTTCGATCGCATAGATCGCTACGTTACCAGAACCGGAAACAACAACGCGGCTTCCTTCAAAAGAAAGGCCTTTTGCTTTCAGCATCTCGTTTACGAAATAAACTGTACCGTAACCAGTGGCCTCTGTCCGAGCCTGACTTCCGCCGTAACCAATACCTTTACCAGTCAATACGCCAGCCGGATATCCTCCGCGGATCCGCTTGTATTGTCCGTACATGTAGCCAATCTCACGACCACCTACACCGATATCTCCTGCAGGAACGTCTTGGTCAGGACCGATGTAATTTTGCAATTCAGTCATGAAGCTTTGTGCAAAACGCATGATTTCGCCTTCGGATTTACCTTTAGGATCAAAGTCGGATCCGCCTTTACCTCCGCCGATGTGTTGGCCGGTAAGAGCATTTTTGAAGATTTGCTCGAAACCAAGGAATTTGATAATACTAGCATTAACGGATGGGTGAAAACGAAGTCCACCTTTGTAAGGTCCAATTGCACTGCTGAACTGTACACGATATCCACGGTTAACTCTGACCTTACCTTGATCGTCTGTCCAAGGAACACGGAACATAATCAAACGTTCTGGCTCAACCAATCTTTCCAGAATGGCATTTTCCTGATACTTAGGTTCAGCAGCGAGGATTGGAAGCAAAGATTCAAGGATTTCCTTTACGGCCTGATGAAATTCGGGCTCAAAAGGATTACGCGCAACAACCTGTGCGTATACGTCTTCGATATAACGATGTGCCTTGTTGCTGTTTGTGTCTAATTGCTGGGTAGATACAGAGCTCATGAATTCAACCGCCTTTTCTAGTATTCATTTGGTCCAACACTTTTTTTATATTTTGGCACAAGTCAATGTTCCTCACAACTGTTTTTATTAAATAACTTACTTCAAGTGGAACGTTATAGACGCCGGGATGATAAGAAAAGTGTGAATAAACCGCGGTATACTTCGCGTAATGACGCGTTAAAGCGCGAAATATGCTACAATGATTGTGTAATAATTGTAAGGAGATGAAATTTAAAAAATGAGTGACAAAGTAAATGAGCAGGAGCTAGTAAATGTATTATCTGCCAAAACCAAAGTGGATCCGCAAATCATCCGCTTAGTATTGAAGCATGAACAGACCTTTATCAATAAGGCCAAGGCGAACGCCAAGGGTGAGGTAGACATCGACAGCGATGATCTGGTCGACTATGTAACTGCCCAACGTGATGTGAAGCTGGATGAAATCACAGTAGAGACCATTCTTGATGCAGAAATGGATTACTTGATGGATAAAGGGTTGGCAGGTTATATCGATTAACAATCGATTAACATGGTTAAGCGCCCGGCTCGGCTGCTGCTGTTTACAGGCAATAAGAGCCGGAGTGAAAATTAAATAGGCATACGCATTGCTTTTAGTGATTTAGTGTGGTACAATGAAATCAATCATAAATTTAACCCTTAATTCACATATTGTAAAAGGTTATCATTTGTGCGTATGAGTCCTTTTCCAATGTGTGAATTTTTATTTGTTCGTACACTACGTAGGAATAAAAGGACATGTGTTAAATAAAATATTGGAGGTAATATCATGCAAACAGGTACAGTGAAATGGTTTAACGCAGACAAAGGATTCGGTTTTATCGAGGTTGAAGGTGGAAGCGACGTATTCGTACACTTCTCCGCAATCACAGGCGACGGATTTAAATCTTTGGACGAAGGCCAACGCGTTGAGTTCAACGTAACTCAAGGCGCTCGTGGACCACAAGCCGAAAACGTTGTAAAACTGTAGTTTAAAAATCAGGCTGCCCTTAACACAAGTTGAGGGCAGCTTTTTTTATTTTCATATTATGAATCTGCCCCTAATAGGGTAGCGATATCGTCTCGATTCGATCCAAGGAGGGGTACTTATGTATTTTCGTAAAAAAGCACTGGAGGAACTTCCGCAAGAAGACACAGCAATTTGGTCCTGTACCAAGGAAGGTTGCACAGGTTGGATGCGCGATAATTTCGCCTTTCAATATGTACCTACCTGCTGGCAATGCAACTCTCCCATGACTAGAAGTATGAAGATACTGCCAACGCTTGTGAATACGAATGCAGACATGAAGGCCATGAAAAAGGGCATTTCGATTAAGTGATCGAAGAAGCTAATATACTCAAACAGCTGGACCCTTGGACGGGAGCAGCTGTTTTTTTGTTTGATTATTTTATTAACTGTGCAGTAATTTCTCCCATTCCGTTAAGGTTATGTTCTCTGAAATAGGCTTCAGATGTTCAGGAACCTCTACGTGGCACATAAATTCCAAGCTGTTGCCGTCAGGGTCGTTGAAGTAGACAGAAGCATTTCCTTGATAAGCCCGGATAAAAGGCTCAACAGAAGTCCGGTTGCGGAACGGAATAGCCTCTACCCCAATCGATTCCAGCCATTGCAGTGATTGCTTCAAGTCCTCGTAAGTGACACGGAAGGCAATATGCCGCAAGGACGGGTGGTATGGGGTTTGAACCTCCTGGCCCTCCCAAAGGCCAATCCAGCTCCGACCTTCCTCGATCCAGAAGAATACAGTTTCTTCATCCCGCCAAGCCATTTTCAGACCTAATTTCTCATAAAATTCGATGGATACTTCAAGATTGCTTACTGGTAAATGTGCTTCATATAGTCCTTTGATCATTGGATAGCACCTGCCGATCTGTCGATTTTGCGGGCTAAATTCAGGAATGCTTCTAATACTAGGTGAATGCGATCTTCGATTTCTTGTCCACCCTCGTATCCGTCGTACCCGACCTCGAACCGCTTGCGTTGCAGTCCGCCGATGGAGATCCAGTCTGGTGTATTAATGCCGTGCAGGTTACGTACGATGGCTTGCAATTGAAGTAATGAGCTTATCCCTACCGCTCCCCCGGCTGAACTGGCGGATAACACAACTTTACCGCTGAAATGCGCCTGGCCTAGATGATCAATCGCATTTTTTAATACGCCACTTACCGAGCCGTGATATTCCGGAGTAACCAAGATTACTGCATCCGCTGCTAACATCTCTTGTTTAAGCTCGTTTAAATGTTCATGCTCTGTGTAAATCTCGTCTGGTGAATAAAAGGGAAGTGGGCGTTTGTAGAGATCAAACACGGTAACCTTTTCCCCATGCTGACTAATGAAATGGGCAGCATGTTCTGCCAGCCTCGTGCTGGTTGCTTCTTTTCGATTACTGCCTGTCAGGATCATCACTTTCATCTGTATCCACTCCTATGTGAGGTCAATTGCTATAAACCAATGATAGTTGAATCGGCCTCTGTTAACATCAGCACATGGAATGAACATACATAATAAAAACGCTCAGCCATTGTGCTGAGCGTCTAAGACTAAAGTTGTAGAGGCGTTTTGATTCTAGGCGTTATAGCCGCCTTTCAATGCGAAAATGGCAGCCTGAGTCCGATCCGCTAAGTTTAGCTTTCCGAGAACGTGGCTGACATGGGTCTTAACGGTTTTTTCGGTGATGACCAGCTTGCTGGCAATCTCTTTGTTACTCATACCGAGCGCAATCAGGTCTAATACTTCTTGCTCGCGTGGGGTAAGAAGCTCTAATCCGCTGATCGCAGCAGGTGTTGTGTTTGGGCCGTTCGGATCGGAAGTATTAAGCTCCAATTGCTCTAGCGTAGAAGTTGCCATTAGATTCATCAGTTGGCTGGCAGCCTCGGAATGTAGCTCCACTTGCCCGTTATGTACCTTGCGGACCGCAACTACCAGCGCTTCTGGTTCTATATCTTTAAGCAAATAGCCTTTGATTCCTACGCGGATAGCCGGGAGTACATGATCCTGATCCGAAAAGGAGGTCAATACAATGACTTTGACCTGCGGGTGGGAGATCCGCAGTGCTTGAGCGGTCTCAATGCCATCCATAATGGGCATATGCAAATCCATTAATATGACATCCGGGTTCAATTCAGCTGTTCTTTCCAGTGCCTCGCGGCCGTTGGAGGCCTCTCCAATAACCTTGATATCGGGTTGTGTGGAGAGAAATACTTGCAGCCCACGGCGTACCATTGCATGGTCGTCTACTAATAATAAGTTTATCGTCATTTATGATCACCCGACTTCATGTAGATTGGATGGGCAGAGGTATGGTTGCTTCAACCGTTGTGCCCTGATTTTCCATACTGTGGATATGAATACGGCCAGAGAGAGCTTCTGCTCTTTCCTTCATAATATGCAGACCAAGAGATTCATTAGTGTCTGTGTTAGAACGCCGTTTGGCCCCGCCTTTACCTTGGTCGGCAACGCTCAGTACCACCTCGGCTGCATTGAGATGCAGAGATACCTCTGCTTTAGAGGTTCCGGAATGCTTTCGTACATTATTGAGCGCTTCTTGGCCAATGCGCCACAGCCCTTCCTCCACGTTGCGGGGAAGCTCGTGAACACCGCTCCGTTGCGTCTGTATCAGCAGCCCTAGCTGCTGGCCATGAGCCTGCAGCGCAGTCAATAAACCGGCTTCTAGTCCGGCAGGCCGAAGCTGCATAATTAATGCACGCATTTCTTTGAGTGCTGACTGGGATAAAGCTTGAATATCGCGGACAGCCTCAGTAGCAGGATGGGAGATCTGCTCCTGCTTCAGCATGCTTTCCACGCCTTTGGCGGTCATTGAGAGGGAGAAGAGGATCTGGTTCACGGAGTCGTGCAGGTCACGGGCCAGACGATTCCGCTCGTCAAGACGCGCAATTTCGCGGCGTTTCTCTCCAAGCTGAGCACTTTCCAATGTAGCGGAAATATGCTCAGCGACAGCCTCAAGCACCTCTCCATCCGCAGTTGCGGAAGCTAGTGCTTTGGGTGAGGTGATCAGTAGAATTCCTGCACCTTGTGCGGCAATCTGCCGAAAGGGCACAGCGAGCATCACAACACGCTCCGCGACAGGTTGTTCAGAACAGCAGAACTTCGTAATTTCCTGCTCTTCATCAGGGGTTAATGTCGCAAAGCGTTGTCCTTTTGCGATATCTCCTAGACGTGCTTTAAAAGAATCCGAGAGCTCGAAGCGAGCTATTCCCGGCGTTATATTAGCCGCATAGGCAGCATGGACTTCGAATTGTTCCTCATGCTGCCCGATAATCGCTGCAAAGGGCCAATCGAAATAGTCGCCAATCAGGGCGGCGCTTTTCTCGATCAGAATACTGGGCGAGATACATTGGTTGGCGGTTAGATTTAAAGCTGCGCTGAATTCGCCTAATTTGGCGTACAGATTCGCGCGGCGCTGCTCGGTGCTATATAACTGCATCCGTTCAATAGCACTGCCAATTTGCAAAGCCACGGATTGCAGCAGAGCCAGCTCGCTGTCGGCGTAATGTGCTTTGCCTGGTGCGGCCACATTCATAAGTCCCAAGTAACGCTCACCTGAATGCAGCGGGACGGTAGCGTGGTGGGTGATGCCCAGCGTATCGCCCCAGTTATACTGCCTGGCATTACTCAGCCGCTTGCAGCTTAGAATGTTAACGGCATGCTCAAGCCGACCGTCCCATAGGCGGCTTAGGCACCAGCAGCTTCCGCACTGCATTGGTTGTTTATTGTCGCGCTGTAGTGCAGGTGGCAGACCTCGATCAGCGGCACACTCATATTCCATGTATTCTTCGCTCAGGAAGATCCAGCCTGCAGTATTTCCGGTTAACTCAAGTAGCTTGCCCATGACTGTGTCGAGCATGGGTCTCAGCTCATTGGAACTGTTTAAAGTCTCTGCAATCGTTTTGAGCGTCAGTAACTCATGGATTCCGGTTTCCTCCGGCATGAAGCTCTCTCCTTTAGCTTTGTTAATTATGTTCTATCTATTGTAACGTAGAATGGTTCATTCGTTCTCAAATTTTAGGTAATGTTGGCGTAAATAAAAAGAAGGTTCCTTAAGATCTGATATGACCTTAAAGAACCCTCTGTATATACATGTTAATTTACAGCTGCAGGAGTAGCGGAAGGCGTACAGTGTTCTGGAGCTTCGTGTTCAATAAGTCCATGTTTCTCCCAAGCTCGGCTCTTCCAGCGGAAATACATAATGACGGCTCTCACCCACTCATCGACCGCAGTAGCAATCCACACGCCGGCTAACCCGAGATCAAGTTGGAACACCAGGAAATAACCAAGAGGTAAGCTCATGCAGACCATGGAGATCAGTCCCATATATACAGGGAATTTGGCATCGCCCGAGGCGCGTAAGGAGTTAATGATAACCAGATTGGTTGTGCGCCCGGTTTCCAGGAAGAAGCTAAGCAATATGACCTGCGCCCCCATCCTAATGATGTTCTCATTGTCTGTGAAAAGCCCGAATAGTGGTACCCGGAAGAAAATCACCACAGCATCTATTATTACGGTAACCAGCAACGCCCACTTTACACTGGTGAATACACGCTTATAGGCTTCATCAGGGCGTCTAGCTCCCACGAGATGTCCTACAACGATGGAAGTTCCCATAGAGACAGCTACACTGAATAAATAAATATAATTAGAAATATTGAGCGCGTACTGGCGAGTAGCCATAGCTTCAGCGCCTAAATAAGTAATATACAGTGTGAATACAAGCTGGCACGATTGATAAGTGATCGATTCAAAAGCGGACGGGATGCCGATTTTGAGAATTTGCAGCACGTATTTTTTAGAAAGATGAATGTAATAGGTTACTTTCACCCTTACCTCCATCACTCTGTAGAGCAGCAGGAAGAAAAGGATCAGGCAGATAAAGCGACTCATCACTGTTGAGATAGCCGCACCCTCCACACCTAACGCCGGAAGTCCGAAATGACCATAAATGAGCAGGTAGTTGCCCACCACGTGAATGATATTCATCAGCAAGGATACGACCATCGTCTGTTTGGTGAAACCGTGAGTACGGATAGTAGTCGCCAGAGCATTAATTAATGCTTGCAGAAAAATACCGCCCCCAACAATATTCATGTAG
Organism: Paenibacillus sp. FSL H7-0716; assembly: GCF_038002705.1. Classification (NCBI taxonomy): domain Bacteria; kingdom Bacillati; phylum Bacillota; class Bacilli; order Caryophanales; family Paenibacillaceae; genus Paenibacillus; species Paenibacillus sp. FSL H7-0716. The sequence continues at coordinate 264,348 of NZ_JBBODA010000004.1, forward strand.
GCTTTGGCGTAAATGAGGATATCCCCTTTTACATTCAGCGCAGTCAGTAACGTCCCTCCGAATATCAGCAAAAACGTACTTAGGAGAATGCCGACTAACAGGTTTAGGGTAATGGCATTGCCGGTCACTTGAGCGGCTTCCAGAGGTTTTTTGGAACCGAGATATTGGGAGACCACAATAGCTGCGCCGTTACCAATTACACTGAGGACTAAAATTGCTATCGCAATGATCTGATTCGCTGCGCCGACACCAGACACGGCATCGTCCGACACTGAACTGATCATAAAAGTATCCACACTGCCCATGAGCATAAAGAGGAATAGCTCGAGGAAAATCGGCCAGGTCAGTTTGACCAGGTTGAATTCCTGGTGATTATTTTGCTTCATTGTGCACCTTCTTATATTATGATGTACTTCCTAAAATTCCATAAACAAACTGTAATGTTAGCACAGCTTTCATGGAAATGCAGTATTTTTACAGAAAAATGACAAAACGTTTTTAATTTAGGTCGAAAAGAGCCCTCTAACCGCACATTAGTATCCTCCAGGTAACTACATCACAATAAAGTGCCTACTTCCCTAGAGGGATGTAAGGAACTACAATTTGTACATGACTTACTAAAATATATTAATGAGGAGTGCAAATAAATATGAAATTACAATTAGCGTTGGATTTAGTGGACATTGCGGGAGCGAAAGAGGTTGTCTCAAAAGTTGCCGAATTTATAGATATCGTTGAAATTGGAACACCTATCGTTATAAATGAAGGTTTGCATGCAGTGAAGGCAATCAAAGAGGCTTTTCCTGCTTTGACTGTGTTGGCAGATTTGAAAATCATGGACGCAGGTGGATATGAAGTGATGAAGGCCGTGGAAGCGGGCGCGGATATCGTTACTGTACTTGGTGTTTCTGATGATTCTACCATTAGAGGTGCAGTGGAGGAAGCAAAGAAAACCAATAAAGAGATTCTAGTTGATCTGATCAATGTGAAGGATATCAAAACAAGAGCGGCTGAAGTAGACGCACTTGGCGTAGACTATATCTGTGTACACTCTGGATATGACCATCAAGCGGAAGGTAAAAATTCTTTTGCAGATTTAAATGCGATTAAGAGTGTGGTTAAGCAGGCTAAAACAGCTATTGCTGGAGGGATCAAGCTAAGCACACTTCCAGAAGTGATCGCTGCGAACCCTGATCTTGTCATCGTTGGCGGAGGCATCACAGGTGAAGCGGATCAAAAGGCTGCCGCAGCAGAAATGAAACGTCTAGTTAGTCAGGCTTAAGATTACAATGGATACAATGAAATACGCACAGCACATTATAGAGGAGCTCCAGCGCTCCATATCTCAGCTTGATGAAGAAGAGACTGAACGAATGGCTGAGCTGCTGCTTCAGTCCAACAAGATCTTCGTGGCTGGAGCGGGCAGATCTGGATTGATGGGACGGGCCTTTGCTATGCGGTTAATGCATGTTGGTAAAGAGGCTTATGTTGTAGGCGAAACGGTGACTCCGGGGATTGAACAGGGGGATGTGTTAGTCCTCGGTTCCGGTTCCGGTGAGACGAAAGGGTTGATCTCTATGGCTGAGAAAGCCAAAGGGGTGGGTGCAGAAGTTGTTGCCGTTACCATTGCGCCGGATTCGACGGTTGGACGTTTAGCGGGCTACACAGTGAAGCTGCCGGGATCTCCAAAAGATCCGGCCAGTGGAAGCTACAGCACGATCCAGCCGATGGCTTCTTTATTCGAACAGACGATGTTGGTCTTTTATGATGCTATTATTCTGCGAATGATGGAGAAGACGGGGCAGACGAATCAGCAAATGTTCGGCAAGCATGCTAATTTAGAGTGAACGTACAGAAACGAATGCCTTCCTATAAGGAGGTTATTCGTTTTTGTGTTAGTATGATAACAGGAGAGAGGAGGCGCTTTAGGTATGGCAACCGAGATTAAAGATCGTATAAACTTGAAGGAAATTAACTGTGAGAAGGAATTGACGCTTGCGGTGATCGGAGGGAAATGGAAGCTGATTATCCTCTGGCATCTAGGGCTTGAAGGGACAAAGCGATTCAGCGAGCTGAAGAAGCTAATTCCTCATATCACGCAAAAAATGTTGACCAATCAGCTTCGCGAGCTCGAAGAGGACCAGCTGGTTCTAAGAAAAGTGTACGCTGAGGTTCCGCCAAAAGTAGAGTATTCCCTGACTTCATATGGCCAAAGTCTGCTTCCCGTCCTTCGATTGATGTATGATTGGGGTAAAAATTACGGAGAAAACGTGATCTGGAAGGACACGCCGCCGGAAGAAAGATGCTAATCGAATAGTCTATGAACATTAATAATCCCTGAGAGGTCTGGAGCGGCCTCTACAGGGATTTTTTGGTGTTTTAAAGGAGTGATGCGGATAATGCTTTAGGCTTTCTGTTCGAATAGCTTAGCAATCTCCACGATAACATTTACCGCTTTTACCATATTGTCCGCAGAGGCGTATTCAAATTTGCCATGGAAATTCTCGCCTCCGGTGAAAATATTAGGTGTCGGCAAGCCCATGTAGGATAGCTGCGAGCCATCTGTGCCTCCGCGAATCGGGCGGATGATTGGTGTGATGTTAAGGTTCTCCATCGCCTCATGGGCAATATCGACGATATGACGCACAGGCTCGATTTTTTCACGCATATTGTAATATTGGTCCTTCATTTCAAGCACGATGTTCTCTTCGCCATGGATGCTTTTGAATTCTTCTACGACAGCTGAGAGATAAGCTTTACGTGCCTCGAATTTCTCACGGTCGAAGTCGCGGATGATATATTGCAGCTTGCTGAATTCAGGTGTGCCTTCTATAGAGCTTAGGTGATAAAAGCCATCATAACCGTCTGTATATTCGGGCGCTTCCTCAGCAGGGAGTCTGAGATGAAGTGCCATGGCGATTTTGGCGGAATGAATCATCTTTCCTTTTGCAGTACCAGGGTGAACATTAACGCCGTAGACTGAGATTTTGGCAGACGCAGCATTAAAGCTTTCATACTCTAATTCTCCGAGTGGACCTCCGTCTACAGTGTAAGCATAGGAAGCATTAAAAGCGGCTACGTCAAATTTATGAGGCCCGCGGCCGATTTCTTCGTCTGGTGTGAAGGCAACTCTAATCTTGCCGTGTTTGATTTCTGGATGTTGAATGAGGTAATGCATGGCGGTCATAATCTCAGCAATACCGGCTTTATTATCTGCGCCAAGCAGGGTTGTGCCATCGGTTGTAATTAAGGTGTGGCCTTTGTATTCCGCCAGCTCCGGAAAGCTCGCTGTGGACAATACAACATTCAGCTCTTTATTCAAAAGAATATCTTGACCATCATAGTTCTCGATAATCTGTGGCTTCACATTCGTTCCGGTAAAATCAGTCGCCGTATCCAAATGGGCTAAAAAACCAATGGTCGGAACATCCTTGTCCGTATTCGTAGGGAGTGACGCCATAACATAGCCATGCTCGTCCACCTGGACTTCCTCCATGCCGATTTCCTTAAGCTCTTTAACCAGCTTGTGAGCCAGAACCATCTGTCCCGGAGTGGAAGGGCAAGTCTCATTATCTTCATTCGATTGGGTATCCATTTGTGCATACGAAATAAACCGTTCTACAACCTCTTTCTTCACCTTGGGTCATCTCCTCTTTACTATTGTATATATATAGTATCACTTTCCATATAAGGTCTCATCCCTGAGGAAGAAGATTGAGGTAATATTTAGGTTTAATGCGGCAATATTTCTTGTTTCACTAACTTCGCTGAAAGTAAATAACGGTCCGGTGCAGATCCCACATATGAAAAAGGATAACAGGTAATCAATGTGAGGATGGCCTTATCACTTGGCTTTATAGCACCGCGTTCGTCCCCGTCAACAATTGTGCTGCCTGTTACTTCATAGGTAAAAGTCCCATCCGTACTTTCCAGCTCGATAAGATCTCCAGCGACGAGTTCTCTCAGGTTACGGAACACTGTATCGCGGTGGCCTGCGAGCACACTGTTGCCGGTGGCACCGATAGCTGCGCTGCCTTTGTAATGTCCGGCTCCCTTTTTTAGCTCGGAGCTTTCCGTACCTTCTAGCACTGCGATCTTTTTGTTTAATTTGGGGAAACGAATCTCTCCTATGATTTCACCTTCTGTATAGGAATGAGCGGGGGATGGCTGTTCCTTGGCTGAACTGACCATTGCCATGGGAAGAGGGATTTCTTCGGCAGAACGGGGGCGGGCGACAGCTTCCTCCCTCTTTTTTGCCCAATCATTTAAAGCCTGTTTAGCTTCGATCGGTGCTTTGACCACTTGTACAACCGAGTAAATCAACACAACTAAAGAGAGTATGAAGATTAGCTTCACGGCTAGCAAGGCACCATTACGCTTCTTCATACTCTCTCACCTCCAGACTTATGCTGCAAAATGTGGTTATTTCTTCGATTTCAATCTGCGCATGATAATCACGCTGAGTACCGCAATGGCTAAGCTGGCAAGAATCAAGTTATACCAAGGCTCAGCGGTATTTGGAAGCTTGTTGCCAACCTCTGGTGCTCCCAGTGGAAGCTCATCATCAGGCAAGGCGATTTCATTGCTTGGCTGCGGTGTTGCGCTGGTAGTTTGGCTGCCAGCACTTGGTGATGCTGTCGGGTCATTATCGCCTCCACCCAGTGGGATCGGCGCTTCAGTAACACTAATTTCATCTACTACTGGTGAAGCTGTAGGTGTTGGTGATGGTGTTGGTGTTGGAGTCGTTGATTGCCCTGGTGTGGCTGCTGCTGTTGCCGTTGGCCAAGTAGTCGTTGGTGTATTCGTAGGTGCCGCAGTTGGTGAAGCGGTAGTCGTCGGCTGATCTGTAGGTGTCGTGGTTGGTGAAGCTGTTGCGGTCGGCGAAGCTTCAGGTGTAGCTGTAGCCGTGGCAGTAGGTGTCGTAGTTGGCACTACAGTAGGTGTAGCAGTCGCTGTCGGTGATGGCTCCGGTGTAGGCTGAGCTGTGGCCGTCGCTGTCGGTGAAGGACTAGGTTGAGCGGATGGCTCCGGTCCTCCAGAAGCGGAGAACTCAAAGGCTACAGTGGTGGTTTTCCCTTGATATTCGTTCCCTGCTTCCCACGGGAAAATTACATCCATTTGAATTACACTTTGTTCCCCCCCGGCAAGTGAACCGATGGCAACTCTTCCGGCAGCCTCGCTCATCACCCCTGAATAGATGATTACTCCCTCTTTTTCGAGTGTCATTTGGAGAATATCGTATAATTCTGCGTCTCCAGAGATGAATTTGAAGTCCACATAGTAATTAAAGCCCTCACTACCTGCGTTAATAATTGTGTATTCTGAGTTCGTTTCATCACCAGGCTGCATATTGTTCATGGTGGCTGTGCTCGTCGTATGCGAATTCACCGTAAGCTTAATGGTATCTTGCGCACTAACTCCGCCAGCATGCCAGATGACTCCTGCTAGAATAGTCAGGATATAAGCAGCTATGAAAGCCGAGCGATATTTCTTCTTCACTTTACTCGCTCCTTTCTCCTGAACCCCATATTAATTTTTTTTGGACATCATTTGCGGGCTTCCGGCAAATTCTTCTGTTCTAATCGGATTTTTCATCAAACATTGTCGAAATAAGTAGTATCTCACAGAACCACTTTCTTGTGCGCATGCAGGAATCTCCGTGAAAGCGGAAGGAGAGGGTAGAGATTACCGTCAATTCGTTCGTTATAGCGAATAACTAAAGTATAATCAAAATAATATCTAAACAAAAATGGGATATTTGAAGAAAATTCATCATATTTAATCAAATATCAATTATAGTAATGGATTTACACCAGTTTTCTCTATTTAACTCTTTATTTTTATATAATTCAGTGTTTTAATTGTGTTTTATTGAGAACGATTATGAATGCAAAATAAAAAGGCAAGACATACATCTGGAATAGGGCTCAAACCCCGATACCAGACCTATCGTCTTGCCTTAATTATGATGATAAATTAGATTTCCTTCATAGCTTCGGCTACAATCTCATAAGAGCGTAGACGAGCGTTAGGATCATAAATTCCACCAGAAACAATTAATTCATCGGCCTGTGTCTCTTGCAGGATTTCTTGAAGCCGTTCTTTAACTGCTGCTTTATCACCAGCGAAAGAGTAACGCTGTTTTTCAAGCATGGCTGCTTTTTCTTGCATCGTCCATAGCCCCTCCATACTATCAACCGGTGGTTGTAACTTCCCTGTACGTCCGCGGATGATATTAAGGAATTGCTGCTGCTGCGAGGTAGCCAGCCGTCTTGCCTCATTCACAGTATCGGCTGCTGTAATGCCAACTCCGACCATCACATATGGCTTGTCGAGTGCTGCTGAAGGACGGAAATTACTATGATAGATGTGTAAAGCCTGTAGTAAATACTCTGGTGCGAAATGGCTGGCGAAAGCAAAAGGTAAACCTAGCTTCCCTGCCAGCTGAGCACTAAAACCGCTGGAGCCCAGCAGCCAGATGGGGATATTCAAGCCTTCACCAGGAACAGCACGAACCCCAGCCGGTCGTGATCCTGCACCTGCAGGATCGAAGTAGGCTCTGAGCTCACTTAACTGCTCGGGAAAGTCACTGCCGTCGCTTCCGAGACCACGGCGTAGCGCACGGGAAGCCGGTTGATCCGATCCTGGGGCTCTGCCCAGTCCTAAATCAATCCGTCCTGGATATAGGGATTCGAGGGTCCCGAATTGTTCCGCAATGACAAGTGGTGCGTGGTTGGACAACATGATGCCTCCAGAGCCTACGCGTATGCTTTTTGTGCCGCCAGCAATGTGGCCAATTAAGAGTGAGGTAGCAGAACTGGCAACACCAATCATGTTGTGATGCTCAGCAAACCAATACCGGTGATAGCCCCATGCCTCAGCATGTTGAGCTAAAGCTAAAGAGTTATGAAAAGAGTCTGCCGCTGTGCCACCCTCCACAATAGAGGCTAAGTCCAGTACGGAGAATCGAAAATCGCGCTGTTGTTTCATTGTAATCCCTCCTATAATAAACGCTCAGATAGTCTAGAGCAGTATTTGTAGCTGCGAATAATGCTACTCGCCTAGTATACCATGTAATAAAACTATATACACACTTTAAGTAAGTATACGCACTTTGTAATGATTAGATAAGGAATAAGTATGTCTTTAAAAATAAAATGTAAGCGCTTTAAAAAATCTGTTGTTATTTCTTAACAGGCTTGCTATAATCACATCGAAAAGTTACCTGAAAAAAAGGAAGTTATCGTTATGAAGCCAACCATAAGAGATGTTGCCAGAATGGCGGAGGTGTCGATCAGCACCGTATCGCGGGTTATGAATGCACCGAATACGGTCGTAGAGAGCAAACGGAATCGAGTGATGGAGGCTGTAGAACGTTTGCAATATCAACCAAATGCGTTTGCACGCGGCCTGATCTACAAGAAGTCGTTTACACTGGGTCTGCTGATTCCGGATATTGAGAACCTGTACTTCGCAGGGGTTATTCGGGGAATGCAGGATGCATGCATCAAGCTTGGATACAGTTTAATGATCTGCAATACGGACCGCGACAAAGAACGGATGTTGTCTTACATCGATAACTTTCATGAGAAGCAGGTGGATGGGATCGTATTCGCCAGTGATGTCCTTTATCCTGAGACACATGACAAATTAGTCGGTTGTAGAATTCCTTTTGTGTTGGTATCCTCGCATTCTGATGAATACGACATTCCATCTGTGGAGGTGGATGATGAACAGGCGGCTTACGATGCAGTAAAGTTTCTGATTGATTTAGGGCATAAGGACATTGGCATGATTGGTTTTAACCATGATAACTCCGTATCCGGCCCGCCTCGTTATGAGGGTTTTGTAAGAGCGTTAACAGAGTTTGGACTACAGCAGAATATTGTGAAGAGCAAATATGCCAATCACCGGTTCGAACACGCTTATCAAGCTGCGCATGAGTTGTTTACTGATTATCCCGAGCTGACCGCCGTTTTCTGTGTTGCTGACGAATTTGCAATGGGGACGATTTCTTATCTGAAGGATCGTAATATTCTAGTTCCGGGTCAGGTATCTGTGATTGGATTTGATAATTTGCGGATGTCGAGTATGTTCATTCCAAAGCTGACCACGATTGCACAGCCGATTTATGAGTTAGGGTATCGTGCGGCGGAGATGCTGCATGAATTGCTCACAACAGGTGGTGTCCAGGTATTGAATGAAAAGATGGAGCATAAGCTGATTGTGCGGGAATCCACGCGGGAAAAATAAAGGCTCTTTATTTTTGTGACCTTCTTCTGAAAAGCTTTTCAGAGCCATGTATCGGTCTTAATTAAAATTTAAATGTTAGGTTAGAAAATAGTATGAATTCTTATGAAAAACATCTCATTTTCCGATTGGAAACGGTTACTAATTATGATAATATAAAAAATGTAAGCGCTATTATTAAATTACATTTGTGATGGAGTTTGATTTTAGGATATTTACCTGTCTTCTGAAAAGCTTTGCAAGGAGGTGATCTGCTACAAGCTGCTAATACATGCCAGGGTGCCCGGATGATTGAATAAGATGTTATCTCTATAACCATTAAAGGGGATGTACAAAAGATGAAGAAGATCTCAGGACGTAAAAAGTCGTTGGCTTTAGTACTGTGTTTATCCTTCACAATGACGCTGAGCGCATGCGGCGGAGGCAACAATAATGCGGCGCCTACAGATCCACCGGCGGCAACAGTCAGCCCAACAGCAGATAACACCGAGAAAGCGACAAATGCACCTAGTGCTGAACCTTCGGGTTCCCCGTTAGATTTAGCGATGAAAGGTGAATATAAAGGGACTAAAGTAACCATGTTTGGACCCTTCGTAGATGCTGACCAAGTGAAATTTGAGAGCAGCATTAAAGAATTTGAAGAGAAGACAGGGATCGATATTCAATACGAGGGCTCCAAGGAGTTCGAAGCAACAATAAATATTCGGGTGGACGGCGGAAATGCTCCTGATATCGCTGACTTCCCGCAGCCGGGACTGCTGGCATCGATTGCTAAGACGGGCAAGGTTATCGATTTGACCAGCGTGCTGGATCAAGACAAATTGACGGCTAATTACAACAAGAGCTGGCTCGATATGTCTACGATGGACGGAAAAGATGGGAAGATCATGGCGGGGATTTGGAACCGCAGTAATGTAAAGAGCTTGGTATGGTATCCAAAGAAACAATTTGATGATGCAGGTTACAAGGTTCCTGAGACTTGGGATGAGCTGATGGCACTGACTGAACAAATTGCCAAGGATGGCGATCCTGCCTGGGCTATTGGCATTGAGAGTGGTGCTGCAACGGGTTGGCCAGCAACAGACTGGGTCGAAAATATAATGCTTCGGACGACTACGCCTGAGAACTACGATAAGTGGGTAAAAGGTGAACTGCCATTTACTTCACCAGAAGTAAAAAATGCTGTTGAAATCATGTCTAAAATATGGCTTAACAAGGATTATGTTTACGGTGGTGCTAAGTCGATTGTGACAACATCCTTCGGGGATGCCCCAGCGCCAATGTTCACTGATCCGCCTAAAGCCTGGTTTAATATGCTCGGTAACTTTATTACAAGCTTCTTCCCTGAAACGGCAAAGGTTGATCAGGATTATGATTGGTTCTACTTGCCGCCAATTGATGCACAATATGGTAAACCAGTGCTGGTTGCAGGTGATATTTACGCTATGTTCAACGATCGTCCAGAGGTTCGTGCAGTCATGGAATTCTTCACCACTGGAGAGTCGATTAAGAGCTGGGTACAATCTGGCGGTGTAATTGCTCCTATGAATGACGCTTCCCTTGATTGGTATACCTCTGAATCCGATCGTCGGATGGCGAAGTTGGTTCAAGATGCTTCCACACTGCGTTTTGATGGCTCTGACTTGATGCCAGGTAAAGTGGGTGCAGGCACCTTCTGGAAAGGGATGACCGACTATGTGAGCGGTACAGCGACACTGGATCAAGCCTTGGAACAAATCCAGTCCGGCTGGAACAACTAACCTAATATTTAAAGCGCACAGTAAAAAGAGGGGCAGTAGGAAAAGAGGATTGTCTGCCCCTCTTTTTGTTTTCTAACTAGTGAGTTCGATGCTTATGATAAGAGTTTTGCTCCGCAAAACTTATAGGAGGAGCTGGAGCTAATATGGGTGCACAATCACAGCCACAGCCACAAATGCCAACACAACCACAAGCTAGGCCAACCGTCAGCCTGAAGGCGGTAATGTTGTCCCTAGTAGTGTTGTTAGCGAATATTGTTGTTAACGGCGCAATCTTTTTATTCTTCCGGGATTCCACATTAAATCCGCTGCTAACAGCGGTTCTGGCTGTCCTCTGGGGAGTTCTAGGTGTTTATCTGATTTACTATACGCTGACTTGGGCGGTTGAGCAGTACCCTGATCATATCCGGCGAAAGGTGCTGCCTTATATCTTTATTGGTCCGGCAGTGATTATTCTGGGCTGGTTACTGGTTCTGCCTGCACTACGAACATTATATTTGAGCTTTTTTAATGCTTCTTCAGAAAAATTTGTGGGCCTGAGCAATTATGCAGCGATCTTTAGCGATCATCTGATGGCAACGGCATTGCGTAACAATTTACTTTGGGTATTCGTCGGTACGCTAGCCTGTGTAGCTTTCGGGCTCTTAATTGCTATTCTTGCCGATCGCAGCAGCTATGAGAAAATTGCCAAATCGATCATCTTCATGCCGATGGCGATTTCCTTTGTAGCGGCAGGAGTCATTTGGAAATTCGTATATTACTATCAACCGGGCGACGAACAAATCGGGCTGTTGAACGCAATCGTTACTTATTTTGGGGGAGAACCCCAAGCCTGGACGAGTATGCTTCAGCCGTGGAATAACTTTTTCCTCATTATCATTTTGATCTGGATGCAGACTGGATTTGCAATGGTGATTTTCTCGGCAGCAATCAAAGGGGTTCCTGACGACATTTTGGAAGCTGCACGAGTGGATGGAGCAAATGAGGTGAAGATTTTCTTTGGAATCATGATTCCATATATTTCATCAACCATTCTGACAGTGACAACGACCATTATCGTCTTTACGTTGAAAATATTTGACGTCGTCATGGTGATGACAGGAGGTCAATACGATACAGAGGTTGTTGCTACACAGTTCTACCGGCAATTCTTTATGTACCGTAATTTCGGCTACGGCTCCACTTTGGCTATTGTTCTACTGATCGCGGTGCTGCCTGTAATCATAATCAATCTACGTCAGTTCCGTAAGCAGGGGGGATTCTAATGGCTGGCAAAAAGAAGAGAAAAGGCAGCAAAACGGTTGTAAATATCGTGCTGGGTGTGATCTGTTTTATTTGGCTGCTTCCGACTCTTGGGCTATTTATTTCCTCCTTCCGTCCGGCTGCTGATATTCTGCAGACTGGATGGTGGAAAGCTTTTCCCCATCAGGAGTGGAAGGCTGGAGAGACGATTCAGCTATCCAAGGACGTGGATCTTCGGGAGCCAATTGAGGTGAACGGTAAAACTTATACAGATGATGAGCTGAAGGCTGGCGTGAAGGCAGATGGCAGCCGGCTTATGTGGGAGAATCGTAGAGCGCGTACCGTGAATGAACAGATTCAAGGTTGGAAGATGACACCGGATCTCACGCTGGATAACTATAATAATGTGCTTTCCGGTAAGGAATACAAGCTGAAACAGGCTGATGGCAGTGAAACAGTGCAAAAAGGCTCCGGATTGTCACAGGCCTTCTGGAATACGCTAACGATTGCAGTTCCAGCAACAGTTATTCCGGTGTTGATCGCTTCTTTTGCTGCATATGCTTTTGCCTGGCTGCGGTTTCCTGGGCGCAAAATCCTTTTTGTCATCATCATTGCAATGCTCGTCATTCCAATACAGGTTGCGCTTATTCCAGTGCTTAAGGATTATACCGCACTTGGGCTAAACGGAAGTTATCTGGGAATTTGGCTGGCGCATACGGCTTTTGGATTACCGCTGGTTACGTACTTTATGTACAACTTCATCAGTCAATTGCCGAAGGATTTGTTCGAATCGGCTTTCATGGATGGGGCAAGTCATTTCACTATATTCAGTAGGCTAATTCTGCCTCTATCAGTGCCAGCACTGGCTTCTATCGGGATCTTCCAATTCCTATGGGTGTGGAATGACTATTTAGTCTCATTGATTTTTATCGGCAATCAACCGTCTGTGCAAGTCATGTCGATGAAAATTGCCGATTTAGTAGGCTCACGAGGCAACGATTGGCATTTACTTACTTCGGCTGCATTTATCTCCATGCTGATGCCGCTCGCTATTTTTTTCCTGCTGCAAAAGTATTTCGTCAGAGGGCTTATGGGTGGGTCGGTGAAAGGTTAATGATTTAGAACCCGAATGAAACTGTGATCAGGGGGAGCTTAGAGAGATGAAGATGAAACCATACGTACATCCGGCGGCGGTATATCCTTACCGGGAGTGGAGTCTTGATGAGGAAGCTTATAGCGAAGAGAACAATCAAAGAAGCGAGAGTATTTTTGCTCTTGGCAATGGATATATTGGCATGCGCGGTAATTTCGAAGAAGGTTACCACGGCAGCTCAGGCTCGTCTGTAACCGGTAATTATTTGAATGGTTTTTTTGATTCGGAGCCCATTGTGTATCCAGAAGGAGCCTACGGATATCCATCCCGCAATCAAGCGATGCTGAACGTAACAGATGCCAAGATTATTGAACTGAGTATTGAAGGGCAGACCTTTCAGTTAAACAGTGGGCAAGTGCACCATTATGAACGAAAGCTGGATATGCGGAGCGGGGTTCTGCATCGGCAGGTAGAATGGGAATCTCCAGCTGGTCACCGGGTACAGCTTCATATCCGGCGGATGGTGACTTTGCAGCACAAACATCTTGCGGCGATAGATTATGAGGTTAAAGCGCTGAATTTCAGCGGAGTGCTTACCTTCACTTCATCCATCGACGGCAAGATCCAAAAACCTAAGGTAACGGATGATCCCAGATTGGGCTCGGGAGGCAAGGAGCCCAGTCTGCTCCTGGAGGATACCGGTCATGAACCGGGACAGTCCTTCTTATGGATGAAGCAGCGGACGCGGCATACCCAGTTTGCCTTATTAACAGGGGTAAGTCATAAGCTCGATTCAAGATCAGAGGATAAAAGGACCGTGCAGCATGAGGGGCAGAAATTATCCATGCAGTTTGTCGTCCCGGTGGAGCGTGGGGAAAGCGTCTCACTAACCAAATATATCTCTTACCATACCTCTAAAGATTATCCGGAAGACGAACTACTCAGTAGAAGTACTGAAATATTACACTTAGCAGACCATAGCGGGTTTGAAGTGCTTGCTCAGGAACAGCAGGCTTATCTGGATCGATACTGGGCACATACGGATGTGGAGATTCATGGTGATCTTGCGCTTCAGCAGGGCATTCGCTTTAATGCTTTTCAACTGCTTCAATCCGTAGGCCGTGATGGGGTTACGAATATTGGAGCCAAGGGATTAACGGGTGAAGGATACGAAGGGCACTATTTCTGGGATACCGAGATGTATATGCTGCCCTTCTTTACGTTCACACAGCCGGAGATTAGCCGAAAGCTGCTCGAATTTCGTTATGCGACGTTAGACAAAGCACGGGAGCGTGCAGCGGTAATGTCGCAGAAGGGAGCCTTGTTTCCTTGGCGGACTATAGACGGGGCAGAGAACTCTGCATATTTCCCGGCAGGCACGGCGCAAATGCATATTAATGCGGATATTGCGTATGCCATCAAGCAGTATGTACTGGCTACCGGAGATTATGATTTTTTGGTTACGAAGGGAGCGGAAATTTTATTCGAAACTTCCCGCTTTTGGTTGGACTTGGGGTACTTTAATCCGGCTAGGGGCGGTGCCTTTTGTATTGATGCAGTAACCGGTCCTGATGAATATACAGCTATCGTCAACAATAATGCATACACCAACTTTATGGTCCAGGATCAGCTTTATTATGCACACGAGATGGCAGGGATATTGTCTAAGCAGTATCCTGAGCATTTTGAACGTCTGAAGCAAAAAATCGGTCTGACTGAGCATGAGACATTAGTGTGGCTGGAAGCGGCGGACAAAATGTTTATCCCCTTTGATGAGGGGCTTGGCATTTATGCTCAAGACGACACGTTTCTCTCCAAGAAAAAATGGGATTTCGAGCATACACCAGCCGATAAATATCCGCTGCTGCTCAACTACCATCCGCTGGTAATTTACCGTCATCAGGTGTTGAAACAGGCGGACTTGGTAATGGCAATGTTTCTGCTGGGTGACCAATTCAGCTTGGCGGATAAGATCCGGAATTATAATTATTATGAGCCGCTGACGACGCATGATTCTTCATTGTCACCGTGCATCCACAGTATAATATCTGCTGAGATTGGTGATTTGAAGGGAGCCTATTCCTATTTTGACCGCACGGTACGGATGGACTTGGATGACATCAACCGCAACGTGAAGGATGGACTGCATACTGCTGCTATGGCAGGCTCCTGGCTGTCGATTGTGAATGGTTTTGGTGGCATGCGCTTATGCGGCGGGATGTTATCATTTAATCCTAGTGTGCCAGCGCAGTGGGAGAGCTATCGGTTTAAAATAACATGCGCTGGACAGCTATTGGATATTTTTGTGAGTGATACAGAAGTGATCTATACGCTGCTGGAGGGCGAAGAGCTTGAGATTATGCATAAGGGAAACCTTATACAGTTGTCTGCGCAGAAGCCGCTGAGGCTTTCGAATGTGAAGCAGCTTGAAGCTGTTATTTTCGAGCTGGACGGGATAATTACTGACACTGGAGAGTATCATTATGAGGCTTGGAAGGATCTGGCGGATGAGCTTGCGCTTTCTTTTGATCGAGAGAAACATAAGAGTCTCAAGGGCCTAAGTCGAATGGAATCTTTAGAAGTCATTCTGGAGAGTAGTGGACTGAATTTGCCGCAACCGGTAAAGGGAATGCTCTGCAACAAAAAGAACGAGAAGTATAGACAGCTGGTTCAGCAAATGACGCCTGCTGAGCTGTACCCGGGTATCCACAGTGTGTTGTCCGATTTGCAGCAAAGAGGAATCGCTATCGGACTGGCTTCAGTGAATGAGAATGCGCTTCTGATTCTCGAACGCTTGCAGATCGGGCATTGGTTTCAGGCGGTGGCTGACCCTGGAAACTTGCGTAGAAGCAAGCCAGATCCAGAGATTCACTTGCAGGTTGCGGAGATGCTGGGCATATCCCCGGACTGCTGTGTGGCGATTGAGGATACCGAGGAGGGAATAGCCGCAATTAATGCTGCTGGTATGAAGTCAGTGGGAGCTGGAGTGGCGCTCGTGACCGAGAAAGCGGATCTATGTCTGGCTTCCACCGCAGAGCTAAGTGTAGAGAAATTGTTAGAGCTATTTGCGTAGTTAACCTGATAAGCAGCAACCCTCCCGATCATGGGAGGGTTGCTGCTTTGTTTATTTCATTACTTTTCGAACCAGCTTCACTTTATTGCCATAAGGAGGATACACGATTCCGAGGTCGATCCGTGTGCCTCGCTTGACGATGCTTTTACGATGGGAGAAGACCTCAAAGCTATACTTCCCGTGATAACCCCCCATTCCGGAGTTTCCTACTCCACCAAACGGAAGATAAGTGCTCGCCACATGTGAGATCGTATCATTGATACAGCCTCCCCCGAATGAGACCCGGGACAGCACCTCTTGTTCTACACTCTTATCCTCCGTAAATAGGTATAGTGCCAGTGGCTTTGGATGTTCATTAATGCTCTGAATGGCCTCATCCAATTGCTGATATTCCAATATTGGGAGAATCGGACCGAAGATCTCATCTTCCATAGCAGCATCCGTCCAAGAGGCAGGATAGATTAAAGTAGGCTCAATATAACGTTCTTCTGGCACGATGGTGCCGCCCATAATCACCTTGCTCTGATCACGCGCAATGAGGTCGGCAAGTCTTTGCAGCTGGCGATCATTCACGATCCGGCCGTAATCTGTATTAGGCTGTGCATCCTGACCGTAGAACTCAGTGATGTGATGTTTGATTTTGGTGATCAATTCTTTGGCAATATCCTTGTGGACCCATAGATAATCCGGTGCGATACAGGTTTGGCCCGCGTTCAGCAGCTTGCCCCAGACAATCCGTTTCGCTGCAGCATCAAGATTAGCGGTCTTATCAACAATAACCGGACTTTTCCCGCCAAGCTCCAAGGTTACAGGCACTAGATTTTTCGCCGCTGCTTCCATTACGATTTTGCCGACAGGCACACTGCCCGTAAAGAAAATATAATCAAACTTGGCGTGGATCAGCAAATTAGTGGTCTCTTTTTCCCCCTGAATTACGCGGATATACTGTGGTTCGAAGGTCTCCTGAATAAGCTGCTCAACCACGGACGAGATGGCAGGTGTGCTCTCAGATGGCTTGAGGACAGCGCAGTTACCAGCGGCAATGGCGCCGATCAGGGGCTCAATTAGCAACTGAAATGGATAATTAAACGGGCCAATAATGAGTGTTGTGCCGTAAGGCTCACTTAAAATATAACTTTTTGCAGGAAATAAGTGCAGCGGGGATCGAACCTTTTTAGGCTTCGCCCAACGCTTAAGATGTTTCATCATATAGCCGATACTGTCCAGCGTAAAGCCGATTTCTGTGGCATAGGCTTCGAACTCACCTTTTCCTAAATCCTGTTGTAGTGCAGTGATGATACGTCCTTCGTATTGTTTAATAATATTCTTAAGCTTGAGCAGCTGCTGGAGACGAAAAGAAACCTCCTTAGTTACGCCGCTATTAAAGAAATCCTTATGCTCTTCAAGCATTCCTTGAATGCTGTCAGCTGTATAGGTTGTCATTAATCTTTCCTCCATCCTTGTAAGAAGTTAGAGCATACGACTCTATGGGAGTCGGTAAAAAGCGAACGGCTCGCCATAACGGAAGGAATCACTGGCTTCATCCAGCTTGGCCGCAGTTTCTTCATTAAGTACAAGCGAGGTACTAAGCAAATTTTGTTCCAGCTGTTCCACACGTGTAGCCCCGACAATAACCGTCGAGACGGCAGGCCGATTCATAAGCCAAGCTAAGGAGAGCGCAGTAGTTGAGGTTTCCATTTCCTCAGCAATTTGGCTCACTTGGCTTCCGAGCTTGATCCGGTCATCATCAAGGAATCTTTTGAAATTAGGATCAGTATCTGCTCTGGACCCTGATGGCGCTGAATCGCTTGTATTATATTTGCCGGTGAGAATTCCGCCAGCTAGTGGAAAGTAAGGAATGATCCCTACACCTTGATCCAGGCAGAGCGAAAGAAGCTCATTCTCCGGTGTCCGGTCTGCTAAGGAGTAGCTGCACTGAATTGAAATGTACTTGGTGAAGTTGCGTGCTTCACTAATCCCAATCGCCTTCATTAATTGCCATGCTGTATAGTTGGAGGCCCCGATATAACGGATTTTGCCCGAGGATACCATATCGTCCAAGGTTCGTAAGGTTTCTTCAAGCGGCGTATAGGGATCAAAGGTATGAATCTGGTATAGATCGATATAGTCTGTCTTAAGGCGGCGAAGGCTATCTTCAAGCTCCTGCAGCAAATGGCGACGGGAGGAGCCGCTGCCGTTGGGACCCTCATTTTTAACTAAACCTGCTTTAGTTGCGAGAACAGCCTCATGTCTCCTACCTTCCAAGGCCAGACCGAGGATTCGCTCGGATTCTGAGCCAGCGTAAATATTAGCAGTGTCTATGAAATTAATTCCATGATCAAGCGCAGCATGTACAATCTGAATGGAGGTCTCTTGATCCGCACGTTTGCCGAAAGCGTTCGTTCCCAGTCCTAATGCGGATACCTGTAACCCGCTATTTCCTAGTCTTTTAAAGTTCATCCTCAGCACTCCTTATCATCTATTCATTTATCCATTTATTTTGAGCGAAAAGATCCAGCGCTGTCTCAATGAAGAGCTTTACAGCAATTGAAGTGTCGGCAAGCGAGCTGACCGCAATTTGGATATCTCTATAAGCATCCGGCTGCAGCTCACGGGTAACCACATTTGGAGGCAGAGATAACAAGGACAGCTCAGACATCACGCCGATCGCCAGTCCCTCCTGAACCATATTAAGAGCTGTTGCAAAGTTATTAACCACATATTTTACATTCAGATGGCTATTACTTCTGTGAAATAGCTCTACTACAGGCGGTTCATATCCTGCTTTGCAAATCAACATGGGCTCGTTCGCTAATTCCTGCACACATACAATGGATCGCTTTTGCAGGGGGTGGTCATCTTTAAAAACGGCAAACAATTTCTCTCTATATAATGGAATGGTTTCGAATTCTGCACTGGGAGCGAGCAATAAGCCAACATCAATTTCTTTTGAATCCAACCATTCTCTGACTTCAGCGATAGAACCCTCCTGTAAGCTAATTGTAATGTTTGGATATCTTTTAGTGATAGAGCTAATAATCTTCGGTAGAAAATGAGCCGATGCCACAGGGAAAGCTCCAATGCGGATACTTCCTTTTTCAAGACCTCTCTCCGCGTAAATCTCCTGATTGACCTTATCAAAGCCCATTAGAATTTCACGGAAAATAACAAGAATACGTTTGCCGATATCCGTAAGCATCAGGCCATTACGCCGGTCTCGAAGCAAGAGCTTCACGTCTAATTCGGCTTCGAGGGACGAGATCGCCCGGCTGACCGCAGGCTGGGTCATATTCAGTTCTACACCAGCTTTAGTAAAGCTGCCGCTTTCGGCAATTTTGACGAATAAACGAATTTGAGTATTGTTCATAACAAATATGATATGCCCCTTATGATTATTATTCATTTCATTTATGCTCTTGTTTATTGTATCATTTGTGATGAATCTACACCAAGGAAGTGAACAAATGAATCAGCAGAAGAAAAGTATGATCCTTCTTATTTTTTTGGTGATTGTATGGGGCATTAATTGGCCTATATCCAAAATCGCCTTAGACTATGCTCCACCTTTATTATTTGCAGGTATTCGAACCGTCGTAGGCGGTATTATTCTGATTCTAATTGCACTGCCTAAGGTGAAGGAGCTTCGCTTCAAGCAGCTCTGGCCGATCTATCTGATCTCGGCGGTCCTTAGTATTGTGTTCTATTATGGGTTTCAGACGATTGGCTTGCAGTATGTTCCGGCGGGATTGTTCTCATCGATTGTATTTTTGCAGCCTGTATTGCTAGGTGTTTTTTCTTGGCTGTGGTTAGGTGAGAGCATGTACGGGCTTAAAATGGCTGGTTTGCTGCTTGGTTTTCTCGGGGTAGCCTCTCTTAGTATCGGCGGAATTAACGGGAGTATCTCCATATGGGGAATTGTGTTGGCTTTAGCCAGTGCCTTAAGCTGGGCATTAGGAACAATATATATGAAACGGAATGCTGTACGTGTGGATATGCTGTGGATGACGGCTATGCAAATCACGATTGGTGGCATTATTCTGCTACTTTCGGGATCAGCTACGGAGAAATGGTCGGATATCACCTGGAGTGGAACCTTTATTATGGATACCTTGTTTATCGCAATCTTTGTTATTGCTCTGGGTTGGCTAATTTATTTCAAGCTGATTAACGAAGGAGAAGCAGGAAAAGTAGGTTCATTCACCTTCTTGATCCCCCTGATCTCGATAGCAACCAGCGTAGTTTTTTTGAAAGAGCAGATTACCATAAATCTTGTGATCGGATTATTACTGATTGTTAGCAGTATCGTTCTGGTAAATGTGAAGATAGGGCGAGCCGCCAAACAATCAGTCTAGTTAAATTTGTTGGTTATAGTAACCAATCGTGCAAAAGGGCATTCTGTCTATTAGGATTGAACATAAAAAAAGGACACTCCCAAGCTTAGAGCTTCTGGGAGAGTCCTTTTTTAATTAAGCGTATAGCGCGTGTGATTTCAGCTGTTGAAGGCCGAGCTGCAACTACGTAAGTAGCAGAACTAGCACGTTCCACTTCTTCGAGTACCCGGTTTAAGTGACTGAAGAGCGCTCCTAGATCACGAACGGATGACAGTGAGCACCGTCCTTGCAGTTCAGAGAAGCTGGCCGCCTGCAAGTCGCGGGCACGATGCAGACAATCTGTGAGTGAACGTTGGCATTCAGCCTTGGATAAGGTCTTGGTACCATAAACAGCTATACAATCGGCTGTTGCCTCCAGCACTTCCAGCATCCAGTCAGAATTGGCATGATGTGCTGGCAGCAAGCAAATATCGTCGGCAATTTCTTTAACATAGGAATGAATGGTCTTTAGATGTGCCGTGGCTTGTATTAGTCCCTTTAGATCACCACGACACTGATAGTGAGCAATGGTATAGAACATTTCCTTCTGTTGTTGATTGCTGGCAGACAGCAGTTTACCTGCTTGCTCCAGCATATTATCATCCTTAGATGAATCTCTTCTTAAGCCTACGAGACCTTTTAAAGCATCCGAAAGTAGAAGGCTTCCATCGAGTGCCAATGCTTTTACCTTGACGAACCTGTTTGGTGGAACGATAATCATATTGATGATCAAGGCAATGAGCACACCAATAAAGGTTTCGGCGACTCTCCACAGCACGTAATCATTATGATAAAAGGTAAGGGCCAGAACCGAGGTCACCCCAACCTGCGAAACCGCTTGGATATTCATCCGACAGGCCGTGGCAATTCCGATCCCGATGAGCAGAATTAGCAGAATGGAAAATGCACCTACATCGAAGAATTGGCCTACAATCAGGCTGACGATTCCGCCGATAATAATGCCGATCAGGCGGTAGATTCCTTTTTCAAGTGAAGCCTTCACACTGGCTTGAGTAATAAGAATGGCTGCAAGCGGTGCAAAGTATAAATATTGGTCACCATATAAACTGTGTACGGCTACCCAGGATAGTGATGCGGCAAGCGTAATTCGTATCATGTAAAGCGAGAATCCATATTTTTCAAGGCGGTCTAATAACCCCTCGTTCATTATCATTCATCTTCTTTCGCAAAAATAAGAAAACCACACTGGCTTTTCAGTTCGTTTTCATTATAGCACCTCAAAAAGGGCAGGGAAGACTGGACTTTTTACAAACTTGTTAAGTTTATGCTTAGCATTTAACAATGTAAGCTATCGCATATAATGGTACAATCTAATATGCTATATCTATTGGAGCGTCGAAGGAGAGGGGAAATTGTCGCTTATTAGCACTGAGCATGCCCATTTCGATTGTTCTCCGCAAGATGCGGGTAAAATAGTATTGTATTACTAAGGTAAGGGAGGTTGTTAGCTATAGCTATTCAGGAAGGTACCATCATTTCATTTGAAGAAGTTACTAAGCAATATGACGACGAAGATCCGGTGTTAAAAGGAGTCAGCTTTGAGATAGAGCGCGGCCAATTCTATACACTACTTGGTCCATCTGGCTGTGGTAAAACGACTATTCTTCGATTGATCGCCGGGTTCGCTGAGCCAACGAGCGGTTCTATCTATTTAAATGGAAAAGTAATTAACCACATTCCCGCCAATGAGCGGCAGGTCAATACGGTATTTCAGGATTACGCATTGTTCCCACACCTGAACGTATTCGAGAATGTGGCTTTCGGACTGCGTATTAAGAAGCTTAAGAAGGACGTTATCACAAAGAAGGTACAGGAAGCGCTAAGCTTCGTTAACCTTGTGGGTTATGAGCAGCGTGCGATTAACGAAATGTCCGGCGGTCAGCGCCAGCGGGTTGCTATTGCCCGGGCGATTGTGAATGAGCCACAGGTTCTATTGCTGGACGAGCCTCTATCGGCGCTAGATCTCAAGCTGCGCACGGAGATGCAGTACATACTGCGGGAAATGCAGCAGCGGTTAGGCATTACCTTTATTTTTGTAACGCATGACCAGGAAGAGGCACTCGCGATGTCCGACTGGATTTTTGTCATGAATAAAGGAAAAATCGAGCAAAGCGGCACCCCTAACGATATTTATGATGAGCCGATTAACCGTTTTGTGGCGGATTTTATTGGCGAATCGAACATTGTGCCGGGAGTTATGATCGAGGATTATCTGGTGGAGTTTAACGGCCGCCGCTTCGAATGTTTCGATGCCGGGCTGAAACCGAATGAATCTGTAGAGATTGTTATTCGTCCTGAGGATTTGGAAATTTCTACGCTGGAACAGGGTAAACTACGTGTGCGGGTTGATTCCCAGCTGTTCCGGGGCGTACATTATGAAATCAGCTGTTATGATGAATCCGGGCATGAATGGCTTGTGCATTCTACGCGTAAGGCGACTGTAGGCAGTGAAATTGGCCTTTATTTTGATCCGGAAGCGATTCATGTTATGCGTTTCGGTGAAACGGAGGAAGAATTCGACAGACGTCTGGAAGCTTATGGCGAGGTGGAGAGTCATGAAGAATAAGGGCAAATCGTACTATCTCATCCCTTATTACCTCTGGATCGCATTGTTTGTAATTGCACCAGTAGTGCTTGTCATCTACTATTCGTTATTTGATTTGGATGGCCATATTACTCTGGATAATTACGTCAGTTTCTTCACCCCTGTATATTTAAAAATGACGCTGACCTCGTTCTGGTACGCGTTTCTGATTACAGCATTCTCTTTGCTGGTTGCCTATCCGGCGGCTTATCTGCTGACGAGAACCAAACATAAGCAGCTGTGGTTATTGCTGATTATTTTGCCGACATGGATTAATTTGCTGCTAAAAACCTACGCTTTTATAGGGATATTCGGTACATTTGGTCCGATCAATAATTTCTTTGATCTGCTTGGAATCGGAGAACAGCAAATTCTGTTTACGGGCTTCAGCTTTGTATTTGTATCTGTCTATATTTTTATTCCGTTTATGATCCTGCCGATATACAGCGCTTTGGAGGATTTGAATTTATCCTTGCTGGATGCGGCACGTGATTTGGGGGCTTCGGGCTGGACCACGTTTAGACGTGTTATTTTTCCGCTGACCATTTCGGGAGTACGCTCAGGCTGTATGGCAGTATTCATACCTGCGCTGTCCCTATTTATGATCACCCGTCTGATTGCAGGCAACAGGGTCATTACGCTGGGCACCGCAATTGAGCAGCATTTCCTGGTCACTCAGGACTGGGGCATGGGTTCTACAGTTGCAGTGTTTCTGATTGCCATTATGGCGCTGTTTATGATTATCACAGGCGGATCGCGGAAAGGGGCGCGGAATGAGAAATAAAAATGGATTCTCTAACCTCTACCTAGTTCTGGTGTTCATTGTTCTGTATGCACCTATCTTCTATTTAATGTACTATTCGTTCAACAGTGGGGGGACGATGCATAAGTTCGAGGGCTTTACGCTGGATTACTACCGTGAGGTAGTCCAAGATAAGCGCCTGATCATCATCGTAATCAATACGCTTGTGATCGCGCTGCTATCCTCGGCTATTGCGACCCTTATCGCTATTATTGGTGCGCTGGCCATTAAAAGTGTGCAGAATCGCCGCGCTAAGAACACCTTGCTGTCTCTGAATAACGTGCTGATCGTCAGTCCGGATGTCATTATTGGTGCTTCGTTCCTTATCCTGTTCACCATTGCTGGCATCAAGCTGGGCTTCGCGTCTGTTCTGCTCTCACACGTTGCATTCAGCGTACCGATTGCCGTATTGATGATTTTGCCGCATCTACAGGAAATGAGCCCTACATTGACGGATGCAGCCCGTGATCTTGGGGCAAGCCGTAAGGATGTGCTGACAAAAGTAATTTTGCCGATTATTAAACCAGGGATCTTCAGCGGATTTTTTATGGCGCTTACGTATTCACTGGATGATTTTGCGGTTACGTTCTTCGTAACAGGCAACGGTTATTCGACGTTATCGGTTGAGATATACTCTAGAGCCCGGCAAGGGGTGTCGCTATCGATCAATGCGTTGTCGACAATGATCTTCCTGTTCACCATTCTGCTCGTGGTTGGTTATTACTTTCTGACCCTTAAGAAAAATCGTCATAACACGGCAGAAGCTGTGGCGGAGCCTGTTGCAGAAGCGGGGGTGCCTAGATGAAACAGCTGATTAATGCTTTTCTGGCGATCCTTATCACGGCATTTGCGCTCATGTACTTGGGCTCTTGGATGAATTCGAGAGAGGGATATTCAGGTGGAAACACATTGACTATCTATAACTGGGGCGACTATGTTGATCCCGATCTATTGAAGGAATTTGAAAAAGAGACCGGCTTAACAGTCATTTATCAAACCTTCGATTCTAATGAAGCTATGTTGACCAAGGTTGAGCAGGGCGGAACTACCTTTGATGTTGTAATCCCTTCGGATTATGCCATTGCCAAGATGAAAGAAGAAGATCTGCTCATCCCGCTGGATCATAGCAAGATTTCGAATCTAAAGAATATTGATTCACGCTTTATGGACCTTTCGTTTGATCCGGGTAACAAATATTCTGTGCCGTATTTCTGGGGGACCGTTGGGATTATTTTCAATCCGGAAATGACTAAAGGCATGGACTTCACCAGCTGGGATTCTCTTTGGGACAGCAGACTGCATAATAACATCTTCCTGGTGGACGGAGCCCGTGAAGTGATGGGCATGGCCTTGAACAGCCTGCATTATTCCGTTAATGACAAGGATGAGGCACATCTGCAGGAAGCACTGACCAAGCTTAACAAGTTGTCTCCTAACGTAAAGGCGATTGTCGGTGATGAGATCAAGATGCTGCTGGCAAATGAAGAAGCTGCGGTTGGGATTGTCTGGTCCGGCGATGCTTCCGAGATCATGGACGAGAATGATAAGCTGGATTATGTAGTGCCGGAAGAAGGCTCGAACAAGTGGTTTGATAACATGGTTATTCCTCGGACAGCGAAAAATGTGGATGGAGCGCATCAGTTCATCAACTTCATGCTCCGCCCAGACGTTGCTGCTAAGAATGCAGAATACGTAGGTTATTCCACGCCTAACATTCCTGCGCTGGAGCTGCTTCCTGAGGAAACTTCTGAGGATACCCGTTTCTATCCACCTGCTGAAATTACGGACCGGCTTGAAGTATACGATAACCTTGGCAAACGGATGCTTGCTCATTATAATGAGCTGTTCCTAATGTTTAAGATGAATAAGAAGTAAGCTGACTAAAGCTAAAGCAATTTCGACATTAAGAGCGTCTACATACGGGTAACCGTGTTAGACGCTCTTTTTCGGTTTGATCATTGTGTAGCCTCAAGACAAACGACAGTTTAGCCGAAAGTATAATATAGTATAATAGTAAGAATGGACAACAGGAAAAGAGGAAACGAATGCCTACTATACTGGTTGCTGACGACGATGCGAACATTCGCGAGCTTGTCTGTTTATTTCTCCGCAATGACGGATTCGAAACAGTTGAAGCTGTGGATGGCAAGGAAGCGCTCGCCGTATATGCTGGAACAAATGTCGATCTTGTCGTGTTGGATATAATGATGCCAAATATGGATGGTTGGATGCTTTGTAAGGAGCTCCGCCGAGCTAATCCCGATCTTCCATTACTTATATTGACTGCCAGAGGCGAAACCTGGGAGAAAGTGAAGGGCTTCGAATTAGGTACGGATGATTATTTAACTAAACCCTTCGATCCGTTGGAGCTGACGGTCCGTGTTAGGTCATTGCTGAAACGATATCGGATCGGCTCCACGCAGATGATCCAAATTGGTAACGTCATCCTTGATCGGCAGACCTATAAGGTTATGAGAGGCACGGAGTCATTTGCCTTACCCCTCAAGGAGTTCGAATTGCTGTACAAGCTTGCTGGGACACCCGGACAAGTCTATACGCGCGAGCAGTTGATCGATCAAATTTGGGGAATTGATTATGCTGGAGATGATCGGACGATTGACGTGCATATTAAACGCCTGCGTGAACGGTTTGCGACTACCCCTGATTTTCGTATTGAGACGGTGCGTGGACTTGGCTACAGGCTTGAGGTGTACGAATGATTAGATCCATATATACACGCGTTGTACTGACCTTCCTAGCCTCCGTAATCGGGGGCACAATCATTGCTTTGTTTGTGGCAACTTGGGTATTCGAAGATAAACTGAACGAGAACACGCGAATTCCCTTATTGCATTTTGGACAGGATATTGTCAGGGTTTACGAGACCTTCCCATTTCGTGGAGCCAACTCTTTCGTAAGTGGAATGAAGCAGCTTGATTCCTACCACATCCGAATTTTCGATGAAGCGGGTAAATTCCAATCTTACGGAACGCTTAATGGGCACAAGCCGGTCCCTGTAACTATGGAAGAAATAAAAAAAGTTCTCGCAGGAGAAGTATATCAACCTCATAACAGGAATATTTCTGCGCTTCTCCTAGGCTTACAGCTGAGAACGGAAGACGGCACCAAAGCGATGTTTGTGGAGACGCTTAATCCCCCTTCCGTCACTGCCAGAAGGAACTTGGTATTAAATTTCTTGCTCTATTCATTGATAGCTGGAAGCCTTTTGATTCTGGTAGCTGCAATGTTCTTAGTCAGACCAATCAAGAAGCTAACCAAAGCGACCAGACGAATAGCAGCTGGTGATTTTAACGTCGAGCTGAATATTAAACAAACCGGTGAGCTAGGTACCTTGGCTCGCAGCTTTGAAGAAATGATGCACGATCTGCAGCAGCTTGAGCAGATGCGTAAGGAGTTTGTATCCAATGTGTCGCATGAGGTCCAGTCTCCGCTCACCTCAATATCTGGGTATGCGATTGCGCTCAAGCGAGTAGATCTTGCAGAACAAGAGCGAAATCGTTATCTGGATATTATTATCGCTGAAGCAGAACGGATGTCTAAAATGAGTGACAGCCTGCTGAAGCTGAGTTTATTAGAATCGCAGTCCCAGCAGCTACGGCTAACTACATTCAATCTGGACGAACAGATAAGAAGAGTAATCGTAGCAATTCAGCCGCAATGGTCAGCTCGTAACATCAGCTTCGACCTTGATCTGAAGCCTATTATCCTACTGGCTGATTATGACCTGTTAAGTCAGGTATGGACCAATCTCCTTGGCAACAGCATCAAGTTTTCTAAGGATAACAGTGTAATTAACGTCAGCCTCAAACAAGATATCAACAACGTGACCGTTCGGATAACAGACACTGGCATCGGGATTTCACTTGAGGATCAGCAACGTATATTTGAACGGTTCTTTAAGGCTGATCGATCCCACAGTCGTAAATATGGTGGCAGCGGGATGGGACTTGCCATTGTTAAACAGATCGTAACGCTTCATAAAGGGGATATCCGCGTGGAAAGCGAACCCGGTCAAGGAACGACCATCGTTGTCACCCTGCCAATTATAGCGCCGACAGAGTAATTAGCTTCCAGGCGGTGCCTTGCGAGGGCTTGGATGCATCCCGTATTTTTCATTGCTACAGCAGTACTGGCAAGTTTTCTTGTCTTGTGCTGCCGTAGCATTTTTTTTACCTGTTCATTTTCAGTTCATATTGCCGTCATGAGGGGTACATCTTTGTTAGTTATGATCTCATTAGCGAAACATTAAGAGAGCTTAATAAACAGATTAAAGACAGGAGAAGATGAGGGTGACACAACAAGCGGACAAAAAAACGGGGAATGGACAGAAAAAACATAAACTGCGTAACCTGTTGCTCAAAATACTAGGAGCAATAGTGATCGTAGTCGTACTTTTTCTAGCCGTTGTCTATACAGTTAATGTGATCAGCAACAAAACAGACCAGAAAAAAATACAGCACTATGGTCAGTTAGTCCCTGTTGACGGGAAAAATATGAATGTTTTGATTCAAGGAGAAGGTAAACAGACGATCGTGCTCATACCAGGCTTTGGAACAGGAGCACCAGCACTTGATTTCAAGCCGTTGATTGATGAGTTATCACCATTCTACAAAGTGGTGGCGGTTGAACCGTTTGGGTATGGACTCAGTGATGAAACGAAAAAAGAACGAACTACAGAGAATATCGTTAGTGAAATTCATGAAGCCGTTCAGAATCTTAACATTGACCAATACATTCTAATGGGCCACTCGATTGGAGGTATTTACGGATTGGAATATGCGAAGAAATATCCAAACGAAGTGAGTGCTTTTGTGGGTATTGATAGTAGTGTTCCGGAGCAAGGCGGTATGGATGTTAAATTCCCAATTAAAAAATTAAAGCTGCTTAAAGATTCAGGGATTATAAGATTGGGCTTGCAATTAAGCGGTGACCCTTATGATGGACTGCCGTTTGATGATGAAACCAAAAAACAAATGAAATTGATTTCGCTTAAAAATATGAACAATTCCACTACCTTAAATGAAATGGAACATATTTATCCTAACTTTGTTGCCTCCAGAGGCTTAACATTCGACAAGAATCTTCCCATTATCTTCTT
This sequence comes from Paenibacillus sp. FSL H7-0716, assembly GCF_038002705.1. NCBI lineage: Bacteria > Bacillati > Bacillota > Bacilli > Caryophanales > Paenibacillaceae > Paenibacillus > Paenibacillus sp. FSL H7-0716. The sequence goes on from NZ_JBBODA010000004.1 coordinate 292,659, forward strand.
TATACAAGCGAATAATACTACCGTGAAAGACTGGATTCCTCTGCATGAAGGGCAAGTCAAGGATTCTGTGCATGGAAAAGTAATGACATTTGAAGGCGGACATTACTTACATCATTCAAAATCGAAAGAAATCGTAGAGAACCTAAGGGTATTCATGGAAGAAGTTAAATAAAAAGAAGAAAACGCTCCGAACTCCTCATATGAGGGGGCGGGGCGTTTTTTTGGTTGTGATCGAAGATTATTTGATGCCGATTCTCATTCGGTAGCTGATCAGAACCTCTAATGTTCTGCCTTGAAAATGCTGTTCAACCGCGGCGGTGTAAGCGGCGATATCTTGCTCCAGCAAGGTAGCGTCTAGTTTCATTACGGTTTGCACTCCCCCTTGACTTAGGGTTAAACCGATATATCGCTGGGCGTCGCAGGACTCAAGGTTGTGGAATACGATTTCTCTGGCAAAAGAGAAGGCCCCACTAGCTTTGATCCGTGACAAATGGCCTTCTTTGTCCCATTTATGTGCTCTCTCCTCATTAGGCAAAAGCGAAGCTAGCCATTCTTCTGTTTTGGAGATCAGCTGGTTGTATTGTTCTTCTACATTTTGCTGAAGAGATAAAGGCCAATCGCAATCGTAGGCGGCAAATACTCCGCCTTTTTTTAAGACCCGGGAGATTTCTTGCAGTGTAGTTTCAGGATCCATCCAGTGGAATGATTGCGAGCAGGTAACTATGTCTACACTATCTGATGCAAGCGGAAGCTGGTTGGAGTAGCCTTGCACAAAAGTAATTGATTGGGGTGCTTCTAATCTGCTAAGTTTATCGATTGCTTTTCCCAACATATCTGGATTAGGCTCGACACCGATTACGCGTTCTGCGACATCCTTCCAGAGAAAAGTAGACAAACCCGTACCGCAGCCTATATCTGCGACGAGTGAAGGGGTGGTACCTAGGTAATCTGTTAGCAATTTGATAATCATCTCAGGGGCTTCGGGGCGGTAGCGGTCATATTCATTTTGAAAGCCCAGAAAGCGGTCGATGTTTTGTTTGCTGTTTTTTTCAGGTATCATGTGATCCTCCCTCATAGATCATGTTTATAGGTCTATTGTATAATCACTGGTTCGATAAGCCAAATAATGGTTGGCTGGAAGGTTACGCGGAATAAATAAAATCCCCGGAGAACACCTTATAGGTGTGGCCGGGGATTGTTAAACTATCTGGTAAATGCTAACGAAGCAGTGCTGGATCGATTGCAGGCACAAGTCCTTCTGCCGCAGCACGATCAAGCAGGGCAGAGATTGCGGCATAGCCGTCATCACCCAGATTCATCGAGAAGTCATTCACGTAGAGATCGATGTGGGATTTAGCCACTTCAGGAGCCAACTCTTGAGCATGGCTAAGCACATAGTCTCTGGAATCCGTAGGATGATCCCACGCATACTGAAGAGAGCTGCGAATCCAGCCGGTGATAGCATCGGCATCTAAATCACGGCGGGCAATGATAGCGCCGAGTGGAATGGGCAGTCCGGTATCGCTTTCCCACCAGCTGCCTAAATCAGTCAGCATATTAAGACCATACGAGGCGTAAGTGAAGCGGGCTTCGTGAATTACCAGCCCCGCATCGATATGGCCATCCCGTACGGCAGGCATAATCTCATCGAAAGGCATTACGACTATTTCGCCGATGCCTCCAGTTACATTTTGTGCTGCCCATAATCGGAAAAGCAAATAAGCCGTAGAGCGTTCGCTAGGCACAGCAATCCGGCGTCCGGCTAGCTTTTCTGGGCGTTTGATCGCATGGGGTCCACTTGCTGTAAGCAGCAGCGGGCCGCAGCCGCGACCTAAAGCGCCGCCACATGGCAGCAGTTTGTACCGCTCCAGAACCCAAGGCAGCGCAGCGTAGGAGATTTTGAGGACTTCTGGTCCTTCTCCGTCAGCGGCCAGCGTATTGGTAATATCAATGTCGGCATAGGTTACATTCAGCTTAGGTGCATTCGGGACAAGCCCGTGCGCCCAGGCATGAAATACAAAGGTATCGTTAGGGCAAGGGGAAAAAGCGATATTAAGCTCAGTTGTCATTACAGCACCTCCAGTAATATAGCGGCTGCCGCCGTTAATGCTTCCATTGCATCACCGATCTTCCAAGCGGCCCGGTCGCGGGGACCGACCGGGTTCGAGATGGCGCGGAGCTCCAGTACCGGGAGCCCCAGCGCCTGGGCGGCCACGGCGACTCCGTGGCCTTCCATTGCTTCCGCGACGGCATGGGGATGCCGCGCGAGATGGGCGGCGGCCGTCTCCGCGGTGCCGGTCGCCGTCGAGACCGTAAGCACGGTGCCCGTGCTTACGGGTAACCCGGCCGCTGCCAGCGCGGCCGAAACCGCTTGCACCGCGCCGCGGTCAGCCGGCACGGACACGCTGCCGAAGCCGAGCTCGGCAGCGCTGCGGAAGCCCTCCGGCGTCTCGGCCCCGAGGTCGGCGGCAATCATCTCGCTGGCTACAACCAGCGAGCCTAAAGGTGCCAGCCCCGGGAATCCGCCGCCGATCCCGACGCTCAATACGCAGCCGTAAGAACCGGCTGCGAGTGCCGCGGCGGTTCCCGCCGCCGCCGCTGCCGGCCCAGCGCCGGCAGCGATAACATGGAACCTGTCGCTGCCTTGCAGGCCGCGCAGGACCGCGTCACGCTCCGCGTCTACGGCTGTCACGATCAGCACGCGTCGTGCTCCAGCCTGCCCCTCCATAGCTTCTTCGGTAGGGGTTGGGTTGAACGAACTCATCAGGTTGCCTCCTTTAGGGTATTGAAATCGCTTACTAAAGAGTCATTCGTAAAGACAAGAATACGCCCTTTTATAGGTCAGGTCAAACTTGGGGTAATTTTTATCACTCCCTGGAAAGTGTCATAGGAAAACTTACCGGTCTCTAGACGGAAGTGACTTTTTTAGCGATGAGGTTGACAAGGAGGATGGGAAGTCGTATAGTTATCTTAACTTAAAGATATTTAATGTAAAGACAAATAAATGGATTGAATACTAGTTTGATTGAAGTGGAGGTGGAATTGATGAGTGATAAACAAGTAAATCTGCGTAATACAGAGAGTGCACCTGACGAAGAACAAGCCGCCTCACTGAAATTGTTTGTAGTCTTATCTAAGGCTTATAAGAGCCTAATGGATCATGCGGTGAAGGATATGAAGAGTTATGGCTTGGCTTCGGCTGAATTCATGGTGCTTGAAGTACTTTACCATAGAACGCGGATTCCGCTGCAACAGATCGGGGAGAAGATTCTCGTTACGAGCGGAAGTATTACCTATAATATCGACAAGTTGGAGAAAAAGGGACTGCTGAAACGTGTACCCTGTAGCGAGGATCGCCGCGTTACTTATGCGGAGATTACGGATGCAGGCCGTGAACTGTTTGATGAGATTTTCCCTCGTCATGTAGCCTCAATTCATGATTTGATGGGTGGATTAGATAAGGAAGAGAAAGTCCAGGCTATCGAATTAATGAAAAAGCTTGGCAAAGGTGTGTAGGCGCTGCGAACATGACGAATAACTAGGCGCCTCTATAAGGTTGGAAGTAGTTCGGCTCCATCCTCATTCTCCCAACTCCAGTAAGTATAAGTGAAACCCTGCTTTTTTGGGTATATCACTAATAAGATATTTAACTTAACGAAGCCAGGTAGCCATTTACTTAAGATTACCTGATATTTCGACTGGGGGCTTGGCCATGAAATGGCAGGGAAGAAGAGGGAGTTCGAACGTGGAGGACCGCAGAGGCATGAGCGGCGGTGGCAAGATGATTGGTGGCGGGATCGGAGGAATTATCCTTGTCCTGGTCATCACATTACTCAGTGGAGGCAATGCCGGGGATATCCTGGGAAGTTTGACTTCCACAGGCTCCAGTTCAACGGCCCCTTATGAACAGACCGCAGAGGAGCAAGAGCTTGCGGAGTTTGTATCGGTAGTTCTTGCCGACACAGAGGAGGTTTGGGGTGAAATTTTTCAGCAGCAGGGAATGACATATACGGACCCCACCTTAGTGCTATACAGTGGGAGTGTAGACTCTGCTTGCGGAACAGCCACCTCGGCAGTTGGTCCCTTCTACTGTCCGGGCGACGCCAAACTGTATATTGATCTGAGCTTTTATGATGAGTTGCAGCAACGCTTTCATGCGCCGGGCGACTTCGCCATGGCTTATGTTATTGCCCATGAGGTTGGACATCATGTACAGACATTACTAGGCACCTCGAAACAGCTCGATTCCCTTCGTCAGACGTTGAGCGAGAAGGAGTACAACAAATATCAGGTTCGTTTTGAGCTGCAGGCGGATTATTTCGCCAGTGTCTGGGCCAATCATGCTCAGGGTATGAATCTGCTGGAGGAAGGCGACTTAGAGGAAGCTCTGGCAGCTGCAAGCGCCGTCGGCGATGATACGATTCAGAAGCAGGCCCAGGGCTATGCAGTGCCGGATAGTTTCACTCACGGTACCTCAGAGCAGAGAAAGCGCTGGTTCTACAAAGGTTTTAACTCGGGTACGATTAAGGGCGGCGATACGTTTAACGCCTCCGAGTTGTAGATAGAAGAGGGAAGAGGAGAGCAGCCCATAGGTTATTCCGGTTCGCCGGGCGCTCTTTTTTACCCAATATCTTAACATTAAGATAATTAAATCAAAGGAATAGGGGAATGTAAAATGATAAGTGTAGGACTGTTATTAATGAGATTGGTGATTGGACTTGCGTTTATAGGACATGGTGCACAAAAGCTATTTGGATGGTTCGGAGGTTACGGTCCGAAGGGTACGGGAGGCTGGATGGAGTCCATCGGAATCAAACCGGGTGTGACTATGGCGATTTTAGCAGGGATTATGGAGCTGGTGGGCGGATTTATGTTCGCGGCAGGACTGTTAACGCCTGTTGCAGCGGTGTTGATCGCTGCCACGATGCTGGGGGCAATCGTTAAGGTTCATGCTCCAAATGGTTTCTGGTCCACTTCGGACGGGATTGAGTTTCCGCTCACGGTTCTGGTATTTGCGGTAGGTGTGGCGCTTACGGGACCAGGTTCGATTTCTCTAGATGCATTGTTTTTTAACTAAGAAGGGAGTTTATAATAATGACACTTCAAACTGCAGGAATACACCATATTACAGCTTTTGTCGGAGACGCTCAGCGCAATGTTGATTTCTACGCCGGGATTCTGGGTCTACGGCTCGTGAAAAAAACGATTAATTTTGATGCTCCAGAGGTCTATCATCTATACTTTGGAAATGAGCAGGGTTCGCCGGGAACGATTATTACATTTTTTCCTTCACCTGTAGGGCGTAGAGGCAGAATCGGCAGTGGTCAAGTTGGCGTAACGATCTACGCAGTGCCGGTCGGTGCTCTGAAATTCTGGGAACAACGCCTTGCTGAATACGGAGTTTCGGTTACAAAAGGAAGTCGGATCTCGGAACCCTATTTAGCTTTTGCCGATTACGACGGTCTGCGGATTGAACTGGTGGAACGTGAGGAAGGCCCGCTCAGTAAGTGGTCCTTTGGTGGGATTCCTACTAAATACGCAATCAAAGGTTTTGGCGGGGCTGTGCTGTATAGCAGCAATCCGTTGCAAACAGCCGAGACACTTGTTCATACGCTGGGTATGGAACATATTGCTGACGGAGATGGATATACTCGCTATAGAACCAATGGGGAGCTAGGTAATATTATTGATTTGAAGACATCACCCGTTCCGCTCGGAGCGGGAGGTGCAGGGACCGTTCATCACATCGCGTGGCGCGCAAAGGATGATGCAGAGCAACTGGAATGGTCGCGACTTGTACAGAGTCATGGGCATAGACCTACACCCGTTCAAGACCGTCAGTATTTTAATGCGATCTATTTCCGTGAAAGAGGAGGAATCCTGTTCGAGATCGCTACAGATCCTCCAGGTTTTGCCCGTGATGAAGCCCCAGATGCGTTGGGTGAAAAGTTGATGCTGCCGTCCTGGTTTGAGCCGCATCGCGCGGCTATCGAAGAAAACTTAACGCCTATTCAAGTAAGAGAAATTGAGGTGAAGCAGGGATGATTCATGTATTCCGTAAAGGTAAAGATATAACTAAACCTACGTTAGTGTTGTTTCATGGTACAGGTGGTAATGAGCAGGATTTGCTGCCGCTGGCTGAGATGTTATCTCCAGATTCATCGGTGCTAGGTATACGGGGCAATGTGCTGGAGAATGGCATGCCACGATTCTTCCGTCGGCTGGCGGAAGGAGTGTTCGATGAAGCGGACTTAGTTTTCCGTACCCACGAGATTAAGCAGTTTCTGGATGAGGCGGCAGAGAAATACGGGTTTGATGCCAACAATCTGGTAGCGGTTGGTTACTCTAACGGTGCAAACATTGCTGGTAGCCTTCTGTTTCATTATAAGGACATTTTCCGCGCGGCAGTGCTGTTGCATCCGATGGTGCCATTACGCAATGTGGAGCTTCCTTCTCTTGAAGGGGTGTCCATCTTTATTGGGGCAGGTACGAATGATCCGCTAATAGCATCTACGGAAACTCAGGAGCTAGAGGGGATTCTGCAGAAAGCAGGCGCTGAGGTTACAACCCATTGGGGCAACCAAGGTCACCGCTTGAGTATGGCGGAAGCCGATGCTGCCAAAGTTTGGCTACAGGGGTTTAGCACATCTCCAAATGCATAAAACAATTAGGATAACCGCCTTTTGGCGGTTATTTTTAAGTTATTAGCCCCGAATGAGGCCTTATAAAAGGATTGATCATTTGAGTTCCTTTACGTTAGTATGAAGAATACAAAAAAAGGCCCCCGGGTTGCTTTAGAAAGGTTGACGTAAGGATCATGATTGGAATACAAAATGCTAATAAACTTGCTGTAGATGGACCCTCAAGGAAGCAGAGATTACAACTTGCTGTTATTCTGGGCTCCATTACAACCATTGGACCGTTGTCGATTGACATGTATTTGCCAGCGCTGCCTACACTTGTCGACGATTTCGGTACGACAGCTGCTTTGGTGCAGCTAAGTCTTACCTTCTTTTTATTGGGACTGGCCTCGGGTCAGTTAGTAGCTGGACCACTGAGTGATGTATATGGACGTCGCCGTCCACTGCTTATAGGGATGTTCATCTATGCTGTTTCCTCAGTGCTATGTGCTTTTAGCCCTTCGATTGGACTTTTAATTGTTTTGCGGTTTATTCAAGGTCTTGCTGGTTCAGTGGGTGTAGTTGTCTCTAGGGCGGCTGTGCGTGATCTGTACAGTGGCTCTGAACTAACGAAATTTTTCTCTTTATTGATGATTGTTAATGGTCTGGGTCCGATTTTGGCACCAGTCATTGGAGGACAGCTCTTAAGAGTGACTACATGGCAGGGGATATTCCTCGTATTATTTGCTGCCGGAATTATCTTCTGCTTGACGATTCTCCTGCGCTTGCCTGAGACATTGCCGAAGGAGCGGCGCTCCAAGAGTGGATTGAAGGGTACTCTGCTTACCTTTAAGGTGTTACTTGGCAACCGCAAGTTTATGGGTTATGCCTTGTCCCAAGGCTTTGTTACAGCGTCTATGTTCGCTTATATCTCGGGGTCATCTTTTGTTTTGCAAAATATTTTTGCGGTTACTCCGCAGATATACAGTTTGATCTTTGCTGTGAACGGGATTGGGATTATTATTACAGGTCAAATTGCCGGCAGACTAGCTGGTAAGGTGAGTGAAACGAAGCTGCTGCTTAGCGGGTTGCTGCTCTGTACAACGGGGGGCGTCTTGCTGCTGCTTACGATCCTGGTAGGGGGAGGGCTGATCCCTATTCTAATCTGTCTGTTCGCCGTTGTCTCCAGTGTGGGGATTGTCGGAGCAACCAGCTTCTCACTGGCGATGCAGGACCAAGGAGAAGCCGCAGGCAGTGCTTCGGCCTTAATCGGACTCTTACCGTTGCTGCTTGGTAGCTGTGTAGCACCGCTTGTGGGTCTTGGGGGCGTAGACTCAGCACTTCCGATGGCAATTGTGATTGCCTGTACGGGTGTTCTCTCTATTCTGTCTTATTTTCTGTTGGTCAGACGCGGGAATTCTAATTCCTAACAGTTTATCCTTAAAACCTTGAAAGAGAGCAATACTTTCAGCAAACTTTCAGCGGGTTTTAACGTTCCTTATCTGCAAAAGGATTATATTGGAGGTAAGGAAGGGAGGGATGATTATGAGTATATCCGCAGTCTCAGGTTCTACATCGTATACTACCTCGACGTCTAGTACCACAGATACCAGCGCGCTCGAGAAACAAAAAGCGAAGCTGGAAGCCGAATTGGACAAGATTGACGCCAGCTCGGATGACGCGAAGACCAAAGAAACGAAAACGAAACAAATTGAGCAGCAAATCAAGCAGATCGAGGCACAGATTTCCCAGAAGTCGCAGAGCAGTGCTTCCGCAGCAAGCAGTAGTGCAGAAGCACCTGCCAAACCTGCAAACAATGCACTTGCTGCGGCAAGCCCGCAAGAGATCGCTAACGCAACAACGGATAGCCAAGGCAGATTTGATATCCGTGTATAAACCATACTAAATCGTGTTACATAACAAAAAGGGCATCCTTTGCCGTGAGGGATGTCCTTTTTGTTATGTATTTTTAAGATTAGACTACAATTTAAATGTTCTTTTATCACATTGTTGGCCAATACTAGAAAGATACCCTTAAAATAAAGTTCCGTCATATTGATCTGTCCAGCTTCGTACTATATTAACTATGCTTATCCTCATTTCCCAAAAAATCTTTAGCTGTTGCAGGGGTTAGGGATTTGCTGGCAGTCTAATAGAGTAGGTGTTGATTATCACGGGTCTTCTATTCCAAGAATTGCTATAATGGACTAGTTGTAAAAATTGTCTAGCACAACGTGTGTCAGCGGTAAAGGCAGGTGGGCTCATGCATTCAAAGCAACAGACATTAGAAAGATTCAAAATTGTAAGACTGATCTTATCTATCTATCGGATCCGGGCGGTCAGAGCTCTTTTTCCAGTGGCTATCATAGCGTTCGTATACTGGGAGGGGCAACATGAGCTGAAGCAGGTTCATTTAGGACTTATAATGCGTGAACTAAGGCGAGTACCTACGTCTGCTATTTTGCAAATGATTGGTTTTGCACTTCTTTCCGTAGCTGTGATGAGTGCTTATGATTATTTGATTCGGGCACATTTTCGTTTAAAAGTAGGGCTGTGGAGTACCTTTCGGTATGCATGGATTGCTAATACATTTAATAACTTGATTGGGTTTGCAGGTCTGGCTGGAGTTGGTTTAAGGACGCTGCTGTATAAAAAAAGCGGAGTGCCGACCTCCGTGCTAACGCCCGCCATTGTATTTCTGTCGCCGCTTATGATTACCGGGTTATCACTACTTTCATGGGCGAATATCTTTGGTTTACTCCCGGCCACGGCTTTGCTGGAAGAACATCGCTGGCTGGTATTTGCAGTATGGGGTATGGCGCTTTATTTACCGGTTTTTGTGTTTGTGCAGCGCTCATCGCTTTATGCGAAATGGATTAACCGGGGAAAAGGCAGAACACCATGGCTTACAGTCGTTAACTCCGTCGGGGCTTCCTTTCTGGAATGGAGCTTTGCTGGCGTGACGTTTTGGACCATCAGCAGCCATCTCTTGGATGAGGTCCATTTTATAGCTATCTTTGGTATATTTACGATTGCTGCCATTGCCGGCATCTTGAGTATGGCACCCGGCGGTATCGGTGCATTTGACCTTATCGCCTTGCTCGGGCTGACTCAGCTGGGCTACCAGACTGATAAGGCGATGGCGGTGCTTGTCATCTTTCGATTGTTTTATTATGTCATTCCTTGGTTGATCGGATTGGTGCTGGCTGCACTGGAAATTGGCCTGCAAGGAAAAAAGGATCAAGATCGTTCAGTTCCAGGGTTCGAACCCTCTCTTAACAAATGGCAGAAGATCTGGGGCTGGCCGGGTCAGTATACCTTTCTGAGCGATCTTGGGATGTGGGCTCTTGGCAAGCTGGTACTAGCTAGCGGGCTTATTCTCTTACTATCTACAGCAGTACCTGGATTGCTGTATAGGTTGAAGATTACGGAGGAAATATTGCCGTTTCCGGTAATGCAGCTTTCTCATCATCTGTCTGTCCTTATTGGTTTTATGCTGATTTTATTGTCGCGGGGCATTACATTGCGGGTTCATAGTGCATATGTATGGACTAGCGTACTTCTGTTTATTGGATCGTTGTTCGCAGTCACTAAGGGGTTTGATTATGAAGAGGCGCTGTTGCTACTTATAGTAGCGCTTATTCTTTGGATATCCAGATCGCGGTTTTATCGGATTAGTGCGCCAATCAGCAGACAGAGTGCGATCCGGTGGTTTGCCCTCACTTCAGTAATTGCACTAAGCTACTATCTGATGGGCTGTTATGTACATCGTGGATTTCTGAAGCATCTGCCTCCGGGTGTACAGCCTGAATGGTTGCAGCGGTATAGTCATGTTGCATTTACGGCAGTGGGAGGATTGGTCTTGTCTTGGGTACTGCTCATAATGTGGGTAAACCTCAGGCCCCATCATAAGGAGAACGAGCTGTTCGGGACCTTGGATGTAGCTAAGCTGAAACATTTTCTAGATGGAGTTCAAGGCAATACCTTAACGCATACGTTATTTTTGGGTGATAAGGGCTTCTTCTGGGCTCAGAACGATAAAGTGCTGCTTGCTTTCGCCAGAGTTAGGGATAAGCTCGTTGTGCTGGGTGATCCGCTGGGAGAGAGAAGCTTAATGAATGAAGCCATCAGTGAATTTAGACAAGCTGCAGATCAGTATGGTCTGGTTGTAGTCTTCTATCAAGCTTCACCTGCTTTTTTATCGGTCTATCAAGAGCAGGGCTATCGCTTTTTTAAGCTGGGTGAAGAGGCAGTGATAAGCCTTGATAACTTTGCACTCAGTGATCTGAAGAATGGTGATCTGCAACGGGTAAGCGATCGTTTTGAACGGGAAGGCATGATTGTTGAAATTACAGAAGCGCCGCATGCTGATAGTTTGCTGAGAGAACTGCGAACGATATCGGACGAGTGGTTGAATGGCCGAGCGGAAAAGGGTTATTCGTTAGGCTGGTTTAAGGTCGACTATCTGCAACTGGCTCCCATTGTGGTGGTGCGGAACACCAAAGGTACAATACTGGCATTTGCTTCTATTATCCCAGGGTATGATCAAGGATTGACTCTGTCCGTAGATTTGTTGCGCCAGGGGAAGAATGTGCCAAACGGGACAGTGGATTATTTATTGGTTTGTATGCTGGAATGGGCGAAGTCCAAGGGATATCGGCGATTTAATCTAGGCAACACTCCTCTATCATCCAGTGGAGGGCAGGACCCCGGAACTCTGAAGGAGGAGAAGCTGGCTCATCAAGTGTTTAATAGAGGTGGGCATGGGCATGGTTACGGTTTTGCCAGATTGCGTCGTTACAAGGAAAAGTTCAATCCAGAGTGGGAGCCGCGTTACTTGGCTTATCCAGCGTCCCTAACATTACCCGTCTTAACACTGGATCTGGTGAGGCTTGTATCCCGACATCCGGAGCATAAAGCGAATAACTAAAAAAAGGTGCCCAACGCCAAACGGCGTTGGGCACCTTTTTAATCAGGTACAAGTGATTTACTTCTTGTCAGCTTCTGCATCCGGCAGAGCCCAGACGGAGACGCTGCCGCCATTGACCGGGAAGGTCGCCCAACCATCTTTTTCAATGGTTATGGTGGCTTTATGGTTATGGGTGAAATCCACCCATGCTTCACCGGCGCGATGTTCTCCTACGAACATTCTCTTCTGGCCATTCTCACCATTACTGATCACAACCGCACAACCGGAGTGTTCAATATCCTCCACGCCGAGCCGTGTCCAGCCAATCGTGTTAGGATGATCGAAATAATCCTTCTGTTCACCATAAGCTTTGTGATAGCGGGTATACAGCAAAGGGTCAATCGCATCTTTTTTACCTGCTACAGGTGTTGGTCCTTCGATCCCATAATAATCCCCGTAAAAGACCACAGGATATCCATCCCGTCGCAGCAGGATAAGCGCGTAAGCACTTTGCTTGAACCAATCATCTACCCAGGATTCCAGGGCTTCGTGAGGCTGAGAATCATGATTGTCAACGAAGGTTACAGCATTGGTGGGATGGGTCTGCACCAGCGTGTCATCAAGAATTTTGGTCAGATCATAGTTTCTGCCCTCCAAGGAAGCTGAATGCAGCTTGTAGTGAAGGGATACATCGAAGAGGTCAATTTTATAATCGACGGTATTCAGAAATTGTCGGCAGGACTCTAAGTCGGAATTCCAGAATTCACCGACGATATAGAAGTCCTTCTCACATTTATTAAACATCTCTACCGCGAATTCTTTAACAAACTCATGGTTGATATGTTTGATGGCGTCCAAGCGGAAGCCGCTGCAGTGGAGGGTGTCCACCAGCCATTTTCCCCATTGGATCATTTCTTTTTTGACTTCCGGATGGCTGTAATCAATATTAGCGAACATTAGATAATCATAGTTTCCGAACTCGTCGTCAACATTCTGATTCCACGCTTTATTCTCGCCTACTATACGGAATACGCCGGTTCGCTCTTCTTTGGCGTCAAAGTCAGTGCCGTTAAAATGATTGTGATTCCACTTAAAGGCAGAGTGTTCATTCCCGCGGCCAGGGAAGGTGAATTTTGTCCAACCCTCAATCTCGAAAGGTTTCGAAATTTCTTTCATCCGATCATTGGGGTCGACCTCGATGACTTGGAATACTTCCTTTTCATCCGCGCCTGCCTTATGATTCATGACCAAATCAACGTAGACGGCGATGCCATTCTTTTGACATTCCGAAATTGCGTTGATCAGTGCTTGTTTGGTGCCATATTTGGTGCGTACCGTACCTTTTTGGTCATATTCGCCCAGATCGTATAGATCATACACGCCATAGCCTGTATCTTCTGCGGAGACGGCCTTTGTCACAGGAGGTACCCAAACTGAATCAATGCCTACGGCTTTTAGCGCGGCTGCAGTTTCTTTTAAGCGATCCCAGTGTTTCCCGTCCGCAGCAACATGCCATTCAAAAAACTGCATCATTGTATGGTTCCTCATTAGTTCTTACGCCTCCATATCCCATCAAGCAAATTTTACTCTCAACACTCTGATTAGTTTTTCAGATAACTCTTATTAAACTTAAAAACAGACTATGAAAAATAAGGCCAGTTGTTGAATGCGCAGGAAGGGACATGATTGTCATTAAACAGGCTTGAAAAGAATGATTTCTGACCTTTGAGAGAGATGCACAGCGTTGCGTCCATTCCGTTTGGAGCTATACAGAGCATGGTCGGCTTCAGAGAGTAGCTCTTCTAGAGTGGCCTCTGGATTTAGGGCCTCTACAACTCCAAAGCTGGCGGTCACATTAATGGGCCCGATGACGGTATATAAGGTGCTTTGTTCAATATCCGCGCGGATATTTTCGCAGAGCAATGCAGCTTGCTTCAGCGACGTCTCTGGCAGACAGATCACAAATTCCTCGCCACCATAACGGCCAAAGAGATCTCCCTCCCGCAGATGCCTGCTGCACACTTGGACAATATGCTGTAGAGCTTGATCTCCATATTGATGGCCATAGCGGTCATTAATGCTCTTGAAGAAGTCCACATCCAGCAAAATCATAGATAATGAGCTCCGCAGGCTGCCAGCCCGGGCAAGCAATGCTTGACTAAGCTCCAAAAAATAGGAGCGGTTATAGATACCCGTAAGGCTGTCCATCGTAGCCAATTGACGCAGCTTCTCCTGAAGCAGTATTCGTTCAGTCACGTCAATCAGCATGATCATCTGTCCTGCTATGTGCCCCTCTTGTTTCTGTACCGGAGAGGAGCGGATTTGATAATAGCAGATCTCCTCTGCTTTGTTCCAAGCCACTTCCCGTTCTTCGCGCAATAGTGGCTCGGCATCCATCACATAGGACAAGGCGTCTTTGCCTGCGTTAAGAAATAATTGTGCTAGCGGCTTGCCAATCGATGAGGAGTTGAGCCCCTCTATCATATCCGCGGCTGCCCGATTGTAATCGACGAGCATGTCCGAGCGGTCGGTGACAAGCACTCCCTCCCGCATGCTCTCGAACAGATTCTCACGAGCAATAGGTGCAGCCGTTAACATGCCCCGGGATAAAATAGCCCAAATATATAGGGAGGAGGTCAGGCTCATAATGATCGGGACGGGGTCCATTCCGTAAGGAGTCAAGCCCATCAGATACAAAAAAGAGCCGAGTGTTGGAAGGCTTAACCCGATTATTATTGTGACGATCTGCCTGCGGTATACCCTTTTCATCCGGTTCCACTGCCATATCATGAGGCAAATGGCTGCCAGCAGACAGCCGAAAGTAAAGCTGCCGTGAACGATATACCAAGGTCCCATCACAACATCAACGAGTGGGGTGGGCGTATTTTCCCGTAAATAAATGGATTTATAGAAGAGATGATGGTAATCATTGGTCCAGACCAGCAGCGTTGTAATGAATGGAATGATAAATAACGCCGTCCGTAGGCCTTTTTTAAACAGCGTCTCCAGCCCAACGAAATGGATCACCATGATTAGACTAGCCGGCGCAATGAAGGGCATCCCCAGATATTCTAACTTAATCCAGAAGCTGATTTCCTCCAGAGTTTTCCCCGATAACTCTAAGGCGAAACCGAAGGTGTAAATAGCAGAGGTAAAGGAGCTTATAACAAAAGCCCTGATTCCTAAGAAATCAGTTTTTTTATAGTAGGCGAAAAGGGCTAGTAAGACGCTCAGCACACCTGATATAGCAACAATTACAATATAATTCGAGATTATAGATCCCATGGGTCTATTGTCACCTACCGAGGAAAGATATGGATAAATATTACCACATATCTGCGGATATAAAAAAAATACTTCGGGTTTGTGGTCAAAAAAATGTCTCCTAGACAAAATGACGCAATTTAACAGGAGCTATTTTACTAATTGTCTAGTGAGAGTGCAGTCAGTAGCGTGTAACATGTTACTTAATACTACATGAAATAGAATTTTTCTTTATTTTATCTATATAGCGTCAGTTTATATAACATTATTAACATGGCTTATTTTGAAAAGGGGGGCTGAGGATGTCATCACTAGCGACAAATATTCCTGAGATTCAGCTGGAGAATGTTGAAATGCGTTATCGGACAGAAGCTGCGGAAGTGCTTGCCCTGCATCAGGTGAGTCTTGATATTGCTAAAGGGGAGTTCGTCTCCCTGCTCGGACCTTCCGGATGTGGCAAAACGACGCTGCTTAGACTGATGGCCGATCTCATAGCACCAACAGGCGGGAACATTGTGGTAGCTGGGAAAAGTGCCAGAGAAGCCAGGCTGGCGCAAAAATATGGCATTGTTTTTCAAAGTCCAGTGTTATACGACTGGCGGAAAGTGAAGCATAACATCACATTGCCACTGGAGCTGATGGGGGTAAAGAAGTCAATCCGTGAGGAAAAGGCGATGGAGCTTCTTGATCTGGTGGGGCTGCAGAGCTTTGCGGATAAATATCCGTGGCAGCTCAGCGGCGGGATGCAACAGCGTGTAGCGATTGCCAGAGCGCTATCGATGGAGCCGGAAATTCTGCTCATGGATGAGCCATTCTCTGCGCTGGATGAATTTACGCGTGAGCGATTGAATGAAGAGCTATTGTCTGTCTGGAGTAAAGTGCAGAACACAATTGTTTTTGTAACTCATAGTATTCCTGAATCTATATTCCTCTCTGACCGGGTGTTTGTTCTTTCCCCGCATCCGGGTCGCTTGTCTGCTGTGGTCGAAATTCCTCTGCCACGTCCGCGAACGGCGGAAATGAGAAATAGCCCAGAGTTTTTCGAACTGATCGCACGTATTCGCGACAGCTTCGAAGGGGTGTAGTGATGAAAGGGGGCAGTATCTTTGTGCGAGGTCGTCTGCTGCCGTTGTTCGTCTGGATTTTTGGCCTGCTGCTAGTCTGGGAAGGCACTTCCTGGATGCTGCTCCATGTGGTGGAGACGCCGTTAGCACAGTCCAAGCTGCCATATGTTCATGAGGTGTTAGCTACCTTGTGGCAGTATGGAGGCACGCTCTTGAAGGAGGGGGCTGCGACCTTCGGTAATGCTGGTGTTGGCTTCCTGATTGGAGCGGTAGCTGGTGCCTCATTGGCGGTGCTGATGAGTTTGTCGAAGACAATAGAGCAATTAACTTTTCCTTATGCTATTGCCTCGCAGATGATTCCGATTCTGGGGTTGGCACCCATCATCTACGGGATTGTGCGCGATGAGCAGACCTCGCGGATTATTATTTCGGGATATATCACCTTTTTCCCGGTGGCTCTGAACATGCTGCGCGGCTTGCGGAGTGTAGATCCATCAGCGCTCGAATTGATGCATTCTTACGCGGCCAAACCTTGGGCGGTCTATTGGAAACTCAGATTCCCAGCGGCTTTGCCGGGTTTGTTCGGTGGACTTAAGATAGCTGCCCCACTTGCTGTGACTGGAGCTATTCTGGTGGAGCTTATGGGTGCCCAGCATGGCATTGGTGTAATTATGCTGCGCAATCTCTATTATGGAAGCTCTCACACCTATATGTTCTGGTCTACGGTGATTGTGGGTGCCTTGCTGGGGATCGTAAGCTACTGGTTAATCAGTCTGATAGAACGCCTGGTAACGCCTTGGCAGCCTGAATATCGTCCGAAAGGAGGCAGCCGCTAATGGAAACTAATTCCGTTCGGGAGACCTCGTTTATAGGCTCTAGTGGTAAAGAAATGGCTCAGCCGGCGCTAACGGCTACACAAAAGAATGCTGCAGCCGTTCCTAAACCTGCGGAAGCTACGGCGAGTCGAGGCGGCTCACGAATGCTGAAGAGGATATTTAGCGCAGGGGTGCTGCTGCCTGTACTGGCAGGTCTGTTATTTCTTGCCCTATGGGAATTTCAATTCTTTCATAAGATCTTTGATCTGAAAAAATATCAACTCCCGCTGCCTACAGCCATCGCCGAAACTATGCGAGATAATTTCAGCTTGTTGTTGTCCTATACCGGATACACTCTTGCTGAAGCTGTGCTGGGAATGTTGGTTGGTTCTGCTATCGGCTTTCTGATCGCTTTAATAGCGACAGCTTGGCCGCGCTGGGGGAGTGGAAGCTTGACGCTGGTTGCCGCCCTAAATGCTGTGCCTATCGTTGCCCTCGCGCCCATCATGAATCTGTGGTTTGGAGATGGGATAGGCTCACGAATTGCCATAGTAACCGCAACTACAATGGCAGCGATGGCGATCAACGCCTATAAAGGCATGGCGGCGATTGATCCATTGGCACTGGATCT
The DNA here is from genome assembly GCF_038002705.1 of Paenibacillus sp. FSL H7-0716. Classification (NCBI taxonomy): domain Bacteria; kingdom Bacillati; phylum Bacillota; class Bacilli; order Caryophanales; family Paenibacillaceae; genus Paenibacillus; species Paenibacillus sp. FSL H7-0716. Next base: position 309,962 of record NZ_JBBODA010000004.1, read on the forward strand.
GATGCATTCTTATGCGGCGGGTAAACCGGCGGTGTTCCGTTATCTGCGGATTCAGAGCAGTCTGCCCTATGTATTTACGGCACTGAAGATTAATGCTACTGCCAGTATGATTGGCGCCATTGTTGGGGAATTCTTTTTCTCCTCAAAAGGGCTTGGGTATCTGCTCTCCAATTCCATTAAAGTTGCCAAAATGCCACTGGGCTGGTCCTGTATTGTGCTGGCTGCAATTGCAGGCGTGTTCTTCTATTTAGTGGTTGAGCGGCTGGAGAAAGTATTCATTAAGTGGCATCCTTCGCAGCGTACTTAATCTTACCCTCATTACATCCGGCCATAGTGGGAATGGAAAAGAGAAACCGCCCACGGCTGTATGCATAAACGCACCACGATGATTGTCCATACTGTGCTTGTTACAAACTTAAATTACGATAGGGGGAGTTCGATTGATGAACGGGAAAAAACGCAAATTTCGTGGTGGTTTGTTGGTAATCGTGATGATGTTGAGTGTTTCTTTAATGGCGGGTTGCGGTGACAACAATAATAACTCGGCAGCTGAAGCTACGACTGCCCCTGAAGCATCAGCAGCTCCTGACGCAAGTGCTGCTACTGAACCGGCTGCTGATCCAGTTACAGTGAAGCTACAGCTGAAATGGGTGCCGCAGGCACAATTCGCTGGGTATTTTGTGGCGCAGGATAAAGGATATTACAAGGAAGAAGGCTTGGATGTAGAAATTCTGCCGGGTGGGCCTGATATCGTTCCGGAACAGCAGGTGGCAGGCGGCTCCGCAGATATCGGTGTGGGTTGGGTAGCCAGCTTGCTGCCGAGTCTTGAAGAGGGAATGCCACTGGTACAGATCGCGCAAATCTATCAAAAGAGCGGATTGGTCCTGGTCTCCAAAAAATCGGCGGGCATTAACTCAGCCGCTGATCTTAAGGGTAAAAAAGTCGGCAACTGGATGGGTGGCAACGAATTTGAACTATTAGCGTTATTCGATAAATATAAGTTCGATCCGAATAAGGATCTAAGCTTTACGAAGCAAGGGTTCACGATGGATCAGTTCTTAGGTGATCAGATCGATGCGGCCTCAGCAATGACTTACAACGAGTACCAAGTGGTGTTGGAGTCAGGCATTAAGGCTGAGGATCTGAATGTCATCGACATGAATACAGAAGGTGTTGCAATGCTTGAGGATAACTTGTTTGCTAATAAGGAATGGCTTGCGGAAAACAAAGAGACTGCGGCAAAGTTTGTGCGTGCCTCCCTGAAGGGCTGGAAAGATGCAATTGCTGATCCTGCAGCCGCCGTGGACAGTGTGATGAAGCAAGCGGAAGACGGCAGTACGACGAAGGAACATCAGCTGACAATGATGACTGAGGTTGCCAAGCTGATTCTGCCTGAAGGCTTTGACAGTGCCAAAATGGGATATACCGATGCGGCGGCGTTCCAGCAAACTGCTGATATTTCGCTAAAATTTGGTGTCATTAAAGAACCGGTCAAGGTAGATGAGGCTTATACGAACGAAATCGTAGAAATGGCAGCAAAATAACTAACTGAGCTTAATGTTATAGTGAATGGCCGCCTGATCTGGCGGTCATCTATTATAATCAGCAGTCCATCAGTGCATCTGAAACAGAGAAAGAGGTGCGAGCTATGTCTCTCCTAGTAACGCAGGCTGAAAGGGTTAAGAATTATGTGAATGGAGCTTGGGTAGAATCGTCGTCCGGGCGAGATGAAGAGGTTTATAATCCGGCGACGGGTGAAGTGATTGCTTATGTGCCTATTTCCAGTAGGGAAGAGCTGGGTGCAGCGGTAGAAGCGGCTGCGGCGGCATTTCAAGCGTGGAAAAGGGTCGCTGTGCCGCGTCGTGCCCGCTACTTTTTTCATTATCAACAGCTGCTGGTAAAGCATTGGCATGAGCTGGCCGAGCTGATTACGCTGGAGAATGGAAAAAGTCTGGAAGAGGCGCAAGGTGAGGTGCAGCGTGGAATTGAGTGTGTGGAGTTTGCCGCAGGCATCCCCACGTTGATGATGGGCAGCCAGCTTCCGGACATTGCTACCGGAATTGAATCCGGGATGTACCGTTATCCATTGGGGGTTATCGGGGGGATTGCCCCGTTTAATTTTCCGATGATGGTTCCTTGTTGGATGTTTCCGCTTGCCATCGCTTGTGGAAATACCTTTGTGCTGAAGCCTTCTGAACGGACGCCGCTGCTTGTTAATCGATTGGCAGAGTTATTTGCCGAAGCGGGCTTTCCTCCAGGTGTACTAAATGTGATACATGGGGCGCACGAGGTTGTGAATGGGATGCTGGAGCATGATGAAGTGAAGGCGATTTCGTTCGTCGGTTCGCAGCCGGTTGCGGAATATGTATATAAGACAGGGACAGCGCAGGGAAAACGGGTGCAGGCGCTAGCTGGAGCCAAGAATCACTCGATTGTGCTGCCTGATGCGGAGCTGGACATTGCGGTCAAAAATATCATTGCGGCTTCCTTTGGCTCGGCAGGTGAGCGGTGTATGGCTTGCTCGGTCGTAGTGGTTCATGAGGATATCGCTGACGAGCTAGTGAACCGTCTGGCTGCGGCTGCAGATGAGCTTAAGATTGGTAATGGCGCCGATGACGGGGTGTTTTTGGGTCCGGTAATTCGCCAGTCGAATAAGGAGAGGACTCTTTATTACATTGAGACTGGTGAAGCTGAGGCAGCCAAGCTTGTGAGAGACGGGCGGAAGGATGCTGCTACGGGTGGTGCGGGTTATTTTATCGGGCCGACGATATTTGATCATGTACAGCCGGGAATGACCATCTGGAAGGATGAGATTTTTGCACCGGTATTGTCAGTGATTCGTGTGAAAAGTCTGAGTGAAGCGATTGGGGTAACGAATCAGTCCCCATTCGCGAATGGGGCGTGCATTTATACAGATAGCGCAAAGGCGATCCGTGAATTTCGGGAAGAAATTGATGCAGGGATGTTGGGTGTGAATCTGGGTGTGCCTGCGCCCATGGCCTTTTTTCCTTTCTCGGGTTATAAGAAATCGTTCTATGGAGACCTGCATGCCAATGGGCGTGATGGGGTGGAGTTCTATACGCGTAAAAAGATGATCACTGCCCGTTATTAGAGAAAATGAGCTGCTGAGAGGAGAATATGTTATGCAGAGTCTGGGGAACGATAGTGAGCTTGCGGTGAGGAAGGATCAGGAATATTTATGGCACAACATTACGCCTTATAGTGAAAAGAATCCGCCTATGATTGCCGCCTCGGCAAGTGGGTCGTGGATTACGGATATACAGGGCAATCGATTTTTGGATGGGATGTCTGGCTTGTGGTGTGTAAATGTGGGATACGGGCGCAAGGAGCTGGCGGAAGCTGCTTACAATCAATTGCTGACCCTGCCATATTTTCCTCTGACACAAAGTCATCTCCCGGCGATTGGGCTGGCGGAGAAGCTGAATGAATGGCTCGGAGATGATTATGTGATCTTTTTTTCCAATAGTGGATCGGAAGCCAATGAGGCTGCTTTCAAAATGGCCCGCCAGTACCAGCAGCAAATCGGCCAGCATTATCGCCATAAATTTATTGCCCGTTATCGTGGGTATCATGGCAGTTCACTTGGAGCATTATCTGCAACGGGCCAGGCCCAGCGCAAATATAAATATGAACCATTGGCGGGTGGTTTTCTGCATGTAGCTCCCCCGGACAGCTATCGCCGCCCGGCCGGGATGACTGTGGAAGAATTCAACCTCCAGTGTGCACAGTCCATAGAGGATATGATTATCTGGGAAGGCGTGGAGACGGTAGCTGCGGTGATTATGGAGCCTGTAATTACGGGTGGTGGCGTCATTGTACCGCATCAGGTTTATTTGGATCGGGTGCAGGAAATCTGCCGTAAGCACGGTGTGTTGCTCATTATGGATGAGGTGATTTGTGGATTCGGACGTTCTGGACGTAAGTTTGGTCATCACAACTTTAATGTGAAGCCTGACATCGTAACGATGGCTAAGGGACTGACTAGTGCTTATCTTCCTTTATCCGCGACTGCTGTTCGTAAGGATATCTATGAGGTGTTTAAGGATAATAGCGATGACTATGGGTATTTTCGTCATGTGAATACATTTGGTGGCAATCCTGCTTCCTGTGCGCTGGCGCTGCGTAATCTGGAAATTATCGAGCAGGAGAAGCTGGTGGAACGTGCGGATCTTTTAGGTAAAAGAATAAATACGGAATTTACTGAGCTGCTTGATCACAAGCTTGTAGGTGATGTCCGCAGCTTTGGTTTGGTGACAGGGATTGAGCTGGTTGAAGACAAGGTCAGTAAGAAACCGTTAGATCTGAGTATTGTGAAAGGAATTATTGCCGAATGTAAGTCCAAGGGGCTTATCATCGGTAAAAATGGCGATACCGTAGCTGGGTTCAACAATGTGCTTACCTTCGCCCCGCCGTTATCCTCCACGGATGAAGATATAGAATTTATTATCGATACTTTTAAATCTGTGCTGAACGGGGGCTAGGTAAGGTGATTTTGTCTGGATATAGAAATTGGTAAGCGCGCAGGGCGACTTGAATGGAGATCCGATTCTCTGGCTGCATGAAGTCTTCACCCAGTAGCTCTGTTATTTTGTCCAGGCGATAATAAAGGGACTGTCTGACAATGAATAAGTTTCGAGCGGCAATTTGTTTGGAACCATCATGATCCAGATAAACACGAAGGGTAAGCAGCAGCTCGCTGCCTTTGGTTTGGTCGTGGTCGATTAGCGGGCCGAGATAACTGCGAATGAAGTTCTGCAACGTTTTTCCGTCGTTTAAGCTCAACAGCAACTGGAATACACCCAGCTCTTCATAGAAGAGCAGTGACTTCTGGTAACAGGAGTATAACGACAATGCCTGTAGGGCTTCCTGATAACCGGAATAGGCTCGTTTTAGGCGCTTATGCGATTTGCTGACTCCAATGACGAGCTGCAAATCCTTGAGCTTCTCATCGGAGCGGATGTTCTGCAGGGCTTCAAGTGCTTGTTGAAGTCGCATTTTGCCAGGCATTTTCGATTGAATGTCGAGGGCGATGACGGTGAGGCGATTGTTCTTAAGGGTGATCAGCGGACGTAAAGAATATTTCTCAAAGATGGAACGCAGGATGAGCGAAAGATGGAAGGTGATGGACTCCCATTCGTTCTCCGAGCTGTTCCATTTTACATCTCTGGGGTTCTTGATCTCTATAAGGCATACACGGTAAGGGAGCTCGTTGACCACGTTAAAATTGGAGCCGATCAGGCCCTTTAAGCGGTTATCATCTTCGATGCGGCCATTGATCAGCTCATCGACCCATAGATTTTCTGAAAAAAGCTTACGCTCCTCCATATACCGCGTCCGCAGCAGCTCTTGTGCAATGGACAAAGAGGCGGAATCCAGCAGCAGACAGTCGAACTCCTGTGGTTTGTGATTACATACCATCAGAATGTAAGCCCAGGTCTGATCCAGCGCACCTACAGGCTTGAGCGCGATGGTCTTCTGTCCATATTCCCGGATATAGGGGGCGGCGTCAGGTTGAATTCCCTCCAGCTCGTCGCCGAAGGCGGTGAAAAAATTCAGCAATGGAGCCTGCTCTTCCGGCGGAAGTGCCGGGAAAAATAAGGGTTTTCCTTGCAGCTGCATATAGACAATTTGTGTGCGGGTGCTTTTGCACAATAATTGCAGCACTTTCAGCGTTCCTTGTGAAGTTAAGGTCAGGCGGTGGAATTCACGTGAGATTTTTTCAAGTTCTTGGAGCATCCGGTGATGCCGGTTAATGATAATCGAGTGAAGATCCAACGTGATATCTACGAACCGAACCGTGCGGGTGAAGATGATTAGCGGAAAGTCATGCCTGTCGGCTAAGTCGATCATCTCTTGCGGGATGGTGCTGAAATACGTACCTAACTCAATACATAGGCAAGCTGCATTTTTGTCGATCAGGTTCTGCATAAACTCCAAGGAGGAAGGGAGATCAACACTTGCGCCAATCCCCGTAGTCAAAATCATTTCTTCGCCATGAATTAGAGTCTCGAAGTTGGCACTTTCCAGCACATGCACCCAGCGAATGGCACGGCTTAGGCCGCTTTTCCCGCCGATCACCTCGGCTTCTGCGAATAGTGGTCTTTTTAAAGCGTCACGAATGGTTAATACAAGCTCCCAGTCCATAGTTACTCCCCCTCGATCTTCTGCGCTCTGGCCTTCGGCTAATGCCTTGTTATTCTCGGCCTATTCTCACACGTAAAAAATACAGTTTTGAAATTAGACAAAGTGTCTAATGCAACGAAAATTCGAAATGACTATAGTTTGATTAACGGATGTCAGTATATATAACCTAATCAGGAAGAACGTTGAGAGATAAATTCTGTTAATGCTTATATTACTACAATAAATTAAAGATGTAAGCAAAATATTCAGACAAAACTTGAAATAATGTTATATTATATAACACAAATATGAAAAATTACCCATAAGGAGGGACTAGTGATGGAGCATTCATCTCCGTTAACAGCATTTACACCTGATATGTTCATGCGCAATTTCGCCGAGGCTGAGCCGCCTCTGACCCATAAGGGTGCCCTGGATGAGTCCAATCGCTGTCTATATTGCTACGATGCCCCCTGTATAAAAGCGTGTCCGACCAGCATTAATATTCCCTCCTTTATCAAACGGATCGCTACTGACAATTTGAAAGGCTCGGCACAGACGATTATGGATTCCAATCCTGTGGGTGCCAGCTGTGCTCGTGTTTGTCCTACAGATGAGCTGTGTGAAGGAGCCTGCGTGTTAAATGATGCCTCAGCGCCGATCCAAATCGGACTGCTGCAGCGTTATGCGACAGATTGGGCGATGAACAGCGGAGTTCAATTATTTAAGGCTGGCACCCCTAATGGGAAAAAGGTAGCCGTAATCGGCGGTGGTCCTGCGGGATTGTCTGCAGCTAGGGAGCTCGCCCGTGAAGGTTTTGCTGTTGTGATCTACGAAGCAAAGGCGTTAGCGGGTGGGCTGGATACACATGGGATTGTATCGTTTCGGCTCCCACAGTCTGTATCTCTTTGGGAAGTAGAGCAGGTAGAGAAGCTGGGTGTGGAAATACGTACAGGTGTAAAAGTCGGAGTGGATGTTTCTGTAGATGAGCTGAAGTCGGATTATGATGCCATCGTTTTGGCAGCGGGTATGGGATATGTGCCTCCAATAGGGATTGAAGGTGAAAAAATGGCTGGAGTTTATGACGCCATTGCGCTCGTAGAATCCACTAAGACGGGCATTCCTCTGCTAGAGCTGATGGGTCAGCGGGTTGCTGTCATTGGTGCAGGGAATACGGCTATTGATGCAGCGACTTGTTCAGTGCGGCTGGGAGCCACCAATGTAAAAATGGTCTACCGCCGGACCCGTGAAGAGATGACGGCATATGACTTTGAATATGAATTTGCGAAGCAGGAAGGTGTGGAGTTCAACTGGCTTACCTTACCGAAACGTATCGTGGGTGATGAGCTTGGGAATGTAACCGCACTGGAATGTGTGCAGATGAAGCTGACGGAGGAGCTGGGCAAAGATGGTCGTCCAATACCTATGCCGATCGAGGGTTCTGAGTTCTTGATTCCTGTAGATGCGGTTGTAATAGCTATTGGCCAAAAGCGTCGTCTAGATCTGATAGATTCCTTAGGTCTTAAGCATGACCGTGGGGTTGTTAAGGTGGATGAGGTCACCTGCCAAACCTCCGATCCGCAGATTTATGCCGCTGGGGACATCATTTTTGGTTCAGGTAAGGGCGAGGCCATGGTTGTATCAGCGGCACAGCAGGGAAAAGATGCAGCCCATGCGATTGTTAAACAATTCTCAGGCCAGCAGGAGGTCGTTGTTAGATCTGCGGGCTGAGCGTAGAAATCAAATTGGATTTTACATGACAGGGAGGGAACATCAATGGCAGATTTAAGTATTAATCTCGCAGGAATCAAATCACCGAATCCGTTCTGGCTGGCCTCCGCGCCGCCTACGAATACAGGTTATCAAGTGCAGCGGGCCTTTGAAGCAGGTTGGGGCGGGGCGGTGTGGAAGACGCTCGGCGATCCGATCATTAATACCTCATCGCGTTTTGCGGCAGTAAATTTCAATGGGCAACGGGTTGCGGGCTTTAACAATATTGAACTGATCACCGACCGTCCGCTTGAAGTTAATCTGAAGGAAATCTATGAAACGAAAAAAAGATTCCCGAATCATGCGATTATAGCCTCCCTGATGGTAGAACCAACGCAGCATAAATGGCATGAGATTGTTAAGCGGGTAGAGGATGTGGGTGTAGACGGTCTGGAGCTTAACTTTGGCTGTCCGCACGGGATGGCTGAGCGTGGAATGGGCGCTGCTTCGGGGCAGCAACCTGATCTGGTGCAGGCACAGACCACCTGGGTAAAAGAAGTTGCGACAACCCCGGTGATTGTGAAGCTGACGCCTAATATTACGGATATCACCGTCGTTGCCCGCCATGCGGTTAAGGGTGGAGCGGACGCGATTAGTATGATCAACACGATCAACAGTCTTGCTGGTGTAGATATTCATAGCTGGAACACAATTCCGAATGTTGGAGGTCAGGGTGCGCATGGCGGTTACTGCGGGCCGGCTGTGAAACCAATTGCGCTTAGTATGGTGGCCGAGTGTGCCCGTGACCGGGGAGTAGGCATTCCTATCTCCGGTATTGGAGGGATTTCGACCTGGCAGGATGTTGTTGAATTCATGTTGATGGGTGCTACGGGCATTCAAGTATGTACAGCGGTCATGCATCATGGCTTCCGGATTGTGGAGGAAATGATCGATGGCCTGAACAACTATTTGGATGACAAAGGTTTGGCTTCCGTAACAGAGTTAATCGGTAAATCGGTATCCCGTTACTCCAACTGGGGTGATCTGGATCTCAACTATAAGGTCGTTGCCCGTATTAATGAGAACAACTGCATCAACTGTAATAAATGCCATATTGCCTGCGAAGATGCTTCACATCAGTGTATTGATATGTTAACTAATGCAGATGGGAAAGCTATTCTACAGGTCCGCGAGGAAGATTGTGTAGGTTGTAATCTTTGTTCAATTGTCTGTCCAGCAGACGGTGCGATCGATATGGTTCCAGTGGATACCGGGGCAGCCCCACTGACCTGGAACCAGCGGCAGAAAGTGATCGGGAGTTTGAATGGTACCTATTCGGAAGTGGAGGTGGTGTAAGGATGAAAAAGATTATTAAAAATGGCATCATCGTTACCGCAGCAGATACTTATACAGGCGATGTGGCGATTGAAAACGGGGTTATTACGGAGATTGGCCTTCATTTGGATGTCCCTGGTGCGGAAATTATAGATGCCTCGGGGTGTTATGTTTTTCCTGGAGGCATTGATCCTCATACGCATCTGGATATGCCTTTTGGCGGCACGGTTACAGCTGATGATTTTGAGACGGGAACCATTGCGGCTGCATATGGCGGAACGACCACAGTCATTGATTTTTGCTTAACCACCAAAGGACAACCGCTACAGCAAGCCGTAGATACATGGCATCATAAGTCGCAGGATAAAGCGGTGATTGATTACAGCTTCCACCTGATGGTCTCAGAATTAAACGATAAAGTACTGGGTGAGCTTCCGGAGATCATTGAGAATGAAGGCATTACCTCGCTCAAAGTATTTATGGCTTATAAGAATACTTTTCAGGCGGATGACGGCACACTTTTTAAGACCCTTCAAGCCGCGAAAAAAGAAGGTGCACTCGTTATGGTGCATGCGGAGAATGGAGATGTCATTGAATATCTTGTTGAGCAGGCCTTGGCCGCAGGCAATACCGACCCAATCTTTCATGCGCTGACCCGCCCGCCGGAGCTGGAGGGTGAAGCTACGGGACGCGCAGCTTATCTAACCGAACTGACAGATTCTCAGCTGTATGTTGTACACGTGACCTGTGCGGAAGCCGCTTGGAAGATTGCTGAAGCGCGTAAAAAGGGACTGCGCGTATACGGTGAGACTTGTCCACAGTATTTAGTGCTGGATCAGACGGCGCTGGAAAAGCCTGATTTCGAAGGTGCTAAATACGTGTGGTCTCCGCCCCTGCGTGAGCAGTGGAATCAGGATGTATTGTGGGATGCGCTATGGAGCGGCAGCTTACAGACGATTGGCTCTGACCAGTGCTCGTTTGATTTCAAAGGACAAAAGGATCTGGGGCTAGGCGATTTCTCCAAAATCCCGAACGGTGGGCCGACTATTGAGGACCGGTTTACGATTCTATATTCGGAAGGTGTACAGAAAGGCCGGATCTCATTGAACAAATTCGTAGATATTATTGCTACCTCTAGCGCCAAGCTGTTTGGCTTGTATCCGCAAAAAGGCACGGTCTCGGTAGGTAGTGACGCTGATCTGGTCATTTTTGATCCTTCTGTAGAAAGAACCCTTTCTGCGGATACGCATCATATGAACGTAGATTATAATGCGTTTGAGGGCTTTGAAGTGAAGGGAGAGCCTGTTTCTGTTCTCAGCCGAGGCGAATTTGTTATTCGTGACAAACAATTTGTCGGCAAAGCAGGTTCGGGAAAATATTTGAAACGCAAACGTTTTGCAGCCGAGGCTCCTCTTCCTTCTAAGGCGGAAATCAGCGGAGGTGTAGTCTAATGTCTGCTTTTGCGGAATATGCCAAAGAACAGCAGGAGATTGATGGGCTGCTTTTTAAAGGATATACGATTGCTGGCATCCAAGAGGATTTGGACGGTGCCCGAATAAAGTTTGTCAGAGGGGAGCCGGCTAAAAGCTCGGTAGAGCTGTTACTGCTGACAGCGGATGCCCGTAAGTACGTGACAACCCTTGTGGTTGCGGGGCTGAGGGCGGAAGGTGAGCAGGCGGGTTGTTACAGTGGAGAGGTTTGAGGGGAATGGAATTGAAAGCTGAGTAGTGAGCCTGTGCAGGATAGAGGGCCTACTGCTCGGCTTTTTATTGTGCTCCTGAAAGGGGGGGAATAACCTCCATGAAAATAGCCGATTATCATCGCGGTATACACTTTTTTTGGGAAATCCTCCCTAAAAAGTGGCTGATTAGGGTCCCGAAATAGACGTTTTAGGGAAAACCTCCCTAAAAATCACTGAAATACGCCGATTTTGCTCAAACTGGCTGAATATTAGGGAAGTTTTCCCTGATTTGCATTTATAGGCACCTGGAAGATCAAAAATCAGGGAAGATTTCCCTAATCTATTTCTGTCGCTGCTGCTCACGCTCTATATACTCATTCCGTAATATGGACATGATATGCAGAGATTCAAAATGTCCCTCAACCTTTATACAATCACGTAGAGTCCCTTCCAGTGTAAAGCCACAGCTTTCATAGACATGGCGGGCCCTGTGGTTGTGATCTCTAACATCCAACCATAGCCGATGCGTCTCGGTGTGCTGGAAGATCCAGTCGCTCACGAGACGAAGCGACAGTTTGCCATATCCAAAGCCCTTGGAATGGATGACGATTCTTTTAATACAAACGGTAAGATGAATATCTTGAAGTCCTGTTACGATGATATAGCCGACTCTTTTCCCGGAGCTCTCCCAAATTGTAAGGTGCAGGATATCTGGATCATGGATAGCCGTAATGTGCTCCTCTTTACTCCATTGTCCGATATAGGCACGATTAAGCTCACTTTGCTCAATGGCTAGAACGAACGCTAAATCCTGCTCGGTGGTAGTTTGTAGATCCAACGTTTCGGAAGGAATGATCATAACCTTATGCCCCCGTCTAATATGTATTTTTATCCATAGTAACGAAGAATTTTCTCCCTGTCATTTAATTAGTCCCGGTTGCTCACTCTATATTGGCGGCACTGTAGGAATGAACGTAACTTCGTGTATAATTGAGACCAAGTGTTAAGAATTCCAATCGGATGAGGAGATCAGCTGGTTATGTATTTTCTTGATATTATGTCTTGGCTGACAGAGGATAATCTGCGGCATCTGCTTGAACAATATCGTTCGTTTGGGCCCTTTCCGGGCATTGCGTTAACGTTTATGAAATCATTTATACCACCACTACCAACTATTGCGATCGTAGGATTAAATGGGGCCGTATATGGTTTATGGTTAGGTTTTTTGTATTCTTGGATCGGTCTGGTTGCAGGCTGTGTGACTACCTTTTGGATTATCCGCAAAGTAGCCTCCCATCGTTATTTGCGAAAATGGGCAGCACGGCCCAAAGTAGCCAAAAGCATGACATGGGTGCGGCAAAGCGGATTCAGCTATGTTTTTCTGCTTAGTATATTTCCGGTAGGGCCTTTTGTTGTGATTAATATGGCAGCAGGGCTTGCCGGGATGAGGTTCCGTTCGTATCTTCTTGCGCTCACGGTGGGCAAAGCGATTATGGTATTCGCAGTTTCATACATTGGCAACGATCTGGAACGTTTCATTCGCCAGCCTTGGGAGATTATCTATGTTTTGTTGTTTATCGGGCTGTCGTTATGGGGAGTCAAAGCCATCGAAGCGCGTTTTGCTAGAACGGCACAGGATGGGAACAAGATAGCTTAGCATAGTGTCAGAATTAACTTGAATCCCTAAATTTAAATAGAATAAAGGAGGAAATGATGATGAAATATCGTAAGCTTGGCAGTACAGGAATGAATGTCTCGGTGATTGGCCTAGGGACTTGGCAGTTTGGCGGAGAGTGGGGCAAGGATTTCGCTCAGGCTGAAGTCGATGCGATGCTGGATAAGGCTGGAGAGCTGGGTATTAATCTGATTGATACGGCAGAATGTTACGGAGATCACTTGTCGGAGAAATTCATCGGGGATTATCTGGCGCGCCGCAAACGCGAGGACTGGGTTGTAGCTACGAAATTTGGCCATCATTTTCAGGGGCATTTGCAGCGGGAACAGCTATGGCGTGCTGAGGATGTGCTTAAGCAGCTGGACGACTCCTTGCGCGCACTCCAAACAGAGTATATTGACCTCTATCAATTTCATTCCGGAACCGATGAGCAATTCGATAATGATAAGCTGTGGAGTATGCTCGACAGACAGAAGCAAGCCGGAAAAATCCGTCATTTGGGCGTGTCGATCAGTGCATCAGGCTCGGGGGTGCACCAGACCTCTGCGGCAGCGGATGTGCAAGCAGAGGCCATACAAGTAGTATATAATCGGCTGGATCGTCAACCTGAAGAAGAGATTCTTCCGCTGTGCATCGAGCATCGATTAGGTGTGTTGGCTCGCGTTCCGTTAGCCAGTGGTTATCTGAGCGGCAAGTATAAGCCGGATGCGGTTTTTGCTCAGGGTGATGTGCGAGCTAACCATAAAGAGGATGTAAGACAAAAGCAGCTGCGCGCAGTAGCAGAAATTGCTGCTAATGAAGTGCCGTCAGGTCTGGATATGGCGCAGTGGGCTTTGGCTTGGTGCCTCCAGCATTCCGCAGTAACCAGTGTAATTCCGGGCTGCAAAAATGTAGAACAAGTAATCTCCAATGCCAGTGCTGCCGATTTGGACATGGTGAAGGGCAACTTGTGATAAGTTAGATTGTTACATGGTGAAGAGTTCTTGGAGCTTCATCTCGGGTGAGTGCTGCGCGTAGATATGATTCCAGCTGTTCGTGGAAGTATCGTAAAGGTAGTCCTGCTTCCATTGCTGGACATGGGTCGCAATACTCCTTACAGCGGATACAATTCTCTCTACTTCCTGATTAGTCATAATGGGATGTAGGGAGATGCGAATCCACCCTGGTCTGAAGGATTGGTCGCCGTTCATGATCGCTCCGGCAATCTGAGCGGATTGCGTCCACCCTAATCCAAGCAGGTAATGTCCATATGGACCTGCACAAGAGCAACCGCCTCGAGCTTGTATGCCGAAACGGTCATTCAACAGCTGGACGGCGAGGTTGTAATGAATATCGCGCAGTGTAAAAGAGACGATTCCATGACGTTCTGTGTGATCTCCGGCCAGCAGCGAGCATTCCGGAATGCAGCGGAGTCCTGCCATTAATTCCTGACACAGCTCGTGTTCTCTAATTACCATATATTGACCGTTTCCATTCATCTGCTCCTTCAGCTTCACGCAAAGTGCCGTGCGAAAAGCCTGTAAAAACCCCGGCGTTCCCCCGTCTTCCCGCATCTCAATCGCATTAGTGTAGCGGCGTCCTCCCCAAGGGTTGACCCAGGCTACTGTACCTCCACCCGGTTCGTCAGGAATACGTCCATTGCTCAGCGTTTCATCAAAGATTAGAACGCCATTTGTGCCCGGCCCACCCAGAAATTTATGCGGAGAAAAAAAGATCGCATCAAGCTTCTCCAGTGGGGAAGGTGGGTGCATATTGATAGGCTCGTAGGGAGCACTGGCGGCAAAATCCACAAAGCATACGCCCCCATGACGATGCATAGTAGCCGCTAGCTTTGCGTAAGGCGTCTGAATTCCAGTCACATTAGAACAAGCTGTAAATGAACCGATCTTAAAACGGCGATTGGGGTACAGTCGCAGCTGGTCTTCAAGCTGTTGAGGGTCAATATTTCCGTCCTTTCCGGCGGGAATGGTAACGACGTCACCAAGTCCCTCCTGCCAAGGGAGAATATTGGAATGATGCTCCATATGGCTGGTGAAGATAACGGGGCGGTCTTCCAGTGCACGGTTATTTTGTTCCTGTAGCCATTCCGGGAGCCTTAATCCCATGATACGCTGCAGCTTGTTCACGGCTCCTGTCGTGCCATTGCCGCAGAAGAGCAGTACATCCTGAGGGCCAGCATTAACATGGTTCTTAATGATTTGACGAGCTTCATTATACGCCTGCGTCATGATTAGTCCGGTGGTGTTGGAATCTGTATGTGGATTGCTGACATAGGGACCGAAGGCTTCCTGCAACTTGCGTTCGATCGGTTCATATAAGCGCCCGCTTGCGGTCCAATCGGCATACAGAAGCGGCTGTCTGCCATAGGGGGTGTTGATTTGATGCCGAATGCCGATGGTGTGACCACGAAAAGTATCAAAATGGTCTTGTAATGAAGCAGGCGTCTCTGCAGAAGAGGCGTGGATGATGTTTAGCACGGATATTCCCTCCAGCCCGTACGCCGTCAGTGCTAAGTTAATGGGGTGTATTTTCGGCGTGCCAGTAGTTTCTATGGCAACAGTATATGCCTGCATGGGGGATTGGGTTAAAGCCTAGTTAGACTTTAAATAAATAACTGTACATCACTTTCTAAAGCATCTTTTAAATATGCCGCAGCATCGATGATTTCGACCTCTGGCAGCAGTTCCTCGGGCTTAAAGCCCATGATCTCCACAGAAAGCTTGCAGGCATAGAATTTGATATTTTTTTTACGAGCCCCTTTTAGAAAATGAATCAGCTTCGGTGCGCCTTGTTCCTCCATCATTTCCTCCAGCATCATTCGTCCCAGCCCGCTAAAGTTCAGATGAGAGAGCGGCAGCTGCCCAGGGCCCTTCGGTGTAATAACATCCATCAGCTTCTCGTAGATACTCTTGTCCTCAAGGGTCATTTTCTCTGGATCACGCACCAAAAATAGACCCCAGAATGAAAAAAACATAGTAACCTCGACATCGATATCTCTTGCGGCATTCGCTAGGATCAGTCCAGCCATCGCTTTGTCGTATTCCCCACTGAACATTAGCAGATTGATTTTTTTGCTCACCCTGATAATCCTCCCGTTACTTTTATTAGAATGTCATTAGTATGGTTGTGATGGGGAGAACTATGCGAAGAAGCTTTCTGAAATTATAAAAAAAAGCCCCCTTTCGGGAGCTTGAGATTTACTAATGTACTTCAGGATCTTTAGATTCTGGGCCTGCATTTCGACTGATGTCGTAATAACGGGCGGACAGCCAAATAGCTCCGGTAAATAACACGATGAGTCCAAGGACGATAGAAAAGCGCCAATCGCCTGCTTTAAAATTCAACTGAAGCACCGTTAGTACTAGTGAAACTTGGGTCCAAACCAGTGTTCTTTTGCGAAAAGCCGCAATATCGCCAACCATCTTCGGGATATTCCGAATGATCAGGTAGGCAATAACTGCGAGAATAAGGGCGAAAATAGCAGTTACCGCTAATTCAGAAGAGGACAGGACATGCATAGTCTCAGCATCCTTTCGGCTTGCAAAAGTATTAGTTTAAGATCAGAACAATTTCTATTTTTTGAAGATGCCCAGAGGAGCTCCAATCGGCAAGAAGCTGCGGCCGAAATGAGCGTTTAGCACGGATGCTCCACATCCGTAAAGGGACACGATACCAATACCAAGCTCAGCACAAGCAGCTAGCTTATGGAAGAATTCTGGAGCGATCCCAAAGGAATCAAAGGTTAGTCCTATAAAGAGAAAATCTATCAATACAAAAATGATAAGCAGAACTCTATTTGCCTCAACGGCACCAATCGTCATAAAGAGTGTGAAGATCAAGTAACCCAGAAATACAAATCCGAGCTGCTTAGGATCTACAGCCCCAGCAAGCGTTGGACCAAATACGCCGAGCTTGATCAGCCAGCTGCTAGCCATGCCGAACCAAAAGAAAGCGTAGGCGCCAAAGGCGGTCATACCAAAGGTATTGTTGTGCTTAGCATCCTGAATGGCGGCGAATAGCTGCGCGAATGCTCCCAGGAAGATAGCCCAAGGAATAACGTAGCTAAGTCCTGTTGTAAATTCAAGCTTCTGTGAAGAAGCGACCAATGTGACAATAGCCAGTCCGAATAGCCCGATGGCGCTAGGGTCGGCAGTGACGATTTTGACAGATTGGGTGTTAGGGGATTGCGCTGACATGACAGTAAAAGCCTCCATTATTATATATAGTTTTACGCTCTTAAAAACAGCCCGTAAGGGACGCTGTTCATAGGCTTGCCTATCATATCATATCGGTATGTGCTTGCCTATAAAACAACACTCATTTTTTGTCGTAAAATAGGGGTCCTGCGTGAAATAAGGAATTGTTTACATTTTTATCTTCCATTATCAAGATACTTAACCAAACAAACGGAAGTATTATGTCAAGAATATACATTATATGCAGTGATAATCTTCACAATCTATCGAAAATTGATGTATAATAGTCAGTGATAATTATTATCAAATCATATGAAAAAGGCGGTAAGCTTGAAGTGAACAAATGGACATTATTTACCAAGGCGACCCGGTTTTGGAGTTTTTCTGTTATGCTCATCCCGATTGTTTTGGGGACCGTTGGGGCATATGTATGGGAAGGGACATTCCATCCGGTTTTATTTATTCTTACCTTAATAGGGGCGATTTCGGCGCATTTGTTCTCCAATATGGTGAATGATCTGTGGGACTTCCGCAACGGAACCGATACAGAAGCAAAGAATTCCGCTGGTGAAATCAGCACAAACTCCGGGCTACTGACAGGTGGGATCCTCTCGGAGTCTTTTTATGCAAGGATGACCTGGAGTATGCTGGCGATTGCCCTTATCTGTGGTGGGATTCTTAGTATATATAGCGGTTGGAATATCCTCTGGTTTGTACTTGTTGGTGCTTTAATCGCTTATTTCTATGTGGCTCCGCCACTGCGTTATGGCTATCGCGGCAAAGGCTATAGTGAGATGGCCATTTTTATTGCTTTTGGGATTATGCCTGTATTAGGCTCCTATTTCGTACAAACCGGTCAGTTTAGCATGAAGCCTGTAATTCTCTCGCTGCCTGTCGGATTTTTAACTACATTATTGTTGTTTAATCACCATTTCCTACATTGGAAAGCGGATGAGCAGGCGGGTAAGCTTACGCTTGTTGTAGTATGGGGAGAACAAAAGGCACTTGTATTCTCACGTGTACTCCTTTTCACTGGCTACGCTTCGGTGATAGTCTGTGTGCTGTTGGGTGTACTTCCTGTTTACGCACTGCTGGCGCTGGTAACAGCTTTCTGGCCGCTGCGCATTTACAGTAGTCTCAAGCAACATAATGCTTCGCCAGCTTATATCCCGCTGATGGGTGCTTCACAAAAAGCCTCCGTACGCTGCGGAGTAGTAATGGCAATAACTTTATTAATTCAAGGCTTGATCTGATACTAATAGATGGACTACAGAAGGAGTGAGCTTTCATGGAAAAGAAGGACAAGGAATTGATAGCAGAAGAACAACAAGTTAAAGGCAATCGCATGGTTCTTGGGGATTTCCACTCCATTTTAGAAGAAGGAAAGGTCTGGAAGACGGGTGGATTTACACTGCCTGACGGATCATTTTGGGCCTACCGTGAGCCGGAGGCTGTAGTTATCGTTCGTAATGATACCTTGTATGTACGTGCGAAGTTATCTCGTGAGAACCATCAAGTGCAAATTCTGGACAATGCCAAGCACATGTATTATTCAGCTAAGCCAGTGGAGATTCCGGAAGCTGGAGAGATTAGCATTGAGCTGCAAATTCGTTGCCGTACACAAGGAACTGCACCTGGAGATCTGTATGATGGATATGTATCGTTGAACCTGCTGGATTTCACGACAGGCGCTGCACTCGATTTCTTCGCGGGAAATGACAAATACGCTAGTGCATATGGTATTTTGCCATTCCCTGGTGTACAAGTGCCAGAAAGCACTGGAACGAAATATTTCTGTATCTTTAAAGAAGATACGGATTTCAAACCACGGGAATTCAATACGTACCGTATTACCTATCACCGTGGCAATGATGAGGCTGTATTCTATTTGAACGGCAAGGAAGTACGCCGCGAGAGAAATATACCGCTTAAATTCAATAACTTCACTGTAGCGCTCGGAATTATGACAGAGAAGGATCTGAGTCCTGAAGGCAGTGTGTCTGTACATGGACAAACAGTTATTGCAGAATGGTCGCCAGTGACGATCACAACAACTGAACAGTAATGCCTTGCAGGCTCATTTGACAGATAAGGGTGTATGGTGTGAATATTAAAAGCTTTCTAAGATTTGTGGAGCTGCCGACGAAGGTAGCCAGTATTATTCCGTTTCTAATGGGAACGTTGTATGCCCTGTACCGGTTTGAGGATTTTTACGTGCTGCGTTTTGGATTGATGTTCGTGTCTTTGCTTAGCTTCGATATGGCGACGACGGCGATTAACAACTATTACGATTTCAAAAAAGCCTCCAAAACCCACGGCTACGGCTACGAAACGCATAATGCGATTGTTCATTTTAAGCTAAAAGAGCGCACCGTCGTGGCGACGATTGTTATTTTGCTGGCGCTGGCAGCAGGGGGCGGGATTGCGCTTGTCACTCAGACGGGTTTGCTGGTCTTTTTGCTGGGTGGACTGTCGTTTTTGATCGGTATACTTTATTCGTTCGGGCCGATTCCCATCTCGCGTATGCCGTTAGGTGAGCTGTTCTCGGGTTTGTTTATGGGCTTTGTTATTATTTTTATCTCTGCCTATATCCATACGGATGAGCATGTGGTTTCACTGCTGCTTCAGAACGGCTGGGTCAGCTTGAATATCAACATCGTGGAAGTGCTGTACCTTTTCTGGTTTTCCGTACCCGCTATTCTGGGGATCGCAGGGATTATGCTCGCTAATAATATTTGTGATATTGATGAGGATGTGGAGAATCGCAGGTACACGCTTCCGGTGTACATTGGCCGCCGCAATGCGCTTGTGCTTTTTAAATATCTCTACTATGTCTCTTACTTGGATCTTGTAGTGCTGCTGATCTTAGGGATTAACCCTATTCTGGTTTTGTTGATTCTACTTACGCTGATCCCGCTGCGCCGAAATATTGCCTTGTTCACAGAGAAACAGGAGAAGGCGAGTACCTTTATTCTTGCCGTCAAAAACTTCGTATTGATGAACCTTGCGCGTATAGTTGTGCTGGGTGCGGCTGTGCTGTTAAATGCACTAATATAAACATTCATATTTTATAAAAAAGCAGTGTCTATCGGGGTTGGAGCTCCTTTTGGCACTGTTTTTTTGCAACTTGCAGGTTTCTTTCTGTTAGAGAAACGTTTCATTCTATGATAAGGTGGCTTTAAGTATAGTAAGTAATCTATAAGGAAGAAGGTTAGCGACGATGGTGCAAAAACTTCGCTGGGGAATCATGGGCTGCGCGCAGATTGCGACAGGTTCAGTGATGCCGGCTATAATGGATTCGGAGACGGGAATGATTACAGCGGTAGCCAGTCGCGGTTTAGAAAAAAGCAGCGCTGTAGCCGCAGAGTTCGGAATAGATAAAGCTTACGGCAGCTATGAGGAATTACTGGCGGATAAGGATATTGATGCGGTGTATATTCCACTGCCAAATCACCTCCATCGGGAATGGGTAATCCGTGCGGCGGAAGCTGGAAAACATATCTTGTGTGAGAAACCGATCGCGCTGAACAGTGAAGAAGCGGCTGAGATGGTAAAAGCTTGTAATGATGCTGGAGTTCATTTGGCAGAAGCTTATATGTATCGGCATCATCCTCGGATTGCGGAATTGCAGGAGATTATAGCTAGCGGTGAAATTGGCGAATTACGCTCCATCCGAGGCACTTTTACTTATAATGACGCTACAGACACCTCTAATATTCGTTTTAAATCCGCTTGGGGCGGCGGCTCGCTTTATGATATCGGCTGTTATCCGCTAAGTGCAGCACGACTGCTGTTCGGAGCTGAGCCGGAAGCCGTGACAGTGCAGGCAATGTTCTCTCCGGAGCATGACAATGTAGATATGATGGCTTCAGGGCTGGTAGAGTTTCCGAAGGGGCTAAGCCTGATTTTTGATTGCGGGATGTGGGCATATAACCGCCAGCTGTTAGAGATTCTGGGGACCGATGGAATGATTGAAGTGCCTATGCCTTTTAATGCTAGAGATGAGGATGCCGAATTTTTTGTGCATACGGGAGAAGGGGTAAGACGGGTTGATGCCACCGGGGCGAATCCCTATACACGGGAGGTCGACGATTTTGCCTCAGCAGTATTTACAGGAAAAAAATTATTTGCACCCGAGGATGCAGTGCTGGGCATGCAATTGATCGAGACTTGTCTAGCTTCTGCTAAAAAGCGGGAAAGAATTAGTATGCTATAAGAAGATGAATCCAATAGGATCTATGCAAAAAAACCTCCGGGCGCTCTGCTTTACGCAGCTTCCGGAGGTTTTTACAGTTTCAGCTTTTAAACGGTGCTCAAGAGAATATCATCGTCATCATTGCTATTAAACGCTTCGCGGTCAAATTCACCTTCGGAATTAGCTACTAACAGAGCTGTTACAGCTGTTCCAGTTGCGTTTACAGCGGTACGGCCCATATCGATGAGCGCCTCAACACCTGCAACGATAGCGATTCCTTCAAGCGGCAGGCCGAGAGCAGTTAAGACTACCGTGGTGGAGATTACGGCAGGTCCAGGCACGCCAGCTACACCAATGGAAGAAATAATACTTACTAATACCAGTGTAATATAGTCGGTCCAGTTCAGATCAATACCGAATACTTGGGCGGTAAATACAGCCACAATAGCTGGCCAAATCCCACCGCACGCATTAAAGTTCACAGATGCCCCTAACGGTGCGATAAAGCTCGCGATCCGCGGGGAGACATGAAGCCGCTTCGTAATCACTTCGAGATTGACCGGAAGGGTTGCGTAGCTGCTTCTGGTTGTGAAGGCAACGGTAATGGTTGGATACACTTTGCGGAAGAAACGAATTGGATTCACCTTCGCTACTAATAGAACCAATCCGCCAAAGATAAGTACAAAATGTATAATCATTGCTACGTACGAGGTTATTATTACACTGCCTAGCTCCTGCAACGTCTCCCAGCCATAACGTGCGGTGATTCCGGCAATCAGTGCGAATACGCCATAAGGGGTCAGGCGAATAATGAATTTCACAACCTGATGCAGTATCAGTGTCAGGGATTCAATAAGATCACGTACAGGCTTGACGGCTTCCGGTTTCTTGGAGCCAATCTTGATTATAGCTACTGCTAGGAAGATGGCGAAAATGAGTAGAGGCACAACCTTACCCGTAGCTGCTTCATTAACAGGGTTAGATGGAACAAGATCGAGGATAACCTGGGAGAAGGTCGGGATTTCCCGGGCTGCAAAATCTGCGGGTACATCTTGTTGTATACCTTGGCCGGGATTGAACAGCAGCGCAACGGATAGGCCGATAATAGAAGCGATGCCAGTTGTTCCGAGGAACCAGGCGAAGGTTTTGATCCCGATTTTGCGTAGATACTCCAGATTGGTTAAGGAAGAAATACTGTTTAATACGAGTACGAATACTAAAGGAATGACGAGCATACGGATCAAGCTGACATAAATGCTGCCGAATGTGCTAATAGCTTTGGTCTCTAAATCGAAGTACTGAAAGAATATACCGGCAATAAGTCCGATGCCAAGTCCGATGAGTACCCGGGTGCCAAATCCAATTCGTTTACGTGCCAGTAGAAACAAAATTGCAAACACAAATATGGAAGCAACAAATCCATACCAGTTCGTTTCGATGGCGGATAATAAGTTGTTATCTATGTTCACTATCAATACCCCCTTAAACCTAGTTTTTTAATGTGATTAATCCTATTGAGATCAATCTATATAGAATTTATAGTAAAGTCAATGTAATTATATGTTAAAAATAATTAATTCCGATAAAAACCATGTGAAAAATAAAAATTGATTGACAAGGCACTATGGCATGAATAATATGGAACTTAATCACAAGCCAATTGGAATCGACTGGACAGCCGGAGATTCAACGAAAGACGCGTAAATTGCGTCCCGTTGAGTCTCTTTTTTTTTTACTTTAGAGAAGGGAGAGTTACGGATTTAAAGTACAAGAATGTAGTGAAGGGGTTTCTTATTTTATTTGAAAAGGATGGTACACATATGAAAAAGCTTTCGATCTCTTTGGTTGCCGCCGCTATCGTCTTCTCCGCATTGACGTATGCCGCGGTATCCGCTAACAAAAAAACAGCAGAGGCAGCACCCATTCAAGAGAGTAGTAATACAGCAGTAACCGCAGCAGCTTTACCAGTAGCTACTTCTGCGGCCGCAGTTGTTGTTCAGGCAGAATCAACTGCAGCTCCTGTAACAGAAGCTGTCCAGCCGGAAGCTTCGGCTCCAGCAGCAGAGACAGTCACGGCAGAAGCTACTGCGGCTCCAGCCGCCGCTGTTGATTCTGCGGCGAAGGTTGTGGCTTCAGCAGCTCCAGAAGCGGGTGCAGCTCAGCCTAAAGCAGCTGCATCCCCTGCCGCGGACACCGCTAAGACGGCAACAGCTGCAACAACGGTATCTGCATCTGTTAAACCGCAAACCAGCGCGGCAACGCCTGTGCCAACTGCTGCGCCTACGACTGCTCCAAAAGCAAACGTAACCGCTAAAGCCGTTCAGCCAACCGCCGCTCCTGTTGTATCTGAACAGCCTAAGGAAACCGCGGCTCCCGTAGTAAAAGCAACGGAGACACCTTCCAAAAAAGCTATAACCTTCTCTACAACAGAGGTAGTTAAAGCGACCCCGGCTCCGGTAGTTGAGTCTTCTCAACCGAAAACATCGTCTTCTGCACCTGCATCCACGGTCAGTGCACCAGCAGCTGCTCCAGCGGAAACGGTTCAGGCACCCGCACCGGCACCAGCCGCTGAGGAAGAGGTTTGTCCTTGATGAGCAGCAGGCTCATTCAGGATTCCTTTCAGCCCATTTATCCTATAAACCTATTTAAGGCGAGGTGCACATAATGATACGACCATTAACCTTCAAAAAAATTGTAACGCTGCTGCTGGCAGCCTCCCTGCTAATCCTGCCTACTCAGGCAGGAAGAGCTTATGCTAATCCGGATACCGCAGAGGCGATAACCTCTTCCCAAGGCGGCGTTAACCAGTTTGACTATTTCAGTCATGTCTATGACCGTCTAAATGATGCTAACCATGTATTTAAAACAGCGACGTATGAAGATATCGTTCATCTTTTTGAGAGTGAAGGCACATACGCTGTTCTGGTTGGCGGCGCTTGGAGCGAGAATACACAGGCCGATATCGGCTTTATCAACGAGGCAGCCAAGGAATACGGCATCTCTACGATTTATAACTTTGATACTAAGCTGGATGGGGACACCCTTCAGATTGCAGACAGCAATAATAAATTTGCTTATAAATATGTTGATCTGGTCAACAAGTATTTGAAGAATTTAAATCTGTCTTCCAAAGATGATCCAGAACACAATGTCAGCTATACCAATAAAAACGGGGAAGTTGTGACTGCTAACAAGCTTGAGTCTCCATTCTTATTGGTATACAACAAGGATCACAAGGATGCACAGGGAAATAGTGCTCCTGTCGTATCCTACCTGGATAAGAGCTATTCGTGGGATGAGTTCCTGACGAACGGAACACTTGATGCGGCGAAGGTTAATGCGTATAAAACATCAGTAAGTGAGGTGCTGGGTGCCGCTTCCCGATATGACACTATAGACGAGTCGGCTTATATCAAGGCAGCATTTAATAAGAACTATGAAGGGGAAAATGAGGGCAAACCTACGATCTTCAATGAAGCGGATGGCACGCTTGTTTATGAACATGTGACCTATCATCAGCTGAAGCAAATTTTAGCGAGTGAGGGAAACTATGCGATTTTGTTAGGCGGCTCGTGGTGCCCTAACACGCAAGCGGTGATTAAATATATCAACGAATATGCCAAAAAACATAATATCAATAAGATCTACTTCTTCGACACTAAGCTGGATGCTGGTGTGACCGTTGCTGAGCCTAATAACAACAGCGGCACTAAGGGCAGTGCGAATCCGCATAATAATAATGAGCTTCAGATTAGAACCACCAATCATCCGTATGTGCAGCTTTATGTTGATCTGGTTCGTACTTATCTGACCAATATCAAGACCGAAAACAATACAGCTGCTAAACCAACTGTAATTAGTTATGTAGATGGACTTGGAAACACCGTGAGCGGAGACAGACTTCAGGTTCCATATCTGTTCACTTATAACAAGGACAACAAGGATGCAGAAGGCAAAAATACACCGATTCTAGGGCATGTTGAACTTATGTACAGCTGGACGAATATCCAACCGGATTACGTGCAGGCTAATTACCCAATCGGAGCCAGATACAATAACACTACAACAGCGCTGGATAAAATATTCTCCAGACTCGAAGCTGTGCCGGCAGGACTTACGGGTGTAGCACCAACTGCGGCCGACAATAAGGATGGGCAAATTGTAGGAACCAGTACAGCATTGGAATTTAAGCTTGCTGGAGACGAGGCTTACACCCCAGTTTCAGGATCAGCCATCACAGGGCTTGCACCTGGTGTTTATAAGGTAAGATATGCCGCAACATCGGGCTATCAAGGGCCAACCTCCGCAGCTGGACCCACAATCATTCCTTATAATGCTGGCGAAGACGTAAGTGTGGAAGTTCCTGCTTACACCCATCAACAAGCAGCCCCGGCAGGACTGGTAGGCGTAGCACCTACTTCTGAAGCTAATGATGATGGGCAAATTACGGGTTCAGCGGAAGGACAGGAGTATAAAGGCGTTGGAGAAACTGATTATAAGCCTGTAACAGGTGCGGCTATCACTGGTCTTACTCCGGGCTTCTATAATGTGCGATACGCGGCAAAAGAGGGGTACAGCGTTGGTAAAGATGCTACAGTTGAAGTCCCGGCATATGGTGAGCAAGCGGCACCTACAGGATTAGTAGGTGTAGCACCAACCAGTGCAGCTAATGACGACGGTAAAATTATAGGAACTACGAAAGCGCTGGAATATAAGCTGTCTACCGTTACCGATTATGTCTACGCATCAGATGTAGAGATCGTTGGACTTGTGCCGGGTATCTATCAGGTAAGATACGCAGCTAAAGAGGGATTTAACGCGGGTAGAGCAGCAGATGTAATCGTTCCAGCATTCACTGCGGAACAAGCAGCTCCAACTGGGTTGCAGGGAGTTGCTCCTACCTCAGCAGCGAACAACGATGGAAGAATTACGGGAACCACGACAGCCTTAGAATATAAGCTATCGAGTGTAACTAATTATGTGTATGCACCAGATAAAGAAATCACAGGATTAATACCGGGCACGTATCAAGTGAGATACGCAGCCAAAGAAGGTTATAAGGCAAGTCCAGTGACTGACATTGTTGTTCCGGCCTATGTGCCTATTTCAGATCCTGGAACAGGTGGAACAGGTGGCAATTCTACACCGAGCACGACTACACCAACACCATCAGCAAGCCCGCAACTGGTTGCTACGGAAACAGCAGGGAATACCGTAAACCTGTCAGCAACAGCAGCAACTAAAACGGATAAAACCACAGGAGTTACTACTGGTACGATCACAAAAGAAACGGCTGCTGAATTTGTGAGTCTCGTTAAGAAGGCAGAAGTTGATGGGAAGAAGGCTGTTCTTGAAATTAAAGTTGCAGCTACTTCGGATACTCAAACAGCTGATCTTACTCTTCCAAGAAGCATAATTAATGAGTTAGCCGCCGGAACGAAGGCGGAGATTACCATTGATTATGAGAATGTGGGTACGATTACGTTTGATGCCAAATCATTGGCGAGCATTAGTGCAGCTTCAGATGCCGGAGACATCATTATTAGAATCGCGAAGGTGTCATTAACGGCAGAAGGCAAGGCTGTCCTCGGAGACAGACCGGTTTATGACTTGTCGGTTATAGCGGGTGAAAGTACGATTTCCACCTTCGGTGGGGGCAGTGTTCGTGTCAGCGTACCGTACGTGCTGCAAGCGGGAGAACGGTCAGATGCGGTTATTGTGTATCACATTAACAGCACTGGAAGTTTGGACAATGTACGTGGAAATTACAATTCCGCCAAGGGAACTGTAGATTTTGTAACCACACATTTCTCCCAATATATTATTGGATATAATCAGGTGAGCTTTGCAGATGTTCCAGAGGCATCATGGTATAGCCATGCAGTAGGTTTCTTAGCAGCACGCAGTATCACATCTGGTACGGATGCTGAACATTACAGTCCTAATGCTGCAATCACTAGAGGGCAGTTCATCGTCTTGTTGCTCAAGGCTTATGACATCACACCGGATGCCATTGCTGCTGATAATTTTGCAGATGCAGGCAATACGTATTATACGAATTATCTTGCTACAGCTAAGCGTCTTGGGGTAGCAACGGGTTCGGGAGATAATCAATTCCAGCCAGAGATTCAGATCACTAGGCAGGAGCTATTTACACTCTTGTACCGCTCGCTTGTAGCGCTAGGTGAACTGCCATCTGAGAAGACAGCGGCCACGCTTGCCGGCTTTAGTGATGCTGGACAGATCGCTGGTTATGCACAAGAAGCCCTTCAAGCGCTGGTAGAGAGAGGGGTAGTGACCGGAGCGAACGGTAAACTCAATCCAAAAGAAGTCACTACAAGAGCAGAAGCAGCACAGGTTATTTACAATTTGCTATCCAAATAATCAGCCACTAAGACATAGCGGACGTCACATAAGTAGCGTTCAACTATGAATGCGGCGACTCGGTTTGGCTAAGACAGCAGAGCAGCGATTCCTCTTTTATTGGAGTATCGCTGCTCTGTTTTTTTGTTTGTTAGCTTGCTGGTTGCCCTTGCCCTGTCCGCTTGCCCGCTTGCCCTCTTGATTCAGCAGCTCATTCATTATCGGCGCGGCTTTCGGACCCAGATGACGTTATTTTCCACTTTCCAGCCTTTGGGGCATAGTTTCGGACTCCAGCGACGCTATCGCTTAGAAAAAGGTGCGTTTATGGTGTTTTTCATGCTGATAGCGACTATGGGGTCCTTTAGCACTCCAAAAATGGGAAAAAGCCGCGTATAAGGTCAGCTGTGTCCGATAGCATGCTCGCGCTCTTACGTAAAAATGCTACCCGACCAAACGTACGCTGATCTTAGTCCGGTTTGCTCAAATAAAGGGGTGCCAACAGCCATTTCGTGGCATCGGTGGCGCTGCCTTTCGCTATAAATCTCTAGTGGGTGGCCTAATGGCCACTCTTTTTTTAACTAGACAAAAGATTAGCAGACTAAATCATGGAAGAGGATTCTACTAAATGATACAATTATTGTAATTACATAAAGTAGTAATATTTCACATTATTGATTAGTTACTAGAAAGGGGACTGAGATATGGGTTTAGCTGACGATCCGGTCATAGCGATTTCAGGTTTATGGATGAACTATACAGACCGAATGGTGCTAAAGGGAATTGATCTTAAGGTATATAGAGGACAAATTATTGGTTATATCGGCCCTAACGGGGCAGGCAAGAGTACAACGGTGAAGATTATGCTCGGTCTGGTAGAAGGATATAACGGTAAAGTGGAGATTTTCGGTAAGGATATTGCCGATGGGGATGTTTCTTACAAGAAACGTATAGGTTATGTGCCGGAGGTAGCCGAATTATATGATAGTCTCACTGCAAGAGAGTATCTAACCTTTGTTGGCGAGCTGTATGGGCTAGGTCGTGCGGAGGCAGACTACAAGGCCAAAAAATTAACTACACTGCTAGGTTTGGAGAAGTCATATGATATGCGGATTTCTTCGTTCTCAAAAGGGATGAAGCAAAAGGTGCTGCTTATCTCCAGCATGCTGCATGACCCTGATATTTTATTCCTGGATGAACCGCTAAGTGGTTTGGATGCTAATAGCGTGATGATAGTGAAGGAGATTTTTGCATCGCTGGCGGCACGGGGGAAGACCATTTTTTACTCCTCACATATCATGGATGTGGTTGAGAAAATCAGCAGCCGGATCATTTTAATAGATGGCGGAGATATTGTGGCGGACGGAAGTTTTGCGGAGCTGAAGGAGAAAGGCCGCGAAGGGACGCTTGAAGATATTTTCAATCAATTAACCGGATTTGATAAATACCGTGATATCGCTGGTGAATTTGTTGCGGTCATGCAGGAGCAAGAGGTATCCTCTTATGACTGATTTCTTCGTGCTGAGGCTGTTGGATAAGCTGCGGGGTGCATTTATAAGATTTGGAGTCGATTATGACACCATGCGGAGTATTCTACAGATCAAACTGACCATGGACGGAAGAAGAACGCCTACAGCACTTGCAGGTATGCAGAAAAAGGAGAACGTTAAAGAAGGTTCACCTTTGCGATTACAGTGGATTTATTTACTGTTTGGTTTAATATTAATTCCGCTAACGCTATCCAACGATCACTATATGCTGCAAATGAGCTTAACCTTTGGGATCATTATGTTTTTTGTCTCCACAACCCTGATCTCTGACTTTTCTTCAGTAATGCTTGATTTACGCGATAAAAATATTCTTTTTTCCAAACCCGTCAACCGTACCACCTTAAATATGGCCAAAAGCATCCACGTTCTTCTCTACTTAGGGACAGTTACATTGTCGATCACTGGTCCATCTTTGGTATTTAGCCTATTTAAGCAGGGGATCGCTTTTTTTCTGATGTATGCGGTGACAATTGTCTTGTTAGACTGTTTTATCCTCGTAATAACTGCACTGCTCTACCTGATGATCATGCGGTTTTTTGATGGGGAGAAGCTCAAGGATATTATAAATTATACGCAAATCCTTCTGACGATCGGAATAATGGTGGGCTATCAATTCATCTCCCGGTTGTTCAACCTCACTGAGCTTGGCGCTGCTTATCATCCTGCTTGGTGGCAGTACTTTATTTTTCCGGTTTGGTTCGCGGCTCCGTTTGAACTGTTGCTTGGTGGAGCGAGAGAACCCTATTACTTCATTCTTTCATTGCTGGCTTTGATAACCCCACTTGTACTGATCGCAGCCTATATTAAGCTGATGCCACAGTTTGAGCGGAATTTGCAAAAGCTGGCGGAGCAAGGCACCGGTGGAAAAGACAAGGGCCAGATCGCAGAGTGGCTCTCTCGCAGAGTATGCAAGGAACCGGCAGAGGGAATTTTCTTTCGGTTTACTTGGTCCATGATGAAGAATGAGCGCGATTTTAAGCTGAAGGTCTATCCTGCACTTGGCTTTTCTATCGCATTCCCTTTTATTTTTATATTTGGTATATTGCAGAATAGTTATGATGGTTCCCTTAAAGGTTCAAAAGTGTACTTGTTAATCTATTTCTGCACGATGTTAATGCAGACTGTAATACAGATGCTACGATACTCTACAAGTTATAAAGGAGCTTGGATTTATAGGCTGATTCCTTTACCCGATAGCACACCTATTTACCGTGGGATGCTTAAGGCGGCGCTGCTGCGGCTAGTCTTGCCTTTATTTGCTGTAGATGCGGTATTGTTCATTCTGTTGTTCGGTGTGCACATTGTACCTGATTTAGTAGTGGTATTATTCGCCATGCTGATTTTTTCAGTCATCTGCTTTCGTGTTTATCCGCGAAGCTTACCCTTTTCAGAGCGTTATGAGGCAGCGAAACAAAAGGATTACACTGGGGTCGCCTTCATGCTTATGTTTTTGCTGATGGGGATGGCGGGTATTCATTATGTCTTCACTTTATTTACCGGAGGAATTTACATCTATCTGTTAGTTCTGGTAGTTTTGAATCAATGGTTATGGCGAAAAACCTTCCCCAAAACCCCATCAACCACAGGTCACATATCCAACTTTCCGGGGTGAGTGAATGCGTCAAATATGGACATTTTTTGCCGACATAAAAAAAGGGTATAAATTCCAGTATTTTCTTAGACAATCGGCTGAATACAAGGTAGAATACATCTAAAGTTGCTTTTCAGGGATAACCTATAATCTTTACGCACTCTTCCATTTATCTGATATTCGTGTACTGATTTTTTACTTGAGAAATACGCTGCAGCGATTACGGTATTCAAAACCGGTGAAGAGGTTAACTAATGGATAAAATGGGAATCCACTATAACGTTTGGATTGTTTTACTATCATTTGCGCTAGCGGCGACTGCAGCTTATTCCGCGCTGAATCTGATCTCGCAAGTCCCTCGCTCGTTTGGGAAAGTTCGTCGCTTATGGTTAATATCGGGGGCATGTGTACTCGGCAGTGGCATATGGTCGATACATTATGTAGGGATTATGGCGAGCCGTTTTCCTTTTAGCGTGAATTATTATCCAGGCAGGGCTGTATTATCGTTATTGGTTGGTGTATTGTGCTGCTATTCGGCATTCCGGATTACGTTTGTGCCACGTTTAAGAAAAAGTTGTTTAATAGTTAGTGGTGTTCTACTGGGCAGCGGGATCTCTGCTATGCATTATATCGGGATGTCCTCCATGAAGATCGCAGCGGAGATTCATTATGAGATATGGACTCAGACATGTGCTGTAATCCTCGTTATGCTCTCGTCTTTTATCGGATTATTTCTATTTCACAAGTTTAAAGACTATGTGGGTTTTAACCGCTGGAAGTTATACTCTGCTCTCTTTATCGGATTTTCGGTAACTGGATTGCATTATACGAGTGTAAGGGCGACTCATTTTGAATATAACGGTCTGTTAGGCAATACAACTTTTTTTATGGAGACTGATGTTATTCTCTTAATGGGAGTATCCTTGGTAACGCTATTTATGCTTGCGATTTCTGGTGGTGCTGTATTTCTGGACCGGCATGTGCTGGAACGGATGGCTTATTATGATCCACTAACTGATCTTCCGAACAGGCATGGCCTGGTGCGCTATTTTAAAGATGAATTTTTCGGGAGTAGATCTGGTGCCGTATTTTTTGTGGATCTGGATCGGTTTAAGTCGATTAATGATACGCTTGGACATGATATAGGGGACTTGTTACTGCGAGAGGTCGCTATAAGATTAAGACGATCTGTAGGAAGTAAAGGCAAGGTCTTTCGTTTGGGCGGAGATGAATTCCTGATCGCTCTTCCAGATTGTACTGTGGAGGATGCGCAAGAGGAAGCAGAGCACATTTTATATGAGCTTAAGAAATACTACAGCATTCAAGGTAATGAGCTATATGTTACTGCAAGTGTGGGGATCAGTATGACCCCTATGCATGGAACTGACCGCTCAGCCTTAATGAAGGCAGCCGATACAGCTCTTTATACCTCTAAGGATTCGGGTAAGAATAAATTCAGTGTGTTCGATCAGGAGATGAACCGCCATCAGCTGCGACGGATGTCGCTGGAGAAGGATCTTCGTAAAGCGCTGGCACGCTCCGAGTTTATGGTTGTGTACCAGCCGAAGTGGGATTCGTATATGAACGTTACCGTGGGTCTTGAAGCACTGCTGCGTTGGCGGCACCCTGAACATGGGATAATTTCCCCCGCGGAATTCATTCCCATTGCAGAGGAAACGGGACTGATTGTCCCGATTACCTATTGGATGCTGCATGATGTATGCAGCCAGAACATGCTTTGGCATAAGGAAGAGATAGCAAATGTCGCAGTCTCTATTAATATGTCAGCACGGATGTTTGAGGGCGGGGGCTTATACGATGTTGTAGAAGAAGCACTCACACGTTCAGGTCTAGAGCCGCATTTCCTTGAATTGGAGATTACAGAGTCCATTGCGATGAATAACATGGAAGAGACGGTTGCGCAGCTCTCCAGACTTCGGGCACTTGGGGTAAGGGTATCACTGGATGACTTTGGGACAGGCTTTTCATCCCTTGGTAATTTAGATGAGATTCCAGTCAACACACTCAAGATTGATCAAGTGTTTATTCGCAAGAGCAAGATGCATTCCAAGAAAGCCATTATCAGTAATATCATTGCGATTGCCACCAATCTTAATATGGAGGTCGTGGCGGAAGGTGTGGAGACACCAGAGCAGATTGAGCTGCTGCAATCCTTAGGCTGCAGAGTGATGCAGGGTTATTATTATGGTCGGCCAATGCCGGTGCATGAGCTGGGCCAGTGGTTTATAGCGAATACAGCAGTATCGTAGCAGATGATCTCAATACATAGAATAAGGGGCTAGCGTCTAAGCAGAAGATCTCTGCTTGGATGCTAGCCCCTTTGCTATTAAGAAACCTTAAAGCGTTCAATCAGAATTTGCAGCTTCTCAGCTAGTGAGGACAGGAAAGCTGCTGCAGACTCAACTTCCTCCATTGCGGCAAGCTGTTCTTCTGAGGAAGCGGATAATGTCTCTGCACTGCTGGCCGTCTGATTAGCGACATTTACGATATTCTGAAGGGTTGTAACGAGACGGTCGGAGATCAGCGAAAGCTGTCGAACCGTTCCTGAGATCTGCTGGCTTTGTGAGGCCATTCCCGAGACAGACATTTCAATCTCCGAGAAGGACTGGCCTGCCGTGGCAATCATTTCTCTGCCGTGCTCCATCTCTTCTGTAGAGCGTTTCATAGTTTCTCCTGCCTGATCCATCTGGTTCACGATGATGTTGACCAGTTGGCCAATTTGCGCAGCGGAATGGGCTGAGCGCTCAGCAAGCTTACGTACGGAATGGGCAACGACCGCAAACCCTCTTCCCTCTTCTCCAGCTCTTGCGGCTTCAATCGCTGCATTCAGGGACAGGAGATTGGTTTCTTCTGCGATGCTGGCAATAGTACTCACGATATTTTCAATTTCTTTGGAATAACCACCCAAGGTTTCAATAATGAGTGCTAGGTCGGTAATACTGTCACTTACGACTCTCATCTGCTGTGTGGTAGAATCCATTGCCTCACGGCCTGTACGAGCTTTATTAGCGTTGCTGACCGCATTATTCATCGCGTTATCTGCATTGCCTGCAATCTCTGTGATGAAGCGAGACAGGTCTTGTACAGACTTATATTCACCCTCCATATTCTGCAGCTGTGAATTCGCGCTATCGGCAAGCTCGATCGTAACATTGACGCTATATTCACCTGCCCGGTTGGTTTCCTGCGCACTGGCGGAGAGCTCTTCGGACGACGAGGCTACCTGCATGGAGGTCTCATTGACCTCGGTAATGAGCAAGCGCAAGCTTTGGGTCATGTCATTGAAATTACGGGCTAATGTACCAATCTCATCCTTGCTGTTGAATAAAATAGGATTATGAGTAAGGTCGCCCTGTGCAACAAGATTGACCCCTTTG
Organism: Paenibacillus sp. FSL H7-0716; assembly: GCF_038002705.1. Taxonomy (NCBI): domain Bacteria; kingdom Bacillati; phylum Bacillota; class Bacilli; order Caryophanales; family Paenibacillaceae; genus Paenibacillus; species Paenibacillus sp. FSL H7-0716. The sequence goes on from NZ_JBBODA010000004.1 coordinate 343,797, forward strand.
GACAGCTTCGTTAATGGACTAATCATTCGGCGGATTAACAGATAAGCTGCCACAATAGCTATAACCAGAATGGAAGCACCGATAATAAAAGGCTGAACAATGATATCTTGAGTTCGTTCTTGAATTATGGAGCCATCGAAATTAATAGCCATCAGCGCAACTATAGGTTTAGATGGATCATGATCCTGATAGATAGGGCCGTAACCTGTCTTAAGGGAAGTACCGTCGTATGTATAAACCTTGGAGTAGGAGGAATGCTTATGCTCAGTAATCATTTGCTTATCTTCATCTGAAAAATAAAAAGTATCGCCTGCTTTATAACCTCTAGCTTGGAAGCTTGAATCTGCGGCAAGTACTTTTCCGTCTAAGGATAAGATGAATGCCTCTTTAAAAATAGCCTTATGTGCCACAATCCAACCGATTCGATCCTCTACAGCCTCCAGTTTACTTTGATCGCCTGCCAACAATGCGGAAATGTCTGCGGGGTCAATCAGGCCGGTTGTAATATTAGCGCATCCTACCAATTCGATACCTGCAGCTTCGTCTACTTGCTTATAAGCTGTACGGTATCCGAAAAACCCGATGGATGATCCTACAAGAAGTAAGACGACGAACATCATCCAAGTTAATTTAGTTGCTAATTTCATTCTTCGCACCAACCTTGACAAATTATGTTCTCAGTGATAATAGCTCTCACCTCTACGATTATATCGTATTGATATGCTTATAACCTTACATGGAATATAGTATTTCTGTGTCGGAAATTGGAGAATCATGGGAGTTTACGCTTTCCCTCATGCTCTCAATGGTTTAGCAGACAAAACCATTGAATCATGACCAGTTCTAATGGTACGCTTGAGTTATTAAAAACGGATTGGGGTTGAACAAATATGCCACATCAAATAGATCCGTTAATAGATCGTCTTGGACTATCCATGTGGAGAGTACAGCGTAAGATTATGTCTCAAATGTCTTTGCACAAAGAACTCGGACTTACGGTGCCACAGATGGGTCTGTTAAATATGATAGCGAAAGAAAAGAAGTCGCGGGTGGTACAGCTGGCAGAATGTATGGAGGTCAAATCCAGTGCGGTGACGGTGATGCTGGACCGTTTGGAGGTGCTGGGTTATATCAAACGTGAGCCGGATGGGAAGGATCGGAGAGCGGTTGTAGTGACGATCACCGAAAAAGGTCAACAGGTGCTCGAAGAAGGACATTTCCGGTCCAAAGAACTGCTGGCGGAGCATTTATCCATACTGAAGCCCGAAGAACTACGCAACTTTGCAGAGTATTACCGTATGATCGAGGACCAGGAGCGTTAGTCAGCTAAGCTTCGGAATGGATATCTTTATAAAAACAGCAGAGCAGCGGTTCTCCATTATTGGAGAATCGCTGCTCTGCTGTTTTTGTTCGTTGGCTGCCTACGCCCTGTAATTTATTGTTTAGGTTGTTTGTCAGGCAACTGAGTGATATAGCTGTGGGAAAGCTGTAAAAGCCTCAAGGCACGGTTATATTCGTCTTCAGTGGCACTCGGCGTTGTTCCATTGTTATAAATAGAGTACTGAGTGTTGTCTTCAAAGCTGTTACCAGGAATAAGCAATCCTGAGCTGGCAATGAATGAACCAGAAGGTAAATAATATCGTTCTGGCAGCAAATTATAAGTCTGACTGAGTAGATCTTGACCAAAATATACGTTATTCTCTAATGAAATCCCAAGCAGACTGGCTGCGGTTGGCATGATATCCACTTCCCCGCCTACTTCGTCAATGGTCTGCGAGGCTACGCCAGCACCTGCATGAATAAGCAGAGGGATGTTCATCATATCCGCATAACTGTATTCATGACCATAGATTTCAGTCATCAATTCTTTATCATCATGATCGAGGGAATAAATCGGCAATCCCATATGATCCCCATAAATCATGATTACACTATTGTCCCAGACACCATTTGCTTTAAGCTCTTCTACAAAATGTCCAAAAGCATCATCCGCATAGTTCTGGGAACGGATATAGTCACCAACAAAAGTACCTTCATAACGCTCCGGCAGCTTCATGCGGTATTTTTCTTCTGGAATAGTAAAAGGGTGATGCGCTGACATTGAAATGACTTGAGCGTAAAAAGGCTGCTCCTGTTGGTCCATTTCTTTTAGTTTGTCGGCTGTCTTACTGTAGAGCGTATCATCAGAAGCTCCAAAGAAGAAGACATCATCTTCACCAAAAAATTTGCGGTCATAATAATGATCGAAGCCGAGGGAGTCATACAGTTCGCCGCGGTTCCAGAATTCTACGACATTGGTGTGGAAGGTTGCAGTCTGATATCCATTTTCTTTAAGCACGCGTGGCATACTCGGAAGTACTTTATCCACATAAGACATCGTTGCCGCTCCACGTGGAGGGATGTAGAAGGAAGTGTTAACTACGAACTCTGCATCCGAAGTATTCCCTTGGCCAACCATTTGATAGAAATTAGGGAAGTAAAGACTGTCCTTCATCACCTTGTTCAGGTTCGGTGTAATTTCTTGACCGTCTAATTTAAGGCCCAGCAAGAAATTCTGGAAAGATTCCATTTGAAGAATAATAAGGTTCTTGCCTTTAGCGATGCCTTGAAGTGGAGAACTAGCCGCAGTATTAATCCCCTTCAATTTATTGATGGCATCTTGTGTAATGTCACTTGAATCGACCAGCTCAGGCTCTTCTTTAGCGAAGATCGTATAAGCTTCATAATTAAGAATTCCCATTTCTTGAGCTTTCTTAATTTCGTTCATACTAGCTTTATTAGGCAAGATGTTGAACAGGCATAAAGCAAGTGAAACTGCAAACAGAACACTATACTTAAGTTTTCCGCCACGGCGGTGGTTGATATTCTCTTTCTTATAGACCCGGCCTTTTTTATTAAAGAAGAAATAGACGCCAAGAATAATGATGTCTGTAAAAATCAGCAGGTAGTATGGATCCATTAGTGAGAATACGCTGTTGCTGACGGCGGTGACTTGATTCACCTGCTCCGCTGCATGGTAAGTCACAATAACACCGTAATATTTAAAATACATAATGGCTGCGAAGAAAATGGCTGTCACTAATAAATTTACGGTCATGTAATATCCGAGCTTGCGCTTGGAACCAAAACGTTCAATGATACAGAAGAGCGCCCAAGCAAAGGGGATTTCAGTTAATAATGATTTCCAGGGCAATATATCGTCAAAGATTACGCCCCATGCCAAGAAAGCTTTTAGAATAAAAATTATTGTGAAAAACACAAAAGGTTTAACGATCCACTGTTTAAAGTTAAAGGATGACACAGCTTCGCCTTCTTTCTACATGATAAAACGCCATTTCCCGGCTAGGAAGAAACAGCGCCCAGACAAAATAATTCCATAGTAATAAAATTTATTATGCAGGGCTGGCTATAGAATGTCAAAAATCGAGAACCTAAGTATAAGCTTAGTGGAGCGCGTAAAGTTGAACACAAAGGGTTGAAGCTGACGCTCCTGCTCTCATGCAGGGTTATACAACGATTTCAGGACTAAAATGGCAATTGGGAACAAAAAGGATATATGGATAATAAAAGGAGGTGATGCTGGATGAGCTCTACAGTAGCTTTATCAGTTAGAACTCTCGTTGAATATGTTTTTCGCAGCGGAAGCATTGAACCTGGCTTTCATGGAACGGGCGCTATGGTCGAAGGCACAAGAATTCATCAGAAGATCCAAAAGCAATATAAGGAAGGTGACCGCAAGGAGGTTTATTTGAAAACGGAGATTCCTTATGGAAACCTGCTTTATGTTGTAGATGGGCGTTGTGATGGATTGCTGGTCTCGGAGGATGGGAGCTTTACGGTCGAAGAGATCAAATCAACCTCCGGACTGTTGGATTTACTGGATGAGGGACATGAGGTTCATTGGGCACAGGCGCTGATGTACGCATATATGGTAGCTCTGGAGCAAGAGCTTTCTTCTATTCAGGTTAAGCTTACCTATGTCCACCGGGTCACTGATGAGCAAAAAAGCTTGTACCGAACGTTGTCTTTTGAAGAACTGATTTCATTTGTGAATGACACAGTGGCTAGATATGCTCCATACGCCGAGATGATAGTTCATCATGAGGCTAAGAAGGAGCAGAGTCTTCGGGAGTTGAGCTTTCCGTTCTCCTCTTATCGAAAGGGACAACGTCATTTTGCAGGAGCTGTATACAAGTCCGTCGTGGAAAAGGTCAGTCTGTTCGCTCAAGCCCCCACAGGTATCGGGAAAACAATGTCAACGTTGTTCCCTGTCCTTAAGGCGATGGGCGAAGGACAAGCTAAAGGATTGTTCTATTTAACGGCAAAGACGGTTACCCGTTTTGCCGCGCAGGAAGCCATCTCGCTGTTGCTAACGCAGGGCCTTCAGTTGCATGTTATCACACTTACCGCTAAAGAGAAGGCCTGTTTTCGCGAAGAGGGGATATGTGGTAAGGATTCCTGTCCTTATACGGATGGTTATTATGACCGGATCAACGAGGCATTAATGGATCTGTTAGAGCATGAGACGCTGATGAGCAGAGACACCCTTGCACTGTATGCTCACAAACACAAAGTGTGCCCATTTGAGTTCTCGTTGGATGCAGCCTATGCCTGCGACGCTGTGATCTGCGATTACAATTATATATATGATCCTCGCATCAGTCTGAAACGGCTAACAGAGGAAAGAAAGAGAGAAACGGTACTTCTAGTAGATGAAGCACATAATCTGGTAGACCGGGGACGGGAGATGTTCTCCGCCTCTTTGCTGAAAGCCCCTTTCCTGGAAATCCAGCGCCAATATAAAGAAATGAACCGGAATTTGAGTACAGCCGCTAAATCGGTGAATGCTTTTTTCATCTCCCTTCGCAAAATTTGCAATGAAGAGGGGCAAGGGCAATGGGACTCGTTCCCGGAGGAGCTGCTGGCTTTACTTGAGATATTTTCTTTGGAGGCGGAACAGGAACTTATTCACCCGAGCTCCAGTATTGTCTCCATGAATGGGGAAGGAGAAGGGGAAAATGTCCTCTTGGATACCTATTTTGCAGTTCAGGGCATGCTTCGCACTTTTAAGACCTATGATGAACGCTACATTACCTATGCGGAGGTTCGTAGAGGGGATGTCTATCTCAAGCTATTTAATTTGGATCCCTCGCATCTGCTTCGGCAGATGTCCAAGAGCTTTCGCAGTCAGATTCTGTTCTCAGCTACACTTTCTCCATTATCTTACTACCGGGATATGATTGGTGCGGCGGAGGAAGATTACAGTCTAACCGTTACTTCCCCTTTTCAGAAAGAGCAGTGGGAAGTAACCGTCTTACCTGTCTCCACACGTTATCATGACCGGGAAGCTTCGCTAGTTCCGTTGACTAAAGCACTGAGCCAAATGGTCTCTAAAAAGGGCAATTATCTGGTATTTTTTCCTTCGTACCTCTATTTGCAAAACGTATATCAGGCCTTTACGGAGAATTACCCTGAAATCCGGACATTGATGCAGGATACAGGCATGAGCGAGCAAGCTAGAGAAAGTTTTTTAGCCGCATTTAGTCCAGACAATGACGAGACATTATTGGGATTTGCTGTACTTGGAGGGATTTTTTCAGAAGGTGTGGATCTGCCAGGGGATCGCCTCAATGGGGTTATGGTTGTTGGCGTCGGCCTGCCACAGCTTGGTCTTGAACGCAATCTGCTGCGTCAATATTTTAATGCCAGAGGAAAAAATGGCTTTGATTATGCCTATGTCTATCCGGGAATGTGTAAGGTACTGCAAGCCGGAGGCCGGTTGATTCGCAGCGAGACGGATACGGGCATTATCGTGTTGGCTGATGACCGTTTTTTGCAGAGTCCTTATATGCATTTGCTTCCCGAAGAATGGAGAGATTATCTTATCCGCTCATAAGAGGTTATAATCTACGAAAGGGTATTCATAATCAATCGGCAGGAGGAAATAATATGACATTAAAAGTGGGTATTGTGGGTACGGGTTGGTTCTCTAAGGTACATGCTGATTTGCTTGCAGGGATGGCTGATGTCCAGTTGCAGGCAGTCTGTGGAAGCAGTAAAGCCAAAGGCGAAGATATGGCACGCCCATACGGAGCTGCTGGATATGGTGATATTACAGAGATGTTGGATGCAGAGACGCTTGATGCTGTTTATATCTGTGTGCCTCCACAATCTCATGGTGCGATTGAACGTTCATTAATCAAGAGGGATATTCCTTTTTTTATAGAGAAGCCGCTTAGTATGACTACTGAAATTCCTGCTAGCTTGCTGCAAGATATTAAAGAACATAATTTATTGACCTCGGTTGGCTACCATTTTCGCTATCAAGAGAATGTCAGACGGCTCAAGGAAACACTTCGAGGTGACAAGATCGGTATGGTCATGGGCCAGTGGATGGGCGGCATGCCGGGCGTAGCTTGGTGGCGTGATCAGGAGCAATCCGGAGGACAGTTCACCGAGCAGACCACTCATATCGTCGATTTGGTACGTTATCTGGCGGGAGAGGTAAAAGAAGTATACGGCATGTTTGGAAATCGAATTATGCATGAGCAGCATGAAGGTGTGAGTGTAGCCGATGTAGGTACCGTATCTCTGAAGCTTGAGAATGGAATCATAGCTAATATTTCAAATACATGTGTGCTGCCTGATCCGGTAGGAAGTGTAGGTCTTAGTTTCTATAATGATCGGGGATTGCTGGACTGGAACCCGGATCGTCTCTTGGAAGTGCGAAGTGGCAATAGCACCGAATTTGAAAACACAGGAAATCCATATTTAGTGGAAAGTGAAGCTTTTCTGTATGCAGTACGGACAGGAGACCGTTCGCGTATTCTGAGTGACTATGAGGATGGATTCAAGACGCTTAAAGTAACTTGTGCGGCTTACGAGTCAGCACAAAGTGGACTTCCGGTTAAATTCTAAGTTTGGATTCTTAAAAAAAGGACATGCCGCCTTAGATGTGCTAAAGAGACATGTCCTTGGCTCAAGCTGGGTTAGCCTAGTGGAGGAATATCGCGAGTAAAGCTGGCGCCACACCTATGGATAACAGCGCGGACAGAATCATCGCAATACTGGAGATGGTTCCGGTCAGTGAACTAAGCTCGAAGGCCTTGGATGTTCCTGTACCATGCGCAGCGGTTCCCAGCGATACACCACGCGCGATTTCATTGTCAATGCGGAAGATGCGGAGTACTGTAGGGCCCATCATTGTACCGAGTATTCCGGTAATGATGACGAAGACTGCAGTAATACTCGGTACACCGCCGATACTTTGCGAGATGCTCATAGCGATCGGTGTAGTCACCGAACGTGGAACCAGACTGGCTGCCAGATCGCCGCTGACATGCAGCCATTTGGCGAGCAGAATGGAAGAGATCACCGCTGTTATCGTCCCTGAAAGCACGCCTGCCGCAATCTCGGCGGCGTGCTTTTTGAGCACCTTGAAGTTTTTATGCAAAGGGATTGCAAAGGCCATAGTTGCCGGTTGCAGCAAATCCGTCAGCCATTTGCCTCCCGCATTGTAAGAATCATAAGTAATGCCTGTGATGAGTAAGAAGATAATCATAAGCACTGGTGTAATGATCAATGGAGAGGTGTACACTTTGCCACTAGAAGCATAAATGCGTTTCGCCAGTAGATATACAGCAACCGTAAGACCGAAGAATAACAGAGCGTTTAACATGATCCTTTCCGCTCCTTTGCTTTGTAAATTCTACTGGTAAGTAATCCGGAACTGGCCATTACAACAATCGTACCCAAAATGACCACTGCGAGGATTCGTAATCCATCAGTTTCCAGAATGTTGGCGTATTTCATTACGCCGATAGCAGATGGAATAAAGAACAGTAAGAGCTCAGCCAGTAGCCAAGAAGCACCAACTTCAACCCAATTCAGATGAATGACACCAAACTCAAGCAGAAGAAACAATATAATCATTCCGAGTATGCTTCCGGGAATAGGGATATGCAATAATGGGGTTACAGCATTGATTAGTAATGAGAATAGGGTAAGTCCCGCTACCTGCAGCAAGCCTATAACAATCTTTTTCATAAGGCTTCGCTCCTTTCATGATAATGAAAGTTTACATCAATTGTTTTCATAGGTAAAATGAATAGATTGAATAAATGACATTCCTTTTGTCTATGTATCGGAGGTTGGAAGATGGATATCCGACAATTAGAATATTTCGTCCAAGCAGCACGAATGAAAAGCTTTACTCGGGCTGCCGAATCCTTATATATTTCACAGCCTACGATCAGTAAAATGATCCGGAATATGGAGATCGAGCTGGAGGCTGATTTGTTTTATCGTGAAGGGAAAAGTGTCCGGCTTACAGATGCAGGGGAAATTCTGTTCACCAAAGCGCAAAATATCGTGGAGTCGTTCGCCAGCTTGTCTTCTGAGCTGGATAGCTTACGAAATTTGGAGCAGGGCCACATCCGCATCGGTCTGCCTCCAATGGTAGGGGCGAGCTTTTTTCCTTCGGTGATTGGTCAATTTCATAAACGTTATCCGCAGGTTACTATTCGTCTGCATGAGGATGGCGCGAAGAAAGTGGAGGAAGATGTAGAAACGGGCTTGCTGGATATCGGAATGGTTGTGCTGCCTGTAAATACAGCCAAACTTCATTGCTTCACCTTTGTTGAAGAGAAGCTGAATCTTATTTTACCTGTTGGACATAGATTGGCCGAGGCAGACCTTGTTCCGTTAAGTGAACTAGCCGAAGAGGAGTTTGTGCTGTTCCGGGAGGATTTTACGCTGCATGATCGGATTATTACGGAATGTGTGAAGGCGGGATTTCAGCCTAAGGTTATCTATGAGAGCTCCCAATGGGACTTAATTAGCCGCATGGTGGCTGCCGGAATGGGAATCGCATTGCTGCCAGAAACCATTTGCCGGGATATGGATCGTTCACGATTGGTCGTTGTGCCTTTGACGGATCCGGTAATTCCGTGGCAGCTTGCTATGGCGTGGCGAAGAGATCGTTATTTATCTTTTGCGGCACGCGAATGGATTGCTTTTGCAAAGGGACTTTTGCGAGAACAGTATCCCAACGAGCTCCCTGACGAGCATGTGAAGGACTCTGAATAAAGAGTAATTCCGTTTTTGTTAGAAGCTCTACAATTTTTCTTTTTTTTGAAAATATGTTTTTTGGTATCATGACTTATGATAGGAGAAGATGTTGATAGAGAGAAGGAGAGAGATGTGACACAAAATCCAAATTCCTCCAAGAATAATCATAGAAAAGATTATAAAGAAGATGAGCTACTTGTAACTATAGAGAGTCTTAGATGTGAATTGCTGGAGGTTGCAGAGCAACGGAGTCTTAGTGACCGTGCTGTTCTAGAGCTTAGTGAGCGATTAGACAGCTATATTTTGCTGGCACAAAATAAGATGATGGAAAATTTGCGCAACCGGAAAGCCGGCATTACATCCTATAGTAGAAGTTCCAAAACCGCCATCACTGTTAGCTAAACTACCAACAACATAGAATTATAATACTATGAAGATGTTACTGATCTAGAGGAGCGTATTAGGCTCCTCTATTTGTCGTACAATCTATTTGTTGTACAATCCATAACTTTCACCTATAATGTCAATTAATAGAATCTTTTCAAGTCAAACTTTGGGGGTGCCGAGTGGAGGGAAAGTTAACAACTATACGCTCAGAAATTGAGAAAAATTTGTCCCGCTCCGGCCATAATCTCGCCTCATTTTCAAAAATTTGTGGCCTGAATCGAGGTAGCCTCAGTGCAATTCTGCATGGAAATCCGCCGAAGCCTATGTCCTTGGGACAAGTAGATGCAATTATAAAAGCCTTTGGTTTTCCAGAAGGTTGGTTATATCCTCTATATGTTGATGAATGCTTCAATGATGAGAAGGTCTCACGCCGTAGAGTGGAGCCTTTTTTGATTCGTTGTGCTGAATTGGGCAAACAGCCTTGTATTGAGGACACTTTAAGCAGATTACTGGAATATCCGAAGTCTCTGGATATCGTTTATTCCGTAGCTGATAAATTGTTTAAAAAAGGTAAAATAGATGAATCGATATTTTTTTATAAAGTTGTAGCTGAGAATGAGTCCGACAGTTACTCGGAGCGGCTCGCAATAAGTCATTATCGTATTTTTAGAGCAATTTTATCCATCGTCGATTCAGACGAGAAGTTACATGCAGTTATTACTTTTGAACCTTTCAGGAATCGTCTACCAGAAAATATGCAATTGGATGGTCTCTTAACTTTGACACAGTTATGTTTCGACCTTCGTCGATGGAATAAAATGGAGTCGTTCGCTGATGAGCTAAGAACGTTGGCTAATGCTGTTTACCGCGAGCAACTGCGAAGTAATGTGGATAAACGTAAGGAAGTTCTTCATACGGAACGTCCACTAGTGGTTTATTACGGTCATGGGTATTTGCTTAAAGCAATTTCGCTGACCAAGCAAGGTAAATATGAAGAAGCTAAAAAGTATACTGCAGGCTACGCAGATCTTGGCTGGTTTGAAATGATGAACGAAGAGGGCCGTCAGGCGGTAGAACAATTTCGGTTATTCGCAATGGGTAATGGTTTCACAATTGAGTTGTTGATGGGCAATGTGGATGTTCTATCTTCCTATGCGGCCTTTTTAGCAGATCACCCAGGTGAAATCTTAGCTGGACTTATAACTATTATGGATGCTGCTAATCGTTACGGGTTCTCTGCTGACAGTGTACTTACACGATTCTCACGAGAAATGTTGAGGTTTGAAGGGTTTCAGGAGCCTAATAATGTAGATCGCGTATTTCGTTTGTACTATCAAGTAGCAATCTATGAAATAAATAAGCAATGTTATAGCACAGGTGTAGATTATCTTCTGAAATCTTTAGAGTTATCTATAAAGCAAAACAACGGAAAAGATTTCATTAATTGTATAACCTTATTTGAGACGAGCAGGGATTACGCTACTGCTTCCCAACAGGATAAATATAGAGAACTAGTAAAGGGGGTGAGAAAAAATGAAAAAATCACTGTTGATGATGGTAAGCGTGTTAGCATTGTTTAGCTTCATTATCATTGGACCTGTTGGCTCTGGAAGTAATGGAGGCATTACAACCTATGAGCATGGAGCTTGGTTCTAAGGGATGAAAACATCTATTCAATCCTTAAACAATACAGAGCAGTACATAAACCGATAACTACTCCCTTGCACTCGTGCTGGGGAGTTTTCTTTTTCGTAATAATTGATAGCGTATTCATAATTTGACAAAGCAATCTGGCGAAAATATAATTAGGTAGCCTAAATAATATAGTGTTTAATAATTAGTTGACCTAACTAAATAGAGGTGAAGGAAATTGGGATAAACGGAGGAAATACAGAAAATACTGAAAATTCAGTCGCACACGGGCTTTTTGCGGCGATGAAACGCCTGCACAAAGCTCAATGGCAAAAGGGCGTTGAGGGCCACAAGCCAAGTGAGATGACTTTAATGATATGCATTGAAAAATGGAATCATTCTGATGAAGAGGGTCTCAAGGTGTCTGAAATCAGCCGACTACTTGGATTCACTCCTCCTACCATCACGCAGCTGATTAACAGTCTTGAAGCGAAACAGATGGTGGAAAGACGCGCGGATCCTTCGGACCGAAGAGTTGTACGCGTGAAATTAACGGAAAGTGGAAAAGAACTCACACGAAAAGCGGAACATTATCGTGATGTGATGCTTGATAAGCTTGTACAGCACTTAGGCGAAAAAGACACTAAACAGCTCACAGAGCTATTGCTTAAGGTACATGAATACGTTGAGGATAATCCACCACCTGATTGGGATAGGCTACAAATGAACGGAGATGAGAAGCTTGATTAAATTATTTAAACAACTGAAGCCTTTTAGGGTAGCTATTGGTGCTGTATTAATCCTTGTATTTTTGCAGTCCATGGGCGATTTATACCTTCCTACACTGATGTCTGACATCGTCGACAAAGGGATTGTTCAAGGAGATCGCGCTTATATTTGGAAAATAGGTAGTTTCATGCTCCTGGTTGCAGGTGGCGGTGCTTTATGTTCGGTAATTGCCAGTTACTTATCCGCAAAAGTAGCAGCCGGGTTTGGTAAACTCACCCGTGCACGAGTATTTAACCATGTAGAAAATTTTACGCTGCATGAATTCGATAAGCTGGGTACAGCTTCCTTGATTACACGTACAACAAATGATATTACACAAGTTCAAACGGTACTTACTATGATGTTGCGCATGATGATCGGAGCACCGATGATGATGATTGGTGGGATCATCATGGCAGTATCTGAAGATGCTAAATTATCATTGATTTTTGTAGTCGTTATTCCTGTACTTGTAGGGGCGATCTTCTTTATTGGGATGAAGGGTCTGCCACTGTTTAAAGCCATTCAGATTAAGCTTGATAAATTAAACCTGGTGCTGCGTGAGCATCTGACAGGTATTCGTGTTATTCGTTCTTTTAACCGGATTGATCATGAGAATAGACGTTTCACCGAAGCTAACCGTGATCTTACGGATACAGCTATCAAGGTCAACAAAATCATGGCCGGCCTGATGCCGCTGATGATGATTGTAATGAACTTTTCTATGATTGCTATTCTTTATTTTGGTGGAATCCGAATTGGTGATGGCGACTTGCAAGTTGGGTCCCTGATGGCATTTATCCAATATGCAATGCAAATTATGTTCTCTCTGATTATGGTATCGATGATGTTCGTGTTAATTCCACGTGCTTCAGCTTCAGCCGTGCGTATCAATGAGGTACTGGATATGCAGCCTGAATTTACAGATCCTACTGAGAGTGAACTGCATACAACAGCTCAAGCTACTAAAAAAGACGGACGCGATTCTTTGCGTGGTTTTGTTGAGTTTGAGAATGTATCTTTTTCCTATCCAGGGGCAGAACAGCCTGCTCTTTCAAAAATTAGCTTTAGTGCTCGTCCGGGTGAAGTTACTGCAATTATCGGGGGTACCGGATCGGGTAAATCTACGCTGCTTAGCCTGATTCCAAGGTTTTATGATGTTAATGAAGGTGCTGTACGCGTAGACGGAGTGGATGTGCGTGAGATGACACAGGAAGAGCTGCGGAGCAAAATCGGTTACATCCCACAAAAAGCAGTATTGTTCTCGGGTACGATTAATGAGAACATCCGCTACGGTAAAGAGGATGCTACGGATGAAGAAATCATTCATGCATCCAAGGTGGCTCAAGCCTACGATTTCGTATCCGCGATGAAGGATGGGTTTGACTCGGAAATTGCTCAGGGCGGGAATAACGTCTCAGGTGGTCAGAAACAGCGGTTGTCCATTGCTCGGGCGCTTGTGAGAAAACCTGAGGTTTATCTGTTCGACGATAGCTTCTCAGCTCTTGATTTCAAGACAGATGCCAAACTTCGCGCGGCTCTCAAAGCTGAAACTACGGAATCCACCGTATTGATCGTAGCTCAACGGGTTAGCACCGTTATGGATGCGGACCGGATTATTGTAATTGATGAGGGTGAAATTGCTGGAATGGGCACTCACCGTGAACTGCTCGAGAGCAGTGATGTGTACCGCGAGATCGTATCCTCGCAGCTGTCAGAGGAGGAAATAGCATGAGCGAACAAAACAGAGAACATAAGCCTGCAGCTCCCCGCGGCCATAAAGGTCCGGGTGGACCGGGCGGTCCTGGAATGAGGATGCCGGCAGAAAAAGCTAAAGATTTTAAAGGTACACTTCGTCGCTTGATCAAATACTTGCGCCCACGTATGGTTCAATTGATTATTGTACTAATTATGGCGATTGCCAGTACGGTGTTCAGTATCTTCAGTCCAAAGGTTATGGGTAAAGCTACAACCAAACTGTTCGAAGGTGCTTACGGCAAACTGATGGGTGTAGAGGGTGCCTCCATTGATTTTGGATATATTAATGATATTCTCATCCTGCTCGCGGGATTGTATCTGCTTAGTGCTTTGTTTAGTTACATTCAGCAGTATGTAATGGCTGGTGTAGCGCAGAAGGTAGTTTATGACATGCGTGAGCAGATTAACAGCAAGCTGGAGCGGTTACCTTTAAAATATTTTGACTCCCGTACACACGGGGAAATTCTTAGCCGTGCTACGAATGACGTGGATAACATCAGTACCACGTTGCAGCAAAGTTTAACGCAGCTAATTACCTCAATCGTCACTATTATTGGTGTTATTGTGATGATGCTTACCATCAGCCCATGGCTGACTTTAATCACGATTACTACGTTGCCACTCAGCTTTATTGTGATTATGGCGATCTCTAAACGTTCGCAGACTTATTTTGTGAGACAGCAGAAATCGCTTGGCCAGTTGAATGGTCATGTAGAGGAAATGTATACGGGGCACCGGATTATTAAAGCTTTCGGCCGCGAACCGCAGTCACTTAAAGATTTTGATGAAATAAATGATAAGCTTTATGATTCTGGCTGGCGGTCTCAATTTATGTCAGGTATGATTATGCCGCTTATGATGTTTATCGGTAACTTGGGTTATGTGCTTATCTGTGTTGTGGGTGGTATTTTTGTTACTAAAAAAATGATTGATGTCGGGGATATCCAAGCCTTCATTCAATATTCACGTCAGTTCACCCAGCCGATTGCACAAACGGCTAATATTGCTAACATTATTCAATCCACCATTGCTTCCGCAGAACGTGTATTTGAACTTCTGGATGAAGAAGAGGAAGTTAAGGAAGTTAATACTACACTTGTGAAGCTTGATGAAGGTGCTCCGGAAGGTTCCGTTGAGTTCCGTCATGTGAAATTCGGCTATAAAGAGGATGCTATTCTGATTGAGGACATGAATATTGAGGTTAGTCCAGGTCAGACTATAGCGATTGTCGGTCCTACTGGTGCTGGTAAAACCACTTTAATTAACCTGTTGATGCGCTTCTACGAGCTTAACGATGGGGAAATTATCATTGATGGCGTCAACATTACCGACATGAAACGGAGTGACCTACGTAGCAAGTTTGGAATGGTGCTTCAGGATACCTGGCTCTTCAACGGTACGATTCGTGACAACATTGCTTACGGCCGTGAAGGTGCATCTGAAGCTGATGTGGTGCGGGCGGCCAAGGCTGCGCATGCTGATCACTTTATCCGCACACTTCCGCTTGGCTACAATACGGTGTTAAATGAAGAGGCTTCTAATATTTCACAAGGACAGAAGCAGTTGATTACTATTGCTCGCGCTATTCTGGCCGATCCATCGATTCTTATTCTTGATGAAGCAACGAGCAGTGTCGATACACGGACTGAATTGCTGATTCAAAAAGCGATGAATGCGCTGATGCAAAACAGAACAAGCTTCGTTATTGCCCACCGTCTCTCGACGATTCGTGATGCGGATCTCATCCTTGTCATGAACCAAGGTAGTGTAATCGAGAAAGGCAACCACGAAGAACTGCTGGCCCAAGGCGGATTCTATGCGGATCTCTATAACAGTCAGTTCTCTGAAGGAGATTTGGACGTAGGCTAAATTGAAGTGAAGAAAAATGTATAGTTAATCATAAACCCCTCTTTTCACATGATGCTGATTTTTTATGTGAAGAGAGGGGTATTTTATATGTGATGAGGTGCTTTAATTTTTCTGAAAAATAAAAAAAGTTTGATTAAAAATTAAAGCATATATATGATAGAATAAAAAATGACCCGCGGCTCATTTTTAAGGCTGCAAGGTAAAGGAGAGGATGAAGGGAATGTCAGGCTACGGAAAATGGGTGGCAGGAAAAAAGACGAAGTGGATTACTCTTCTCGTATGGATAGTGCTTGTAGGTGCACTTACCCTGTTATGGCCTGCAGTGAATTCTCAGGTTGCTAATAATGCGCCTAACCTCCCAGATGATTCACAATCGGTACAGGCAGCAGCTATTGCAGAGCAAGAATTCCCTAGTGGAAGTGGAGTGCCGGCGCTGCTCGTATGGCATAGAGAAGGTGGGCTTTCACAAGATGATTTAGTACATATCACTGCTGTGTACAAGAAGTTGGAGCAGCAACCGTTGCCCCATCAGAATTTTGTTCCTCCATTAGGACAACTGCCGCCACAGGCATTACAAGCCTCGTTATCTGAGGATCTTAGCACGCTGGTAACCCCGGTGCTTTTTGATAAAACAGCAGATAGTGATCAGCTTGGCGAAGCTGTGACAGAAATGAAGAAGATCATAAACACAGAGACGGGTGGAGACCCCTCTGCGGCTAAGGTAGATGGAAAAGACCTGAGTTTACGTGTTACGGGTCCAGTGGGCATCTCTATAGATGCTTCAGGCCTGTTTCAGAACGCAGACGTTTCCTTGTTAATTGCTACGGTTATGCTTGTGCTGGTGTTCTTATTAGTGATTTACCGTTCACCGATCTTGGCGTTTATTCCTCTTATTGCAGTTGGATTCGCTTATGGTGTAACTAGTCCGATTCTTGGAAAAATGGCGCAAGAAGGCTGGATCACAGTGGATTCACAGGCTGTCTCGATTATGACTGTTTTGTTATTCGGAGCTGGTACGGACTATTGCCTGTTCTTGATCTCACGGTTCCGGCAGTTGTTGAAGGTAGAAGAGAGTAAGAGTCGTGCGCTTCTTCGCTCCATTACCGAATCTTCAGGTGCCATTGCTATGAGTGGCTTTACCGTCGTGCTCGCGCTGTTTGCATTATTGCTGGCTAAGTATGGAGCTTATCATCGTTTTGCCGTTCCATTTAGCGTGTCTATCTTCATCATGGGAATTGCCAGTCTAACCCTCGTACCAGCACTGCTGGCAATCTTCGGACGGACCTCGTTCTTCCCATTCATTCCGCGCACACCGCAAATGGAGGTAGAACGGGCCAAGGCTAAAGGCAAACCTGTTCCTGAACCCAAAGTTTCCCGTAAAAAGGGCATTGGCGGCTTGGTAATAACCCGGCCTTGGGCTATCGTAGGCGTGACCGTTATCGGACTGGGGATTCTGGCTTCATTTTCCAGTGGCATCAAATTTACGTATGATATCCTATCCTCTTTTCCTAAAAATATGGAGTCTCGCGAAGGTTTCGACCTTATTGGCAAACAATTCTCTCCCGGAGAATTGGCTCCAGCGAAGCTGATTATTGATACCCAAGGAAAAGCGAGTGGAGAGGATCTAAAGGTCATTCTTGGCGGACTTACTTATGTGGACACGGTTTCCGATCCGCAGCAGGGGGCAGTAAACAAAGATATTGTTGGTTTTGATATTGAATTTAAAAGCAATCCATATTCACTAGAAGCGATGGGTCATATTCCTACTCTTCTTGCTACCGCAGAGCAGGCATTAATCGATGTAGACGTTGCGAACCCTGCGGATCACGTGTGGGTAAGCGGACAGACGGCAACACAGCATGACACTAAAGAGATTGGGGATCGGGACACCGATCTGATTATCCCCGTAGTCATCGGAATGATCACCGTGCTGTTGTTGATATATCTGCGTTCAATAGTGGCCACCATCTATCTGGTCGGCACCGTTATTCTCTCCTTTTTCTCAGCGCTTGGCTTAGGCTGGATTATCATTCACTATGTGATGGGAGCAGATGCCATTCAGGGAGCGATCCCACTGTATTCCTTTGTTTTCTTGGTGGCACTTGGAGAAGACTACAACATCTTCATGATCTCGAATATCTGGAAAAAGCGTAAAACCATGCCGCTTAAGCAGGCTATCGCGGAAGGTGTGAATGAGACCAGCTCGGTAATTACCTCTGCCGGCCTTATTCTGGCAGGTACATTTGCTGTATTGGCAAGCTTGCCGATCCAGGTGCTTGTGCAGTTCGGTATCATCACCGCTCTAGGTGTTCTGCTGGATACCTTCGTGGTTCGTCCGTTCCTTGTACCAGCTATTACGACGCTCTTTGGCCGTTGGTCATTCTGGCCGGGTAAACATCAAGAGGTGGAGACGCCTCAGCCAGATGTAAGTAAATAATGAGTTTATAAACAAACAGGGATGTCCCAGAGCCAAATTGGCTCCGGACATCCCTGTTTGTTTTAGGCTTGAGCACAGGGCATCGCTGGATAATAGCGCTGCTTGTACCAACTAACTGAACTTTATCTAATAGGTTAATCAAACAGTCTGTTGGACGATAATTACTCTAAGTTTTTACCGTAGCAATTAGCATTTAGAAGCGATAACTGTGCTAATTAGCCTGCTGGTTGTCTTAGCCGAAGAGGTAAAAGACAGTTAGGTGGCTGTAACGGTTAACCGAGTGGTAATAGTCAATTAGCGCGTAGCACCGGTTACCTAGCAATAACAGTTAATTAGCTAACTGTACTTATCGGGCAACTATCCCGTACACACTGCTGGTTCCATCAAGCTACGGCTCTGTTTGGGTGATCCAAATACTTAGTTACCGGGCGTGCGGCTGATCATTAGTTCATATTTATCGATGGAAGCACCCAGAATTGCGTCATTACCACCAGCACCACGGTGCGACTGACGGAAGGACTCGCTGGAGGTCCAGCCTTTGAATGCATCCTCATTCTCCCATACGGTGCAGATTTTTAGTTCCTCGACACCTTCCTTGGCATTTCCACGCCAAACCTCCATACGTACAAACCCTGCCATATCCTGCACACCATTATTTCCTCCGAAACGTTGAGCAATGGCTTCGCCATGACCTTCTTTTACTTTAATAGTATTAGTTACTACCAGCATGATAGATAAACCTCCGATCAGAAAGTTAGTATATTTTTCAGGACATTGTGAATCAAAATAATATAACATAGGAACCTCGAAAATTAGCCAAGATTTCAAGGTAACATCGTGTTTTCAACTAACAAAAATAAAAGACCATCCCACAAGACACAAGAATGCGGGCGCTTAATTGCACTTTGTACACTTAAATTATCCGTCACACCCGAAACGATCGAATAAGTGTATTCTCTGCAACTAATTTGTGCGAATCTGGTGAATAGCCGAGAATAGCCTTCTTTTAACTGTATAGAGTGCAACTAAAGTATGATTTCTCCTCTAATTGCGCTGAATAGATGTACAAAGTGCAACTATTATCTATTTAAACGTTAAGTATGGTGCAAACTCAGGTACCTGCCAAAAATCAAAGTGTCTACTGCAAGTAAAGTGTCTACTGCAAGTAAAGTGTCTACTGCAAGTAAAGTGGCTATCGCAAGTTAAAGTACTGCTGCATGTTAAAGTAACTACTGCAAGTAAAGTGCCACCTCAATCGTAACGTTACTCTAAGCCAAAGTGCAACTGAACTCCAAAGTGTTTACTCAAAACCACCATTACAGCTAGCACCTAATTCCAGTCCCGGTTACCTAATAAAGCCCCAAATGAAGTTACATTGCAGAATGTGCAACAGAATAGTCTGAATGTTATCTGGATAAGGCAGTCTGTTGCATTCTGTACAATAGAATCAAGCCCAACTCGCATAAAAGGAGGGGAGCCACTAAATTGAATGCACAAAGTGCAATCACCCCAGATCATCCGGCTCCCTCCGCGTCCAGCGCGATTTTATTGCGGATTGGTGGTCCATAGTCCTGCTGTTTTTAGGAAGACGCGATCCGGCAGCTTCAAAGCTGTCAGTGCCAATTCAGCAACATCTTCAGGTTGCATCATTCGATCTTCGTCACCGATTTTGAGTCCAGCATTGGAAGCTAGGCCAGTGTTGACCGTGCTTGGAGTCAAGGCTACGACGCGAATATTGTGTTTGCGCACTTCTTGTGCGAGGGCTTCGGTCATGCCCATGAGAGCGAACTTGGACGCGCAATAAGCAGAGCCTGTCGCGAAGCCGCGCTCTCCGGCTGTGGATGAAATATTGATGATATTTCCGCCATTTTTCTCAATCATCGCAGGCAGTGCAGCACGAGTTACGTAATAAGTACCGTAAAGATTAACTTGGATGTGGCGCTCCCAGTCTGCAGGGTCCATTTCTACTAAAGTGCCGAATTTTGCGATCCCGGCATTGTTGATTAATGCATCAAATGCTCCAAGCTCATTTTGCAGGGAAGCAACAGCACGTTCAGCTTCTTCGCGTACAGCGATATCGGCCACGGCAATGCTGACTTTAACGTCATATACTTCCGTTAAGGCTGATTTTAACGCTTCGAGATCACCTGAAGTTCTGGAGATCAGGCCTAAATTAGCACCTTCCTTAGCCAGTGCCATAGCCAAGGCTTTTCCGATCCCTTTGCCTGCACCAGTAATTACAACACTCTTTCCTCTCAAATCCATCTCTATCGTCACTCTCCTTCAAACTTTTTTGAAGCAGCTGCTTCATTCAAGTCTTATTATACCTGAATGCTATAGGGCAATTACAATCGCCTCTTAGAGAAGGGGCTGCAAATTTTCATGAAGCCGAACTGCCTTTTCATGAAAAGTATTATTCATGGAGTTTCGTCAGCGGTACCGAAGCAGGACCCTCTAAAACCTCCCCATCGTAGGAGAAGCGGGAACCATGGCAAGGGCAATCCCAAGAGCGATCCCCGTTGTTCCATTCGCATTCACAGCCCATATGGGTGCAGGTTCTATCCACCAGATGAAGTTTACCTTCTGTATCCTTATAAGCTCCCACACGTTTGCCATCATGGAACACAACGGCCCCTTCGTCAGCTTCTAAATCAGTTGTCTTTTTATGGACGATTTCCACTTTGCCCGCCACGAGCTCTTTTGCCACATTGGCATTTTGTACGATGAAGTTTTTCAGACTGGTGCCAGCTTTGAAGCGGGACGGATCGTACAATTCGGAATATGGATTATCTTTGCGCTGAATCTGATCCGAGATGATCTGTGCAGCCAGCGTACCGCTTGTCATGCCCCATTTTCCAAAGCCTGTGGCAATATAAATCTCTTTATCGTCTGAAATCTTGCCGATGTAGGGCACCCTGTCTAGGGTGATTAAATCCTGTGCTGCCCAACGGTAAGGGATTGTTTTGATGCCGAGCAGATTTCCTGCGAATAGCTCCAAATTCTCATAGTGTCCTATCGTGCAGATGCCCTGGCCCGTCTTATGATTGTCTCCCCCGACAATGACCAGATTCCTGCCTTCCCACTCTACTGCACGCAGAGAACGGGTGGGTTCGCTTGCGCTTAGATACATTCCACCCTCAAAATCCGTTTCAGGCTGGATCGCCAGACAGTAGGAACGTTCAGCATGCAGTCGCGAGAAATATAGTGCTCCTCCATCGTAAAAGGGGAAATGAGAAGCCGAAACGGCGTAGCGGCAGGTGATCCGATACTCGTCCTTTTCAGTAAAAAGCGTAAGCTTATCGTTCTTCTCCACCTTATCCGCCATCATCGTATGCTCATAGATTACGCCACCTTTATCCTGAATGACCTTCAGTAGCCCCTTCAGATATTGCAGCGGGTGAAAGCGGGCATGTCCTGGTAATTTAATGGCACCACTGGCCATCAGAGGGATAGAGACGTTATCTAGCCACTCTCCGGGCAGCCCCAATTGTTCATAGGCTTTATACTCTTCCTCCAGCTGTTTAAGCGTCTTATGATCTTCAGCATCCGCGTACAGAAAAGCTGCCTCCTGTTTCATGTCGCAGGATACTTCAAGCTCATCAGCCGTATTCTGGATCCAATTCATAGCCTCGCTGTTCGAGCGATAATAGAGCCGGGCTTGCTCCTGCCCAAAATGCTTTATCAAATGATGATAGATTAACCCGTGCTGTGCTGAGATTTTTGCACTGGTAAAACCCGTTGTGCCACTTAGAATTTCCCCGGCTTCCAAGAGCGTGACTTTGTAGCCTGCTATGCTGAGGAGATAGGCTGTTGTAATGCCTGTAATTCCACCGCCTACCACTGCGACATCTGTAGAGATATCTTCAGCCAGCTTTGAGAAAGTCGGTAAATCCGTGGTATCTCTCCATAATGATTCCGGAAATTGTGGAAGACTTTGCGTTATCTTACGGTTTGGGTCCATCTATTATCCCTCCATCTTTACAATCTTCATCTCATTTATTACCACAGTCCTGTGAAAAGAAACTTCCCATTCAATCGTGCTGTGCATGAATTCAGAGAAACAGTGCCAAAATAAGGTGGGAACCGGGACGTAAAGGATAAAGAGGAGGGATGATGTTCCATGTCAGTTCAACAGGATAAGGACAATATTTCTCTGGAATGGATCAAAGATCAGCTGAACGGGTTCGCGGATTTAATCGATAAGACGATCGTTACCTCTTTTGGGCAGGTCGACCTACTTTATATCAAAAGCGTTGCGGATTCGCAGATCCTCAGCCGAAATGTAATTGCACCGTTCTATGAGATGGAGAATATCAACGCTTATCAAAATTACATTTTGACGTATCCGGGCAGTGAAGAGGCGACTACAAAGGATAAGGCGATTGAGCTTTTGCTTAGCGGATATATTCTTCTGGGTTTGAAGGATACGTTCTGTTTCTTTGATGCTATGAATACGGAGATCAGCGGGGTTAATGAAACATCTGCAGAAAGCATTTCTCAGGGGCCTTCAGATGCGCTAACTGAGGATATTGCAGTGAATATGAACATGATTCGTCGGCGGTATCAATCCACCAATCTCAAAATGGAGACCATGGTCATCGGCGATGTCTCCAAAACAAAAATAGCGATTCTATACGATAACAGTCGGGTGGATAAGAATGTTTTAAAGGAATTACGTGAGAAAATGGGGACGTTAAAGGTTGATATTTTGCAGGCTACAGGCGAACTTGAGAAGTTTATAAGCAGTGATAAATTAAGAATACTCCCCAAGTCCATTATCACCGAAAGACCGGACAGGGTTGTGTTTAATTTATCTGAAGGAAAAGTAGCGATAATGCTGGATACTACGGGTTATGCGATAGTGCTGCCGTCTATTTTTAATGACTTTTTCACATCCATGGATGATAAAATCCAATTTCCTATCGTGGGGCGTTTTCTGAAGCTTTTGCGGATTATCGGTGTAGGCATGACACTTTGGCTGCCTGCATTCTATGTAACCCTCACCTCGTATAATCCAGAAATTATTCGGGTGCAGATTGCACTGCTTATTTCGGGTAGTCGTGCAACAGTACCTTATCCATCTTTTGTGGAAGTACTTTTAATGCTTATGATGATGGAGTTTCTGACTGAGGCGAGTTTACGGCTTCCCAAGGCGATTGGTCCAACGGCTACAACTGTAGGAGGTCTGATCTTGGGGCAAGCGGCGACGGCAGCAGGGCTAGTAGGGAATATCATGATTATATTGGTCTCTGCGGTTGCAATATCCAATTTTTTAATTCCGCTGAATATGATGAGCTTGTCGATACGCGTGCTGAAATATATTTTCCTTTTTGCCGCAGCTTTTTTAGGGTTGATTGGTGTAGTGGTCTGTGTAGTGGGCTTTGCCATGTATTTATGCAAGCAGCGCAGCTTTGGACAACCCTATTTCCGATTGTTTTTTCTCGATACCCTGGGCAAGAAGAAGGGCGGGGGCCATTGATGGCCAAAAGCCGTTATTTCTACTGTCTTTTTCTGATGAACAGCGTGATCAACATCATTAATTTTGTTCCAAGGGAACTAATAGACAGACGTTTTGGTGGTGCTTTGATGTCCATACTAATCGGAACGATCTTGGGCACTTTGTTTGTCTATACATTTACTGTTCTGATTGCTAAATTCCCCGGCAAGGGGTTTCCGGAAATATTTCACTCTTTGCTTCCTAAGAAGTTAGCCAGAACCTTACTGGTCCTTTTTGCCGGCTTATGGTGTGTGGCTGGGGGAGTTACATTGCTTTCTTTTGTAGATATCACGCTGCGGTTTATCAGCCCGGATTCGAATCCTTATACGGTTGTGATCAGTTTTTTAGTCTTGGTCTGCATCTGCTGTCGCTTTGATTCTCTATCACTCTTGTATGGGCTTGAGATCATTCTCAGCGTAACTTTACCATTAATTATTTATGGCCTCGTAAAAGCGTTGCTCAATCCGGACTTCAATTGGGATTCTGTTCTGCAGATTACTACATATCTCTGGCATAAGCCGGACCTAATGAGCCTTGCGGCGGCTACCTTTTCGTTCAGTGGTTACTTAAACCTGGCCATATTTAATCGGGTATTTCATGGGCTGAAGCTGAAACATGTCTGGATTATAGGGGTGGAGGGTCTTTTCGTATTGCTCTTGACTTTTTTAGTTCCCATCGGCTATTTCGGAACCGTTGCTATTGATAAACATGTGTATACATGGTTCTCGACGGCCGACAGTATTCGGATAGAATCCTTTATTATTGAACGGATGCTGTTTATTTTTTATTTTGCCTATTTGAGTTTATCTCTGGTAAGTGTAATCGTTCATTGGCATGGAGGTCTAGAGCTCTTTAAAGGGGCCATTTCATCTGTTAAAAAACAGTCCCCAAAAGCAGAGCGCTGGAAAGAGTGGAGCATCCTAGGCTTGTTTAGCGCGATGGTTCTGTCCTTGATGGGGCTGGATCAATATCAGCTTAACATGTTTGGTGCCTGGTTTCTGCAAATTCGCTGGTTTGGTGAGATGTTTATCATCGCTCTGCTGTTTTATTGTTATCGCAAAGTTAGGAGGGGGAAGCTATGAGAAGAGTGCTTGCTGGAATTGGGATTACCTTACTCCTGCTTCTCCCTGGTTGTGACTTCAAGGAAATTGATTTGCGGATTTTTGTGCTAGCGATCGGCGTTGATGAAGGTACAGAAGAAGGAAATTTTAAGATTAGCTTGAAGCTTGCTATCCCTCAGGGGGATGTCACCAAGATTGATGAGAAGATGCAGATCTTGACGGAGGAGTCTTCGAGCATTTCGGAAGCGCTTCGTAGAATGAAATCCAGAGTGGAAAAGGAGCTTGATTACTCCCATTGTAAATCAATTATTTTGGGGGAGGAGGTTGCCCGTAAAGATATTCTCCATGTTATGGATTGGGCCGTGCGACGTAGAGATATACAGCTTATTATTAATTTTGCAATAGGGCGTCCGGAAGCACTTCAAGTGCTGAAGGTAAGACCCGAATCAGAGCGGATCCCATCGAATTCTCTTATCCTGGCTATGAGTGGACAAGGCACGGAGTCTCCATTTATTTCTAGTGTGTATTCCTATCAGCTGATGAGAAATGTTTTTGAGGAGGGGATTGATCCGATCCTGCCGATTATCGAGGCTAAAGGGGAAAAGGAGTTTTTAATTGATAAAATTGCTCTGCTGAATAATGAGAAAATCAAAATGGTTCTTACGCCAAATGAGACCCGGCTATATAATCTGCTGTCACGCCCGAATCTGCGGACTAACTTACCCGCCCATTCCGAGGGAATTATGTTTCAATATTACACAGAGAGGTCATCCTCGCACTATAAAATCGTGACACCAGAGCAAGGAAAAGCTACTATTCGTTATCATATTAAGATAAAAGGTATTCTCGAAGAGAGTAGTAGCCCAGATCTGGTGACTCATAGCATGCTGGAGAAAATTGCAGTTGCTGGGGGAAAAGAACTGGAAGTGGATATCTTAGCATTGCTGACCAAAATTCAAGCAAGTGGTCTTGATCCCTTTGGTTGGGGGCTGCATTATGGAGCAAGACACTTTAATAACGATACGGAAATGAAAGTGTGGAAGGAACTCTATTCTAAACTTGACTTCCAAGTGAAGGCTGATGTAGACATTAAATATTCCGGAATGATTAGGTAGCTTGTAAAGTAACACGTGGATAAAAATGGGATTGACGTTCCCATTCACAAGATTTATACTTGATCTAAAAATAAATTAGAGGATGATAGGAATGAAAAGTCTAAATTTGACCTCCCAACGTCAAGCTGTTTACGATATCGTCCTTAATTCACATGACCATCCTACTGCTGCGGAAGTAATGAATCGGCTAGTAGAGCAGGGACATAGCTTAGCATACGGTACGGTATATAACTCTCTGCGTTATCTTTCAGATAAACAAATGATTCGTGAGCTTAAGCTTGGTGAAGCTGCCAGCAGATATGATGCACGTATGGATGATCACCAGCATATCATTTGTGAAGTTTGTGGAGCAGTAGATGAGGTTATGAATCAAGTTCCGCGTGAATGGATGAATACAGTGGCCAAGGATACCGGTTATACCATTGGTCATGCCCATGTAGTATTCGGGGGCGTCTGCCCGAACTGTAAGAACAAAAAGAATAATTAGGATAGAAGTGCCGGAGCCTGTGCTGCGGCAATAATAAGTAAATCGGAAGAGACCGCTTTCATTGAGGCGGCCTTTTTTGTTGCATTTATATGACAATTCTCAAAAAAAATGAGAAAAACGAAGAAAGATAGGAGGAAAATCGGTTCCTAAAACAGATATAAAATTATATATTAAGTCTGGTAAATGTATCCTTGCCTAAGACTCAGATGAGAGAGAGATGATGATGTCTATGAAAAAAAATGCGGGTATGACTATCCGTGCCAAGTTAATTCTTACATACCTAATAATACTGCTGCTGCCCAGTATTATAATAGGCTGGCGAACCTATCAAGCTGCCAGCCAGGAAGTGGAAGATCAACTGGTGAACAATGCTACCGAAAGTGTGTTAGCCGTAAATGAAATCATTAACTCTAATATTCAATCCAAAATAGATGCGATTTCTTATTTTGCCGCGGAGTTTTCATCTGAGGGGATCAACAGTGAGGGATCTGGGGGGACTTCCTCTGCTGTAAAAGCCAGACTGAAGGAATATGTGGCACTGCATCCGGATGTACTGGACATCTATGTGGGTACAAGCAATGGCAAGGCTATTCATGCTTTAGATGCTAAGCTGCCAGAGGGTTATGATCCAAGGCAGGAAAGCGCCTATATTAATTCTCTGAAGCAAGGAAAAGGGGCAGTGATTTCTCCGGCTTTTCAAACCGCAAATAAGGAAACCGCGATTGCGATATCAACGGTTCTTAAGGGCGGTGATGGGGTGATCACAATGAATCTTAACCTGTCTACTTTAGGGGAGCTGACCTCAATTAAGGTAGGCAAGGAAGGTTATATCCTCATCGTTGATAACAGCAAGAAGTTTCTAGTTCATCCTACAGAAGCTATCGGGCAGGAATCGTCTGATGATTTTGTTAAGAAAATGTTCGAAAAAGAACAAGGGGTCTTCGATTATGTCTTCAAGGATACGTCCAAAAAGATGACCTTTATGGTCAATGAACTGACGGGTTGGAGAATCGGAGGTACGATCAGCATTGATGAGGTTAACTCAGCAACTAGTGGAATCCGCGATACAGCTCTGCTTGTTATTGTAGTTTCCGTTCTGCTTGCGCTGGTTGTGATCTATTTTAATATTCAATCGATTTTGAGACCGCTTTTC
The DNA here is from genome assembly GCF_038002705.1 of Paenibacillus sp. FSL H7-0716. Taxonomy (NCBI): domain Bacteria; kingdom Bacillati; phylum Bacillota; class Bacilli; order Caryophanales; family Paenibacillaceae; genus Paenibacillus; species Paenibacillus sp. FSL H7-0716. Next base: position 371,030 of record NZ_JBBODA010000004.1, read on the forward strand.
CGGCTGCGGAAAGCAACTGCGGTGATAGCCAAAGGTGATCTGTCGGAAGACATGGGTGTTTTCCGTAAAGATGAAATAGGGCTGCTGGCAGAGAATTTTCAATTAATGGTGATCAGCTTGCGCGAGATGATCATTGGCGTGCAGGAGATGACAAGCAATGTCTCCTCCTCAGCGGAAGAACTGACGGCTAGTGCGGATCAGACTGCCCAAACGATTGAGCAGGTGACCATAGCGATTCAGGACGTAGCGGCAGGGACGGAGCGACAGGTGGTTAGTGTACGAAAAGGAATGGAGAGCACTGCCGCTACAGCTAGCGAGGTCGAGCAGATTTCCACATATATGGAGCAAGTATCCACAATGATGGACAAGACTTCACTCTCAGCATCAGAAGGCAATGATTCGGTTATCAGCGTGGTGGACAAAATCAATGGTATCCATGAAACGGTCGGAGAGCTGGGCAGTGTAATTGACAAGCTGAATGAAAGGACCAGTCAAATTGAGGGCATTGTTGGTGTCATCACCGGGATTGCCCGCCAGACCAACCTGCTGGCCCTCAATGCTTCCATTGAGGCAGCCAGAGCCGGGGAACAAGGGCGTGGATTTGCGGTGGTTGCTGCCGAGGTGCGTAAGCTGGCAGAGGAATCAGAGAGATCCGCACATTTGATTGCCGAACAGATTACCGCTATTAATAGTGAGATGCTGCTGGTAACTCATACGATGGAAGACACCAGACAGCGCGTATCCGAAGGTATTGAGGCTGTGGATACTTCCGGACGTTCTTTCTCTCGTATCCGAAGAGCAGTAAAGAGTGCCGCGGAGAAGATTGAAGCCATGGGCGGGGTTGTGCAGACCTTATTGGTGGAGTCTAATCATATGGAGAAGGCTATTGGGGAAATTCGCGGCATATCGGAAGAGGCGGCTGTGAATACGGAAACTATCGCAACTGCCGCACAAGAGCAGCTTGCTTCTGTAGAGGAGATGGCCTCTTCGTCTACCGACCTTAGCCGTCTTGCAGAAGAACTGCAGAAGCTGGCGAGCCGCTTTAAGATAAACGCTTCTGGTAATAAGAATGATTTCTGATAGGAGAACCGTGCTTTTTATCTTCCCTTTTGAACTCCTTTGCAAGTATACTGATAAACAATAATGTTGGGTTAGGCAATGGAGAGAGGAGAGATAATAGGAAATGGCAGAGCAATTAAAAGGGATCACTGTCGCCTTGGCGGGTCCGCGCAAATCCGAAGAAATGGCCAAGCTGGTTCAGAATATGGGGGGGACGGCAGTATGCCGACCTGCTCAAGGGACTGTATTTCTTGATGATGAGGCCTTGCAGGAAGGTTTGAATGCATGGATCAATCAGCCTCCCTACTTGGCGATCCTGACTACAGGGATGGGACTTGATGCTCTCTTCGATATGGCTGAGCGAATGGGGATCGAAGAACGTTTCTTAGAAGTACTTTCTGGTTCTATTATTGCCGCACGGGGTTATAAGACAGTGAATGCTTTGAAAAAAAGAGGACTTACGCCGGAGATTCGTGACGACGACGGAAGTACAATCGGATTGATTCGTGGACTTCAATCCCTGAATTTGCAGGGGAAAGAAGTCGTTCTTCAGTTGCACGGCGATCCAGCTCCTCATATGCTTGCATGGCTGCAGGAGGCTGGCGCTACTACCCGCCAAGTGCTGCCGTATCGCCATACCCCACCTGAGCCGGGCGAACTGGGAAGATTGCTTCTAGAAATCATATCAGGCAAAATTGATGCCGTGGCTTTTACGAGTGCACCACAGTTTCGTTTCCTCTGTCAATTTGCCCGGGAACAGGGAAAGCTGGAAGAAATGCTGAAGTCTTTTGAGGATAAAGTGCTTGCTGTTTCTGTAGGGCGGATTACCTCAGAGGCGCTTAAAGAAGAGGGCGTACAGCGTATCATTATGCCTGAGCATGAACGGATGGGAAGCATGATTGTAGAGCTAGGCAAATATGTGGCGGCCAATCGCTAAGTCACAAGTTGCGTTAGCTTTACACGAATGACGTTATCACACAGAAGCATTCCCGCCTGTTATCATGGCCGGGGATGCTTTTTTACCCGGAAAAATAAGCCCAAAGAGCAATATACCTGCCATCTGCATGGACATTCGCGGCAGTTTTCCTTAGAATATAGGCAACATGTGACGAATAATAACAACGAATAAGGAGGAGAATCCCATGGACAAGAGAAAATGTCTATTACTTGGTGATTACACCCATCCCCGGTTTCATCCACTTCAAGGAGTGGACCAACAAATTAGCGAGATCTTAAATGATTTATTAACCGTGCAATGTTCAGAAAATAAAAAATTAATGCGCATTGAGCATTTAGCAAGTTATGACCTATGTATTGCTTACAATGAATTGTGGAACGAAACAGTCTCCCCTCAACAAACGGCTGGTTTGCTCAGCTATGTAAGCGGAGGAGGAGGACTCATTGTTCTCCATACGGGAGCTTCGCTGACGAAACGTAACGAGCTTGCTCAGCTAATCGGGGGTCGATTTAACGGACACACAGCTTATGAACCCCTGAACTTCAAGGTGCTGGAGCATGACATCACCGAAGGTGTGGAAGATTTCCAATTGGATGAGGAGCCCTATCATTTTGAATTTGACCCGTTCACAGAACGGACTATTCTGCTTCAATATGAATCTGAGGGGCAATGGATTCCAGCTGCATGGTGCCATAGCTATGGTTTAGGACGCGTAGTATTCCTTATGCCTGGTCATCATGAACCCTCCTTCCGTCATCCGGCACTACGTAAACTAATTCTACAGGCGGCTACTTGGGCTGCCCGTATTCCGGTCACTAACTAAGCAATGTTGTGTTTTTTTGAAATACGTACACAGTGGGGTATACTTTAATTATAAACTCCGTTATGTAATGAAACGGAATCTTTGGGAGGAAAGTGCCATGAGTGATTTGTTTAAAAAAGCGATCTCTTTAGGAGTGGGCCTCACCATTGTCAGTAAGGAAAAAGTAGAGAAGGTTGTTGAAGAACTAGTGAAACGTGGGGAGCTTGCTCCTTCAGAATCTAGGGCTCTCGTCGATCGGTTGATTGATCGTGGTGAGGAAGAACGAGGCATGTTCAAGTCTGCTGTACAAGAGCAAGTACAACGCGTGCTGAAGGAAATGAATGTGCCTGTACAAAACGATATTGCCGAGCTGGAAGGGCGAATTGCAGTATTGGAGCGCCGGTTGGCCGAGCTAGAGGGGATTTCCCATCTAGAGGGAACATCGGCGGAAACGCGTTCGGACTAAATGGCAGTACGCATTAGACATGCCGGACGTTACCGGGCAATCGCCATGGCGCTTATGCGCCATGGTTTTGGCTATATGGTGGAAGAGCTGGGGCTCTATCACTTACTATCCCTTCCACGTCGTCTTGTAACGCAGGAAGCACACACAAGCCTTACGCTCGGGGAGCGGATTCGGCTGGTGCTGGAGGATTTGGGCCCGACCTTTATTAAGCTGGGACAACTCGCCAGTACCCGTTCAGATCTGCTGCCTGATTCTATTATTCAGGAATTGGTAAAACTACAGGATAATGTGCCTCCTTTTCCTGTCGACCGCGTGCGTGCGATCATTGAGCAGGAACTGGATCAGCATATGGATGAAATCTTTAACTCTTTTGAGGATACGCCACTTGCTGCGGCATCCATCGGTCAGGTGCATAGGGCTGAGCTTCACAGTGGACAAGTCGTAGCTGTTAAAGTTCAACGTCCGGGTATTCTGCGAACGATGAGCAGGGATTTGGAAATTCTCAAAGATTTAAGTACGCTTGCTGAAAAGCGGCTCAGCTGGGCGAGGCAATATCAGCTATGCCGTATGGTAGAGGAGTTCTCGAAATCGCTGCTTGGCGAGCTGGATTATAGCCAAGAGGGACGTAATGCAGAGAAAATCGATCAGCAGATGGATTATGAGGGAGTGTACATCCCGGATATCTATTGGGACTATACGTCAGCACGAGTGCTGACGATGGAATATGTGGTAGGGACAACGCTGAGTCGCCGCGATGAGTTGCTGAGTAAAGGCGTTAAGCTTAAAGCCATTGCTCAGCAACTTGTGGAAATGATGCTTAGACAAATTTTCATTCATGGTTTTTTCCATGCTGATCCTCATCCGGGCAATGTTATACGGATGGGTGATGGAAAGCTGGCTTTGATTGATTTTGGCATGATGGGCCGGCTGAATGAGGAGATGAAGGAGCAGCTGTCTGCACTTATTATCGCTCTGATGCGCAAAAATACGGATGCAATGGTCCGGGCAATTTTGCGTCTTGGAGTCATTCCTGAGGATGCTGATCGAAGTGCGCTGCATGATGATATGGATCGGCTGCGGGATGAATATTATGATGTTCCATTTAGCAAAATGAGTATAGGCAAAGCCCTGAATGATCTGTTCGGCATAGCGCGAAAACACCGTCTAGTGCTGCCGCCGGATTTGACGATGTTAGGGAAGACAATGCTCACGCTGGAGGGAGTCATCAGCAACTTAGATCCAACCATCAGTATTTTGGAGATGGCGGAACCCTTTGGGCGGGAACTTGTGAAGCAGCGCTTTAGCGGCAGTCGATTGCAGCGTAAGTTCCTGGGAGGCGTAGCCGACTTAACAGAGAGTCTGCTGGAGCTTCCTGGGCAGGCTAAGCAGTTATCCGCGCTGATCAGTAAGGGCAAGATAAAGGTGGAGATTGTGGCACCTGAGATGCAGAATCTGGAGCGTAAGCTGGACCGGGTAGGTAACCGTTTAGCATTCAGTATTGTGATGCTCGCGTTTAGCATCATCATGACAGGACTCATTATTGGTACTGCGATGCGTGGACAGCCTTCAGTGTTATGGAATTTCCCTACAGTAGAGGTTGGCAGCGTAGTGGCACTTCTGATGTTCTTGTGGCTGATCTATGCGATTTTTAAATCGGGAAGGTTCTAGCTTAAGGGATTTGAATAATTATTCTTCAGCAGTTTCACACAAATGCCTTTCTATCAAGTACAATATAAAAGATAACTTTCTAAGCTTAACTTTACTTCTATTGTATAAAGTGGAATGGAACGCAAATGGAGTGCCGTCTTAACGTCCGGTGGATCGCTGCTGCCCAGAAACCGAACTTTGACCGCACTCTTTTAACGGGTCAAGGGATACATGGGACGGAAGGATGCCGGTGACGGTGTTCTTCCGCTTTTGTTTGAATATAGCTGAATCTGAAGCATATGCCCCAGAACAGGACAGCCTATGCAGGCTGCCTCAACAGGGCTTTTGAAGACGGAAGTTAAGAAAGAGATGTAATCAAATTAAACCGAGAAAATAGTGAGGTGGAGAATTTGCCGGGATTTAAAGATTTAGGAGTTTCAGAATTACTGTGTACATTGCTTCAAAGTCAAGGCATTGTTAAACCTACGCCAGTGCAACAGGAAGCCATTCCGCCATTGGTGCAGGGCTTGGATGTAATAGCTAGAGCGAAGACAGGTACAGGGAAGACTTTGGCCTTTTTGCTGCCAATTATGGACAAGATCCATACGGAGCGGGCTTATCCTCAGGCGCTGATTATGGCTCCAACACGTGAGCTGGCTTTGCAAATTACAGAAGAGGCACGCAAGCTGGCGCGTCATACGGATATTAAAATATTGGCGGTTTACGGTGGTCAGGATGTAGAGAAGCAACTGCGCAAGCTGGAAGGCGGCAGACATCTTATCATCGGTACACCGGGCAGACTTTTGGATCATATGCGCCGGGAGACGCTGGATCTTAGCGGCGTAAAAATGCTTGTACTGGACGAAGCCGATCAAATGCTGCACATGGGCTTCTTGGAGGATGTTGAGACCATCATTACGGCTGTCCCTTATCGTCGTCAGACTATGTTGTTCTCCGCGACAATGCCTGATCCGATTAAACGTCTCGCTGCTAATTACATGAAAGAGCCACTGGATATCATCATTAAGAGTGGTTCTCCGATTCCGCTGGATAATATCAAACAGCAAGTAGTGGAATGTTCGGACCGCAATAAAGAAGAAGCGCTCAAATCCCTCATTGAACGGGATCGTCCTTACTTGGCTATTATTTTCTGCCGGACGAAACGGCGGGTATCCAACCTGAACGAAGCGCTGCAAGCAGCCGGTTATGAATGCGACGAGCTGCACGGTGATTTGTCCCAAGGTAAACGTGAAGGTGTGATGAAAAGATTCCGTGATGCGAAGCTGCAGCTGCTTGTAGCGACAGACGTAGCAGCTCGGGGTCTGGATGTTGAAGGTATTACTCACATCTTTAACTATGATATGCCGCTTGATGTGGATAGCTATATTCACCGGATTGGCCGGACTGGCCGTGCTGGTGGCAAAGGGCTTGCGATTACTTTCGTATCTCCACGTGATCAAGAGGGTCTGGATTTGATCGAGCATGGCATCTCGCAGCGGCTGGATCGCCGCCGTTACGAGAAGGACGAATTCGGCGTTGGCGAATTCATCCCTGTGCAAGGCGGCGGTCGCCAAAGCGGCG